>NZ_JAESIT010000015.1:0-133046 GCF_016756935.1 Chryseobacterium sp. KMC2
TGACAAGCCATATCAGACTTAGCCATAAAATAACTGACATGAGCAAAAATGGCAACCTTATCATTGAAAAAGAAACAGGAAATGTTTCAAATCTCTGATGTATGAAAATCAATTTTTGATTAGGATTGACCTTTTTTTGATAACAGATTTTTTTTTCATTAGTGTTTTTTCAACTAAAAAGCCTCCAGAGGAGGCCTTAAAAAACACAAATGATGAAAAAAATTTTTATATATCAGAAATAAAATAATTAATCTTTTTTCAAAAATATACTAGTTATTATTATTATTTTATGATTGAACTCATAAAATAGTTTTTATTTTATCTTACCAATTTCAAATTAAACAATAGTAAATTCTTGTAAAATAAGAAAAATATATCAATTATACTATGACTAAAGATATGTTTTTCATGGATATTCTTTTATAGTTTTACACATTAAATTAAACTTAACTCAAAAAAACGTGATAAAATTTTCTATACTTATAGCCAACTATAATAATGGAAAGTATTTTAGGGACTGCTATAATTCATTAGTCAATCAAACTTATGAAAATTGGGAAGCCATCATTGTTGACGATGCCTCTACGGATGATTCAGTAGAAGTTATAAAGTCAATTATCAAAGATGACCCCCGTTTCAAACTGTATCATAATGCAGTGAATCAGGGCTGTGGATTTACCAAGAGAGAATGCATGAAATATGCAGAGGGAGAGCTATGCGCCTACCTTGACCCTGATGATGCTATCTATACACAAGCGTTGGAAAAAACAATCAATGAATTTGCCAATACAACCGATATTGTTGCTACCTATTCTCAAATGATGCTGTGTGATGATAATCTTGTCCCTGATAAGATTTTTGCCAGCACCAAACAAGTTTACAACAGCCGGTATTTTTTTAATTGCCCTATTCAGTTTGCCCATTTTTTTACTTTTAAAAAAGAAGCGTATTTAAAAACCTCGGGTATTAATCCAGCACTTAGAAGCGCTGTAGATCAGGATCTGTATTTGAAAATTCTGGAATATGGTGATGTAAAATACATCAAAGAACCTTTATACCTCTACAGACTTCATTCCGATGGCATTTCACAGCACAGCAGTAAGCAGGGAGCAAAAGAATCATTTGCTAAAGTGATTTATGATACCATGAAAAGAAGAGGAATTAAGAAGATCAACAATCTCAATGTTCCTGAAACCTACACCAATTCCGAAGAGATCTACCGACTCCTGGCTTATCAGACCAGTACTCTTCATCGTTTGATCAACAAGATAAAAGTAACTCTACATTTATAATAAACAGCTCCTCATTTTTTGAGGAGTTTTTTTATCATCAGATCATAAGTATGAAATACAATTTCTTAACAGAGAATTATTTACAATACCTTTTAGCGGGTATATCTAAAGCTATTATTTGAAAAATACTTAACCTTAGGTCTTTAGTTGATGAGTAAAATCATCCCCCCATTAAAGGTTATTTTCTTCATTAATCATACAAAGAAAAGACCTCCAATCAGGAGGCCTAAAAAACACAAATGATGAAAAAAATCTATTCAGAAAAATCCAAACAGAATATCTTAAAATTGTTTACTATTTATGTTATAATTACATCTATGATTGATTTTACCACGAATGAAATAATGAGTATAAATTAAGTAAACAAAGTAATTAACTTAATAATTAATTAAAAACACTCTTTTAAGAGGTTGGTAAATTTACTAAATATTTTGTTTTATGCAATATTATTCTTCCCAAGTTATTGGAATATATACTGTAATATATCCGTCAGCATCTACTTGGGCATCTGAAACAGTCGCTACAACTGATCCATAGCCAGTCCAGGCACCTTGTCCCTGCATTGCAGAAAAAGTATAGGTTCCTTCAGGGATTCCTTCATAATACTGAGGTAAAGCCTGAAAACCTCCACTGTAATACGTATCATACACATCTCCCGTAGCCATATTTTCAGCAAGAAAACTTCCTACATCATGACTTCCGGAAAGAATTTTTGTTCCGTTTTTAGAAAGCAAACCATATCGTATTTTATAAGTTTGTGCTTTTGTTTCACTCTTTGATACCTCTGGACGTGCTTGCGACTCTGTCTTCATCCCGTTATCAGTAGAAGACCATGAAACAGCAGTACCCAACAATCCGATGAAAGCCAGTGCTGTAAATGTTGTTTTTTTCATATTGAAAGTAATTTAGTTTCTCAAAATTAATGATCTCAGATTAATTCAACGAAAACTATTAATTAATTAAAATTTACAATTGTTCAAAAAAACTTTTAATTTTCCAACACTGAAAAACTTCTGAATAAATAGCAAGAACTGTACTAGAATACAAAGTTTTCATACGACATTTATCATGTTTCATTTATTAACATTTATCCATTTTGATAATTTTAACATCCTTTAACTGAAATTTGGCTTCATAATTGGAAATAAAACTAAAACTACAGTCGTTTAGGCTCTAGCTTATTAAAATTTGAATTATGAAAAAGGTAATATTAGCCGGTTTTTTATCCGTTTTTTTAATGACGGCCTGCAAAAAAGATGATAACAACAGCGTTGCTGAAAAGTCTCTGGAAGTACAAAAACTTGAGTTTCAAGCTAAGCAGCTTGAAATAGAAAAGCAGAAACTAGCCATTGAAAAGGAAAAGCTGGTTTACGAAGCACAGAAAAAATCTGACAGTATCTCAGAAAGCAAGAAAGCAAAAGCTGCAAATAATTCAAAGCCACAGGTGATAAGAGAAACCAGAACCATCTACAGAGATAGAAACTCCGGTTCTAGTTCTAACTCTAACTCCAATTCCGGAGGAAGCAATGGAGACTATGCAGATAACGGAAGCAGTTCTTCACAAGGTACAACTACAAAAAAAGGGATGAGTAAAGCTGCTAAGGGAACCATCATTGGTACTGTAGGTGGGGCTGCTGCAGGAGCTATTATCTCTAAGAACAACAGAGGTCTTGGAGCTGTAATTGGTGGTGTCGTAGGTGGCGCTACAGGATATGCCATAGGGAGATCAGGAGACAGAAAAGACGGCAGAGTACAGCCACGCAGATAATATTTTTTCACAATACAATATAAAGATTGCTTATTTTTAAGCAATCTTTTTTTATGATACTGATTCTTTTTTCTGCTATTTTTATCATACCTGTCTTGATAGGTGCAGGTAAAATCATGGACTTTTTCTGGGGCAGTCCTCTTCCGGGTCTTGCAGGAAAAGCTTTAGCAGGTATTTTAGGAATAAGCATAGGATGGACCCTTTTTTCTTTTTTTATTCCCCTGAATATTTATGTAGAAATAGGTACTCTTGCATTAGGATTTCTTTTCTTTTTTAAAAATAAACTGTACCGGGAGTTATACCACTTTTCGGGAAAGGATATTTTTTTAATGACCACAGTATCATTTATTATTATGTTAGCCGGTACATTTTCTCCATATATACTAGATCATTTTGGCTATTATGTACCCACCATAAAATGGCTTACTGAATATGGATTGATAAAAGGAATTTCCAACCTTGACTTTACATTGGGGCAAATGTCTATATGGCATATTTTCCAGGCCGGGTTCTCAAATTTCTCAGATCCCTTTTTAAGAATCAATACCATCCTATTGATCATTTATACCATTTATATTACTGAAAGAAAAGCATGGATTCATCTATGTTTTCTCCCTGTATTATTATTGTTCTCACAATCACCAAGCCCCGATCTTCCAGTGATTGCTCTTTCTTTAATTATTTTGAATGAAATAACAGCAGGAAACAGAAACACAACACTTCTTTTTGCATTTTCCATTTTTATTTTTGCCATAAAGCCTACCATGATCTGGCTGCCCATACTCACTTTCCTTTGTGCTGTTTTTATTTTTAAATCAGATTTTAAAAAACTGCTTTTTGGAATTTTTATTCTCCTCGTATTTTTTGCAAAAAACATCTGGACATTTGGCTATCCTATATTTCCTGTTGCCATTGGCGAATTGGGAATGCCCTGGAAACCTAACCCCGAGATCTTAAAAACTTCTTCACAATATGCCATTCAGAAAACTTATGATATGCAGTATTCCTATGAAGAAATTCAAAGGTTCTCAACATTTGATCACATCAGAAACTGGTTTCTCCTAGACGGAATAAAATCCAACATCAACATCCTGTTTATTGTAAGCCTGATTGCTTTCTCAGCATTTGCCTGGATCAAAAAAAGAAAGCTGATCTCTTTACTCTGTATTTCAGTATTGATAAAAAGTATACTTGTGCTTGCTTTTTCAGCTCAATACAGATTTTTTATAGACGTGTTCTTTGTGATATTTTTTATATTCTGTTATGAATATTTTGACAAACGAAAATCAATCACCGTTTTCTCAGCTTTGAGTATATTCTTTATTTCCATATTGTCTTTCCCCAATTTCATTCAGGAACATCTTCCAAGTTTTAGACCCGGAAATTTCATCGCCGGATTTGAAAAAAAACAATTTTACCAACCATCAACCTATGAATATCAGCAATACAACACCTTTGAGGTTGGCAATTTAAAATTCAATGTTTCTAAAAATTATCCTTTTAATTTTGACACTCCTCTTCCCGCCATATCAACAAGTTTTATTTTTGACGACGTCAAAGCAGGAATATTCCCTCAACTTTCCGATAAAAAGGATATCAGAAAAGGATTTATCTGGAAAAAGTTCATTTCCAGAGAGAAAATGGAAGCAGAACATGTTATCAATAATATCAAAGACACTGATAAATAGAACAAATACTGAAACTTTATTATCTGGAGAAAAAAAGGTAATTTTGTATTATGTTCAACACATTAGGTAATCTTCTTAGTCTTACAACATTTGGAGAAAGTCACGGAGTGGCTTATGGCGGTATCATCAATAATTTTCCGGCAGGTTTAACGGTAGATCTCGAAAAAGTTCAGCACGAACTGAACCGAAGAAAACCGGGGCAGTCTGCTATTGTTACCCAAAGAAAAGAAAGTGACACAGTAAAGTTTCTTTCAGGAATTTTTGACGGAAAAACAACGGGTACACCAATCGGTTTTATCATCGAAAACGAAAATCAGAAATCAAAAGATTATGACCATATTGCTGGTGCATATCGTCCAAGTCATGCTGATTTCACCTATGACCAGAAATTTGGGTTTAGGGATTATCGTGGAGGCGGAAAATCTTCAGCAAGAGAAACAATGAATTGGGTAGTTGCGGGTGCATTTGCCAAACAGCTTCTACCGGAACTTGAAATAAATGCTTACGTTTCTTCTGTAGGAGATATCTTCTGTGAGAAACCTTATCAGGCCTTGGATTTTTCTCAGACAGAAAGCAATGACGTACGTTGTCCGGATGCGGAAACTGCTGAAAAAATGATTTCAAAAATTAAAGAAATCAAAAAAGAAGGCAATACCATCGGTGGAACTATTACCTGCGTTATTAAAAATGTTCCTGTGGGAATTGGTGAACCTATATTTTCAAAACTTCAGGCAGAACTGGCAAAAGCAATGCTGAACATCAATGCATGTAAAGGTTTTGAATATGGCAGTGGATTCTGTGGAGCAAAAATGACCGGAAAGGAGCATAATGATGCTTTCAATACAGATTTCACTACAAAATCTAATCTTTCAGGAGGGATTCAGGGTGGAATTTCCAATGGAATGGATATTTACTTCCGTGTAGCATTCAAACCTGTAGCCACTATTTTAAGACCTCAGGACAGTATAGATAAAGAAGGAAACCCTGTCATTGTAGAAGGAAAAGGACGTCATGATCCATGTGTAGTTCCAAGAGCAGTTCCTGTAGTAGAGGCTCTGGCCGCATTCGTATTGGCTGATCTTTTTTTGATCAACAAAACAAGAAATATCAATAATTTTTAAACATAATTTTTTGGTAATGAAAAATTACTGGGATAAAGGAATTTCATTTGAAGAATACCTTCAAATTGCAAAACAAAGATTAGAAAATCCAGCTGACCAACAGGAAGCGGACTACAAACAATATTACGAACTGGGACTTCAGAGAATGGACAGAACTCTTAAGAAGTATGTTCCCGATGAAGACCAGTTGAAGGAATTAGCTGATAAAAATTTCGATGGAAAGATTTTAATTATTTCCGAGGCATGGTGTGGAGATGCAAGTGCTACTGTACCTGCTCTTTTTAAATTTTTTGAAGGCCATAATGAAATCAGAGTTTTCCTGAGAGACAGTGATAAAAGCCTGATCAATCAGTTTTTAACCAATGGAACAGAGTCTATTCCTAAGGTAATTATCCTGGATAAAGATTTTAACGTAAAAAATTCATGGGGTCCGCGTCCAAAATATGGATATGAACTGCTTATGAAATATAAAGCTGATCCTGAAGGATATCCAAAAGACAGTTTTTACAATGATCTGCAGATTTATTATGCAAGAAACAGAGGTAAAGATTCTATTCAGGAAATTTTAGATTTATTATAAAATAGATCTGACACTTATTAACAGTAAAAAATAGTAAATGAAAAAGAACATTATTTATATTGTACTCATCGTCATTATTGGCATCATTGCTTTTGTGCCGGGAATAAGGAATTTTATGAAAGATCAGTTCTTTCCTATTGCTACTATTGAAAATGCTGTACATGTAAGTGAAGAAGATTATGATATCGACCTTAAAGGAATTAATGCTCCAAGCACCAACCTTAAAAACTTTAAGAATAAAGCTGTTTTTCTGAACTTCTGGGGAACATGGTGTCCACCGTGCAGAAAAGAATGGCCTACTATTCAGAAGCTATATGATTCCAGAAAAGATAATGTTGATTTCATCCTTATTGCCATGAATGATAAGGAAGAGGACGTAAGAAAATTTTTGAAAGAAAATAATTATACTGTTCCTGTGTATATTGCTCAAAGTCCTATTTCTGAAAAAATTCTTCCTAAAGTATTTCCTACCACTTTTCTTTTAGATAAAACAGGGAGGATTATTATTAAAGAAGATGCATATAGAGATTGGAACACAGAGACTGTGCATCAGTTCATTGACAATATTATTAAATAATCATTTTTAACTAAATTTTATAATTTGTTGGTATAAGATTTGCGAAATTAACATCGTTGAAAAACTTATTTAAAACCAAACACAAAATGAAATATTCAAAGTTAAACATTGCTAAAGAAGCTATCAATCACAAAGGTTTTGTGAGAAAGATTCCCGACATATTCAGAATGGTAAAAATGTGGAGAAAAGGAGTTTATCCAATGAAATCCATTGACATCATTCTTCCTTTACTCGGAATTTTATATATCATCTCCCCTATCGACCTTCTTCCTGAATTTGCCATACCGGTACTTGGAGTAATGGATGACTTAGCGGTATTATCGTTAACTATCCCCAAGCTCATCAAAGAAGTTGATAAATTTTTACTTTGGGAAGCCGAGCAAAAATATAGCGGAGCCAAAGTTATTGATGCTGAAATTATAAAATAATAGTTTATTATAGTCTTTAAAACCATCCTTCAGGGTGGTTTTTTATTTACAAATAGGTGATAAATTTTTAAGCCTTATTTCAAATCCTTAAATTTGCAATATCTAATAAAAAATAATGGAAAGTAAAAAAGAATTCTTCTTAGAGTGTTACAAGCTGGGTATCATCAAATTCGGTAGGTTTACCTTAAAAAGTGGTATTGAGAGCCCATTTTATGTAGACTTAAGACCTTTGGCTTCAGATCCGAAAATTTTAAAAAATCTTGCCAACTACTTATTGGAAATGCTTCCATTAGATAATTTCGATCTAATCTGCGGAGTTCCTTATGCTGCACTTCCGATGGCTACTGCGATGTCATTGGAAAGTTATATTCCATTAATTATTAAAAGAAAAGAAGCTAAAAGCTACGGTACCAAAAAGCTGATTGAAGGTATTTATCAGAAAGGTCAAAACTGTCTTTTGGTGGAGGATGTTATTACTTCAGGAAAATCTTTGCTGGAAACGATTCCTGAAATCGAGCAGGAAGATCTGAAAGTTTCAGATATTGTTGTGGTTTTAGACAGAGAACAGGGAGGAAAGCAACTTTTGGAAAGCAAAGGATACAGAGTACATACTCTTTTCAACATTTCAGAAGTATGTGTTATTCTTCAGGAAACAGGAGAATTATCTGATGAAGAAGTAAAAAGAATTCAGGACTTCCTACAGGGGAATCATATTCAGTTTGAAGAAGAGACCAGAGCTTCATATGAGCAAAAGCTGAGCAGTACTCAGCATTCTGTTTCAAAGAAATTATTAGAAACCGCTTTGGCAAAAAAATCTAACCTTATTGCTTCTGCAGATGTTACGACAACACAGGAACTATTGGATTTTGCTGAAAAAGTAGGACCTCATATCATTGCTTTGAAAACACATATCGATATCATCTCAGATTTTGACTATGCAAAAACAATTAGCCCATTAAAAGCAATTGCTGAAAAGCATCAGTTTTTATTAATGGAAGACAGAAAATTTGCAGATATCGGAAATACTCAGGAACTTCAGTTCACCAGTGGAGTTTTCAAAATTACAGATTGGGCAGATTTTGTGACATCACAGGTTATCGGGGGATTTGAATCATTGGATTGCTTTAAAAATGTAGGAGTAGTAGCCATCGTAGGAATGTCTTCTAAAGGAGCTTTAACGACTGCGAGCTATCGTGAAGATGCTTTAAAAGTAGCTTTATCCCATCCTAATGTAATTGGTGGTGTATCCCAGAATAAAATCCCGGAAGATCTTTTATTATTCACCCCTGGAGTGAATCTAGCCGATTCGGGTGATGGTAAAGGCCAGCAGTACAATACCCCTGAACATGTATTTAAAACCTTACATACAGATTTCATCATCGTAGGAAGAGGAATTTATAAATCAGACAATCCGGAAGCTTCAGCGATTACTTATAAAACTGAGGGTTGGAATGCCTATATTAATTCTTTGGAAAAAAAGACAACTCAGGGTTAAAATCCTATAAAGTATTTACAAAATAAGTTATATTTGGTACTTTATCACTTATATTTGAAAAAGATCACGATTTGCCTTATTTTGTTTTTAGGAGTTGTACAGGTTTCTGCACAAAAAGACAGCATATACATTGAAGCAAAGTTGTCTGCTGACAGAAAAACGCTTGAAGTCAATCAGGAAATTGTTTATTACAATCATTCTGATAAGCAGCTTCAAACCATAAAACTCCTGAACTGGATTTCCGCCTATCATAAACGTGGAACCTCACTTGTCTATAGAAAGCTGGAAGACAGAAACAATGATCTGCACTTTGCAAAAGCTGATCAGCTGGGTAAACTTCTGGAGCTGAATATTAAAAATTCAGAAAACCAGCCCATTTCTATCAATGCTCTTTCGGATGAGAATTTATTTCTTCCACTAAAAGAGGCATTACAGCCCGGCGAAGCCGTTACTTTGAAATTACAGTACCGGATACAGCTTCCTGATAAAACATTTACAGGATATGGTACAGCCGACCAGAATACTGCTTTAAAATATTTCTTTATTGTTCCGGATCAATTTGATCCGGACAATATTTCTAAAAAAGAATATCGTGATATTGAAGAATCTGTAAGTTTCAATACTTTCTGGACCGTCAATTTTGATATTCCTGTCAATAGTTTTATTGAAAGTAATCTTCCGCAGGTTCAGATGAATTCTTTTAAAGGGTATCTGGATTCTGACCCTGAATTTATAATCTCCACCAACAGTTATCCTTCTATTAAGGTTGATGTTGATGGCTTCAGTTCTGAAGTTAAATTCGGATACAATCTGAAACCCGAAGAAAAACAAAACTTGGAATTCCTCCTGCCTTTACAATTGAAATTTCTTAAAGATAAAATTGGTTTTATTCCACAGACACTTTTCATTTCGGATAAATTCAGAGCTAAGGAAGACTTTTTCGGGAATAATGATATTAGATTCTGGAAATTCAGATTTCAGTTATTTACAGATGCTGAAAAAACCGATCTTGATTATTTTGGAATCATAACAAAAAAAATCCTTGATGAGAATATCATTGCTGATAAAGAGAAAGATCACTGGTTTAAAAATGGTTTAAAATCTTATCTTGAGATTCAGTATCTGAAAAAATTCTATAAAGACACCAAACTTTTAGGCGCCCTTCCGGAGACCAGATTATTCGGAATTAAACCTTTAAAAATATTTCACGCATCCAAAGTGAAACTTTTGGATCGGTATGGATTGGCTTACCAATATATCATGCTGCAAAATCTAGATCAAAAGATTGACGACAATTTCTCTTCATTAAGTAACTTTAATGACATGGCTGTCAGCAGCTTTGAAACAGGAAGTCTATTTGATTATTCGGCAGATAAAATGGGGAATGACACCTTCAATGGGGTTGTAAAAAATTATATTTCACAAAACTCCGGAAAAAAAATAAAGCCTGAAGAATTCCTGAGTGACCTCAGTGAAAAAGATAAAGCCTCAGGATACCTCACCAATTTTCTTAAGCAGAAAAACAGGGTTAACTTTAAGCTGAAAAACATAAGAAAAGAGAACGATTCTCTACATATCAAAATCACAAAAAATATAGGCGCCTCCATTCCTGTAAAACTGGAAACCCAAACCCGGGAGGGAGAGAAAAAAGCCTATTGGATAGAAACAGAAGAAAATAAAAATAATAATGAATTATTTCTTCCTGCGTCAGATAATATTTATAAAGTCACCTTAAACACAGGCTATAGCTTCCCGGAATCAAATTACAGGGATAATTTCCTGTACGCAAAAGGTATATTTTCGAATGCTAAAAAAATCAAGCTAAAACTCATCAAAGACATTCCGGATCCTGAATACAATGAGATCTATATCAGTCCGAGAGTACGTTTTAATAATACCTACGATAAATTTCTTTTAGGAATCAATCTTAAAAACCAATCATTCTTTGATCAGAAATTTTTGTATTCATTTACACCAATGTACAGTTCAGGAACAGGAAAGCTAACCGGATCGGGAGCAGTCTCCTATTCTTTTCTACCTGCTGAAAGTATCATTCGAAGCCTTACTTTTGGAGTTTCCGGATCTTATTTCCACTATGATTATGGATTGGCCTACCGAAAAGCATCGGTACTTTCTAATATAAGCTTTAGGAAAGATCCCCGAAGTACCATAAGCAGAAGCATTGGGATGTCTTATAATTATTTCGACAGAGATCTCAGCCCTGTTATGATTGCTAATAATGATTACAAAAAGTATAACCTATGGAGCTTTGGGTATGGCTATAGTGACAATCAGATGATTCATGAAAAGAGTTTCAGCATCAGCACACAGGGAATGGAAGATTTCAATAAAGTTACAGCTGAAGCCTTTTACAGATGGGAATTTGCCCCAAAACAAAAACTGAGTTTACGTCTATTTGCGGGATACTTTTTAAGAAATGACACCCGAAATAATTTATTTAATTACGGAATTTCAAGGGTTTCAAATTATGCTTTTTCCTACAGTCTTTTGGGTGAAAGTGCCAACAGTGGTATCCTTTCTCAGCAATTTATTTTGGCTGATGGAGGTTTCAAATCATTTATACCGGGCTCCGTTAATAAATGGATTACTTCCTTCAATGTAGATTCCAGTGTATGGAAAATATTTCATGTATATGCTGATGCAGGGATCTATAAAAATCAAGACCGTCCCACAAAATTTATCTGGGACAGCGGTATAAAAGTAAGAATTATTCCGGATTTCCTTGAAGTTTACTTCCCAATACAGTCTTCTCTTGGGTTTGAACCTTCATTTAAAGACTACGCAAAACGGATCAGATATACTCTTGTTCTCAATCTGGGGACCATTATTAATGCTGCCAGAAGAGGTTGGTATTAAACAATGGCTATATTTTTAATGCCGGGTATTAACGAAGTACTAAAAAAATAAAAGGCTATCTTAGTGTAAGGTAGCCTTCTCTATAAAAAACTAATCCCTTACAATTTTCTGAGAAATAGGGACATTATTAATTGTTCCTGTTACAATATAAGTTCCTTTAGGTAATTCTGCAATATCGAGAGCTAAGGCCGTCTTTGTAGGGGCTTTTTTCACGACACGTCTGAAGGTATCATACACTTTGACATCAGTAATTTCGGATCCGAAAACAATTTCATTACCTTTTATAAATGGATTTTGTACAAAACCGGACTTTGCAGTACCCTCAAGAGAGAAATCAACCTGATTGTCATTGCTGCTGCCCATTATCCTTTTGATCCCCGTTGTTATTGTTGGAGACGGAGCCGGGCCGTCACCCATAAACTGATCTGCGTTGGAGCCATATCCTACAAAATCCAGTACATTGGATGATATAGGTCCGGGAACCTGCACATTATTGGCAGCCAATGCAATTTTTCCGGAAACTCCTGAAATATGTAATCCCTTTGACTGATTAGGAGTTGCATCAAAATTGGTTACCGTTGTGGCAATATAATCCGGAGTTGGCAAATTTATGGTCCCACCACTAATCCCAGCCTCCTGAATCAGGTAGGTTTGATCCGGATTCAGGGTAAAATCCGGTAACGTATGATATTGATTAAATGCTCCTACTGCAGGGGCATACTGAATAGTAGCTCCGGATAAAGAAACGGGAACATTTCCTATATTTTTTAATACAATATAATTATTTTTTAATACAGCCCCGGAATTTTCATTCCCTCCGTAGATCTCATTGATAACGATTTGAGCATGTGCCACTACAGCAAACAGTATTAATCCTGCAATAGTAAATATTTTTTTCATGGGTGTATAATTTTAGCAACAAATTTGAATTAAAAATATCAAAAACAGTACCATATAATTGAAAAATTAATAAGAAAAATTACAATAAATAAGGATTTGTTAATATAAAAAAAGCCACTCATTCAAGGAAATGAGTGGCTTCTATTTTATCTAAAATCTTCGTTTTAGTCTTTCAATATTTTTTGAGATACCGGCTGATTGTTTACAGTGCCGGTTACAATATAGTTTCCTTTTGTAAGTTCAGCTACGTTGACAGCTCCGTTTTCTTTTACAGAAGCCGTTTTCACAACTTGTCCATACATATTGAAAACTTTTACATCTTTTACATCAGCTCCAAAAGTAATTTCTCCGTTTTTAACGAAAGAATTTTTCACAAAGCTTCCTGATTTGCCATTTTTAAATTCTGAAACAGCCAATGTTGGAGAGTATACTTTGGCCACTAGATTATCAATGGAGATATTTCCAGTTCCTGAAGTGGCATTTCCACCCTGTCTGATAGCCACCCCACCAATTGTTGCAGAAGCAGCTCCTGTTCCCGTAGTGTTTGTAAGTAATGGTTGTGAATTGATTTGTAAAGTTGCCGTATTTGTACCTGGAGTTACTGTATTATCAATAATATAGGTCACTGTAATATTGGCAGGTGTTCCATAAGGAATTTCAGTTCCATAAGTAGGCGTTACGGTTCCGGCACCGTTATTCAATACTCCTAAAGTATATCCCGTTGCACTTCCTTTCGCATAAAGTCTTGCGTTAAAATTATTTCCCGGGTTAGCCCCTGAAGTAACTGTAAACATTAAAAAGTAATCTCCCGATGTACTTAGACCCGTTGCAGTTGCTACATTAATTGTAGCAGAATATTCAGCTTTGTTAACAGCGGTTGAACTAATTGTATACAAAGACGAAAATGCTTTGTTTACATCTTCTGTATTCCCTGCCACTAGATTAGCAGCATTTCCGTTAGATGTCAATTGTCCCGGCGTTGCTCCACTGTGAGTAACCCATCCATTTGCATTAAGAGCTCCTGTAAAACTAAAATCTTCCGTCAAAACGGTAGTTTGCGCATTCATAAAACCAATAGCAGAAGCTATTCCCAAAATAGTAAAGATTTTTTTCATTATATGATGATTTAAATTTATAGTCTAAAAGTACAAAAAAACCGTCACCCAATTCAAGTGACGGTGCATATTTAACAATTAGTTAAAATTATCTTTTAATAACCTTCTCAGAAACGTTTTTACCGTTTACAATTCCTGTTACAAAATAAATACCTTTTTGAAGTTCAGCTACATTTAAACTTCCATTTTCTCTCACTGAAGCTGTTTTGATCAATTGTCCACTTATATTGAAGATTTTAACTTCTGATTGTACTCCGAAGTAGATTTCATTTTCAACTGAAGTGTTTTTAACAAAAGATTTGCTTGAAATTCTATTTTCTCCTGTTGCCAAGGTTCCTCCCTGAGGTGTTAAAGAAAAGTCATCTATAGCAAGACCGTCATCAGACTGATCGGCATTAAAATCAACAAATCTGATCCAAAATGTTTGTCCTACAGGAATATTTAATGCAGCAATTGTAGAGCTAAGTGCAGTTCTGTAGCTTGCAGCATTCCCATCTCTTGCTCCTGCTGTTCCTGTAGCATTAGTTGTTTCATAAGTTAAAGCTGAAACGGCAGTCCATGTTCCTGTCGTTAATGAGGTAGCATCCGTACTGTACTCAAATATAATCTTATCATTACTCCCTCTGTTCAGTTGTCCCATTCTCCACTCTTCACCAGTATAAGATATTTGAAGATCTGTAATCTGATTTCCCGTATCATTTTTAAACTGAGCTCCCCATCTTGACAATAAGTTACTGCTCGCCACAGATCCTAGTGCTCTATCAGTACTCCCTGCTGATCCATAACTATAAGTATTACCAGCATTTAATGCTCCTGTATCTGCTGCATACGTAGTATTGGCATTAGCACCCGTCTCTACAATGCTCCATCCTGCTAAACCACCGGTTAAGGCCAGAGAACCTGTTCCAGTATTTACTAATTCATCAAAATTTTGAGTGTAAGGAGTGTTTAGTGTCGTTAAGCTAATTTGACCAAATGCAAAACCTGTTAAACAAAATAAAGCTAACGAATAAAGTTTTTTCATGATTAAAATTTAAATATTAATAATTTCAACCGCTAAATTATATCAAATATTTAGTCATTCGCAATAATTATATTAATTTTCTGTTAATAATACTAAACCCCATTCCGTTAACATTTTTTAATTATTTTTACGGATTATTTTCAGGACTTGCGGAATTTTATTCTATTATTCGTATTCTTCTTTTTAGGCATCTTCTCAGGGAGTGCCCAGGTATTTTCATGGAAAAATCCCAATGTTCCTGAGGACAGTATAAAAAAGGACAGTATTCTGGCTGCAAGGCTGGAACAGGATATTTTCACCAAAGACACTCTCGACTTTATAAGGACGAATAATAAAATTATCATTGATGAAGCTGTACTGGCTAAAAATGATAAAAAAAGATTTCTAGGAGAGCTTAATTCTAAAGGGTCCATCATCCGTGGGATTACTTTTGGTAATAATCAGGGGCAATCTGTACAAAGTTCCATGGATCTTCAGATTTCAGGGCGCCTTTCCAAGGATGTAACCATTCTGGCCAGTATTTCAGATCATAATCTACCGATTCAGGCTGATGGGTATACGCAGACTTTGGAAGAATTTGATAAGATTTATATGCAGCTTAATATTAAGGATAAATCTATTCTTAGAGCCGGGCATTTAGATCTTGTTGAATCTAAAAATTACTTTGCCAAATATCAGAGAAGAAGCATGGGGCTTCAGTTTCAGACTGAATTTGGAACTGAAAACAAAACGCTTGTAGATGTTTCAATGGGGGTTGCACGAAGTGAATTTCACAGGATCCGTTTTCAGGGGGTGGAAGGAAACCAGGGGCCTTATCGTTTGACAGGTAAAAACGGAGAACAGTTTATCACACTGATCTCAGGATCTGAGCAGGTATTCATTGATGGTATTTTAATGAAACGTGGTGAAAACCAGGATTATATTATCAATTATAACACAGGTGAGGTTACTTTTACCAGTTTCCGTCCTATTTTCCAGCAAAACTTCATCACCATCTCTTATAACTACGCCAACAGAAATTATTCCAGATATTTATTTACGGGTAAACTGGAACATCAGAGAGAAAAATTCAAAGTAGGCCTTAACTGGTTTATGGAAAATGATAATAAAAATGCACCACTTTCTTTAAACCTTTCTAAAGAAGATGAAGAAATCCTGGCTAATGCCGGCAATGACCCTAATTTGATGTATGCTCCATCCGGTGTAGTGACCGAATATGATGTCAACAAAATCCTTTATGTTTTGCATTCAAACCCTACGGGAAATTTTTATGAATTTTCTACAGATCAGAATCAAACACTTTATCAGGTTTCCTTCACTTATTTCGGAGCCAACCAGGGAGATTATAAAGTAGCACAAACCACCAATAACGGACGTGTTTTCGAATATGCAGGACCGAATGGAGGAGATTACAGAGCCGTAAGAAAGCTTCCTTCTCCTCAAAAATCACAGGTCTTCTCCCTAAACTCGGAATACTTATTAAATGAAGGGAAAATTGGTACTGATATTTCCATGAGTAACTATGATATCAATTTATTTTCCTCAAAAGATTCTGATCAGAATATTGGATATGCATGGCGGATTTTCGGAAATAAAAGCTTTACTAAAAACAACTGGAAAGGAACTCCAAGTTTTGAATATCAATATATAGACAGGCAATTCCATATTCTTGACCGTATCAATGATGTAGAATTCTCCAGAGATTTCAACTTGGTGCAGGAATTCAACAACAGAACTCAAAACAGGTTTACTTTCAGCTTCCTGAACAAGTGGAATAATAAATCTACTTTAAATTACCGTATCAACTATTTGAATGAGCAGGATTCTTATAAAGGGATTAAAAATGACCTGGATTTTGGTTGGATCAAAGGAAAATTTTTTACCAAAGGAAACTTCTCCTTCCTGAATACCAATGCAACGTTACAGGATACCAAGTTTATACGAGGAGGTGTTTCCACAGAATATACCGGTAAAAAAGGCAGCTGGGCTATTGGAGGAAGCATGGAGCACAATGAGAAAAAATATAATGACACTCAACTCCTGGATGTAACCAGTTTCAGCTGGAAAGAAATTTTTGTTCAAAAGAAAGTTGGTGATAGCACCAGGACCAAATTGCTTGCAAAAGTATATATGAGAGATAATGACTCTGTACGTGATAACAGACTTCAAAACATGAACAGTATTTTGGGGATCATGGCAGAAAGTCAAATCATTAAAACCGAAAGAACCACTCTTAATGCGTTAATTCACTATAGAAAATTCTTTTACCAGAACGATATTGCCGATGCCGTAACCAGAAACAATGATTTTGTGGTTGGAAATATCCTTTACAATCAGCAGCTTTTCAGGAATGGAATGCGTTTGCAGGCATTCTACGAACTCGGAAACGGACAGGAGGCACAAAGGGAGTTTCAATACATTAAAGTAACAGATGGACAAGGGATCTATAAATGGACCGATTATAACGGAGATGGTATTCAGCAGCTGGATGAATTTGAAATCGCAGAATATTCAGATTTAGCAAAATACATCCGTGTTTACACCAATTCTGTACGATATATTCCATCTAATAAAAATAAACTTCAGCTGGCTTTATTCGTAAACCCTGCTATTGTTTTCAATTCCGAGAATGCATTTTTAAAGCGCTGGAACTTCAATATTTCATTAAATTCTCAAAACTCTTTCTATAAAAAAGACAGGGTCTTGGTTCTTAATCCTTTTGAAAAAAACAGTGATCAGATTCTTAAAAATCAAAATATACTGACCTCCGTACAGTTTAATCCTACCGACAAATCCGGCTGGAACGGAAACTACCGATTTATATCTAATGACAATCTTATCAATGCAAACTTCAGCAGTGAAGAACGTGAGCAAATTTCTCATTTCCTGAATATAGGATACTGGTTCAATAAAGAATTCAGGGTAGACTGGGAAAACTCGGTTCATGATATTAAAAACTCCTCGCAGCTGTTTGCAACAAGAGATTATCGTTTAAACAATATGGAAACCAAACCGAAGGCTACCTATAAATTTACTGATGCTATCCAGACTGAGCTCTCAGCAGCTTACCGCAAAAAAGAGAGAGTGGATGGAGAGGAAAATCTTAAAGCCTTTGATATTACCGGAACCATTCAGTGGGAACGTAAAAAAACTTCAATCCGTGGGAATTTTTCATTCATCAACAATACGTTCACCGGAAATAATTACAGTATTGTAGGAAACCAGATGCTGGATGGTTTAAAGCCTGGAAAAAACCAAGTATGGAGTGTATTTATCCAGCAGGCGATCAACTCTTTCATTCAGTTAAATTTAAATTATGAAGGAAGAAACTCTGGTGACAGGACAATACATATCGGAAGCATGCAAGTAAAAGCAAGCTTCTAAGACTCGGAAGAAAGGAGAATGATATACATGTACATTCTCATATCTTCCACTTCCAACCGATCAAATTCACCCCATCACACTCATAGATATTATCATATTTTCTAATCCTAAGAATTTTGTAAATTTGCACCATGATAAAAATAGGCAATATAGAACTGCCGGAATTTCCACTTTTGCTGGCTCCGATGGAAGATGTAAGTGATCCTCCGTTCAGACGTTTGTGTAAAATGCATGGTGCAGATTTAATGTATTCGGAATTTATTTCTTCCGAAGGCTTAATTCGTGATGCAATGAAGAGCCGTAAAAAGCTGGATATCTTTGATTATGAAAGACCTGTTGGAATACAGATCTTTGGAGGAGATGAAGAGGCAATGGCTATGTCTGCAAAAATTGTAGAAACGGTAAATCCTGATTTAGTGGATATTAATTTCGGATGCCCTGTAAAAAAAGTGGTCTGCAAAGGAGCAGGAGCAGGAGTGTTGAAAGATATTGACCTTATGGTTCGTCTTACAAAAGCTGTAGTAAGTTCTACTCATTTGCCAGTGACTGTTAAAACCCGTTTAGGTTGGGACAGTACATGTATTAATATTGATGAAGTAGCAGAGCGCCTACAGGAAACTGGAATTAAGGCCCTTACGATACATGCAAGAACCCGTGCACAAATGTACAAAGGAGAAGCAGACTGGGAACATATTTCAAGAATAAAACAGAATCCGAATATTGAAATTCCTATTTTTGGAAACGGTGACATCGATTCTGCTGAAAAAGCATTGGAATACAAACAAAAATATGCATGTGACGGAATTATGATAGGACGTGCAGCGATTGGTTATCCCTGGATATTTAATGAGATCAAACATTTCTTTAAAACAGGTGAACACCTACCTGAGCCAACCGTCGCAGACCGTTTATTGGCAGTACGCCAGCATGCTGAATGGAGTGTAGAATGGAAAGGGGAAAAATTAGGACTAATAGAAATGCGTCAGCACTATAGTAACTATTTCCGTGGTGTTCCTCACTTTAAGGAATTCAGAAAAAAATTCCTGGAGGTTTTCACATTAGAAGAAATGAGCAGCCTTATTCTGGAGACTCAACAGTTTTACGAAGAATATCAGGCACAGGCATAAAATAAAAACCATCAAATGAATTTGATGGTTTTTTTATTTATAATTGATATCAATATTAATATCCTTCTGATGAAGACTGGTTTTTAATTAATGCCAGGGCTGAAGAAGTTCCTATTCTTTTCACTCCCATATTGATCATTCTTTCAGCATCCTCTGGGGTTCTTACTCCTCCAGCTGCTTTTACAGGAAGTTTTCCTGCATTATCAAGCATTATTTTCACTCCTTCAAATGTGGCACCGTTAGGTTTTCCACCAGTGGTTTCAAAAAAACCTGTTGAAGATTTTACAAAAATGTGAGGAAAGTCCTTTTCTGTAAAATTTTCTCCGGCCCAACCAGAAATATTTTTGGTAAGATCAGCAATTTGTTCATCGGTTAAAGCGGCAATTTCGATAATCCATTTTACAACTTTATGATGTTCCAGTCCAAGCTTTGTGCACTGTACAAATTCTTCTTTTACCAAGGCTGTATTTCCTTCAAGGTATGCCTTGTAATTAATAACAAAATCCAATTCATCTGCTCCATCCTCAATTGCTTTTGTAGCTTCTGCAAGCTTCTCATCAATAGAGTATGTTCCTTCATGAAAACCTATTACAGTTCCCACTGCAACATTTGAATCTCTTTCCTGAATATATTTTTTGATCTCTGCTACATAATCCGGACGGATCATTACAGCAAACAAATCATTGTCAATAGCTTCCTGCGCCAGTTCTTTATCTTTTTGAAGAGTTTCTTCGTGTGAAATCCCTGATTGCTCAGGTGTTTTCAAGTAAGTGGAATCCAAATATTGTCCTATGTTCATATCGTTATACTTTCAATTGTCTGTAAATACCTTGTTCCAAAGATATAAAGGTTTCTGTTCTTGTTACTCCTTTTAGTTTCTGAAGTTTGCTAAGGATCTGCATCAAATGATCATTATCTTTACAAAGAACCTTCAGGAATATGGTGTAATTTCCCGTAGTATAATGGGCCTCTACTACTTCATTAATATCATGCAAAGATTTTACCACATCAGGATAATGACTTGGCTGGTCCAGAAACACCCCAATATACGAAATCACCTTATATCCAATTTTCTTAGGATTAAGGAACGAAATCGAGTTTTCAATAACTCCTGCGTGTTCCAGTTTTTTAATTCTTTGATGTACTGCTGTTGTAGAAATTCCAACATTTTTTGAAATGTGTGCTAAAGAAGTTTTAGCATTGTCCATCAACATGTAGATGATCTCTTTGTCGATTGAATCTAAATGATAACTTGTGTTACTCGAATTTTTCATTTTCTACTTTTTTATTATTTATGTTTTTTAAGATAAGTCACTAAATCTGACAAAAACCGGAAAGTGATCACTATACCCACCCAAATACCTTGTACCGGCATAAGTTCGGAAAGGACGTCCCTCAAAATTTCTGGTCCTGCTGCTTATTTTCTCAGAATTAAAAATACAAGCCTCCTGAAAGGCCAGCGTTTTATTGTCCAGAAGTGATCTCGACATTATGATCTGATCATACAGCAATCCAGATTTATAATGAAAAGTAGAATAATTTCTTGCGGAAAACAATTCCTGAAAAGGGTTCATCAAAACCTTCTCATGATCATTGTCATAGAGAATTTTTACTAAATTTTCATCATCCGGGTTTTCATTAAAATCACCACACAATATAACATGTTCCTTATCATCATCTACAATTTTCAAGATCCGTTGCCGGATTTCGTTTAATATAAAAGCTCTTTTAGGTTTATTGATATCTTTTTCGCGCTTAGAGGGAAGGTGGGCGATAAAGACATTGATAATTTCCCCTTTATATTTAATCTTAGAAAAAAGTACGTCCCTGGTTGTGTCGTAATTTCCTGTGTTTTTATTTGATATTTCAAAAAAGAAAGTAATGGTTTCAGAATCTATTACCTCTACTTTATTTTTATCATACAGCATTGCTACATCTACCTTTCTTTCATCCATAGAATTATAATGTACAATTCCATATTCTGAGTGAAAAGGATCCATCTCCACAAGGTCTTCCAAAACTTTCCTACCGGAAACTTCAGAGAGTCCTATCATAAATGGCAATACGCCATTTTCCTCCTTCATCAGTTGGAATACGTGAGAGATTTTAAAAAGTTTATTTTTATATCTCTTTTCATCCCAGCTTCTTAAACCTGATTTTGTAGGGTCCAGTTTATGAACAGGTTTTGGATCAGGCAAAAATAAATTTTCAACATTATAAAAAGAGAATAGCTCCATCAGCACAAATTTCTATCTTTAGTTAGTATGCTCTTTTTTCAATTATAAATTTACCATTTTTTTAAATTTCTTTAATTAATATTTGTTAATTTCAAAATTAATTTTTCAGTAAAAAACGATCAAATATAACAAAAATCACTAACAAAACAACACTTAGTGAATTAATTTTTCAATCATTTCATGATATTACCTCAATATCGAAAATTGAGACAATAAGCAAAATTCAAAATAAATAAAATAAAATATTAACTTAAAATAAAAACTACTAATATTTTTCTTAATAAAATATCATATAACAAATATTATTCCATTCGCAATTATTGCAAATAGGTTTAAAAAAAACAATAATATTTTTTTAAAGTAAATCGGGACGTTTTTCTTTGGTAATTCTTACCGCTTCATCATGTCTCCATTCTTCAATCTTTGCAAAATTCCCGCTCAGTAAAATTTTAGGAACTTCCAGACCTTTATAGCTTTCGGGTCTGGTGTAAATAGGAGGTGAAAGTAAATCATCCTGAAAACTATCTGTAAGAGCACTTTGTTCGTCATTTAAAACACCCGGAAGCAGTCGGATCACAGAATCTGCAAGAACACATGCTGCCAGCTCACCTCCGGTAAGCACATAATCCCCTATTGAAATTTCTTTTGTAATATGAAGATCCCTTACTCTCTGATCAATTCCTTTATAATGACCACATAGGAAGATCAGATTATTTTTTATGGAAAGTGTATTGGCAATTTTTTGATTTAAAGTCACTCCATCCGGTGTCAGATAAATAACCTCATCATAATCCCTCTGAGATTTAAGCTCCGAAATACATTTATCCAGAGGCTCTATCATCATAACCATCCCTGCTCCACCTCCATAAGGTTCATCATCAATCTGTCTGTGTTTGTTGATCGCCCAGTCTCTCAAATGATGAAAATGTACTTCTGCCAATCCTTTATCCATTGCTCTCTTCAAAATAGAAGTTTGAAACGGACTTTCCATTAATTCCGGTAGCACGCTTATTATATCAATTCTCATTGTAATGTTCCGTTTTTCTTAGTAGGTATAATAATTAATCTTAAAGATGAATCTTTATTGAAATAGCTCCACATCCAGTTGAAAAAGATGGCCAGCTTATTTCGAACGCTCAAAATTAACATTAAATGCAGAAACATCCAGAAATACCATGCAAAAAATCCCTGAAATTTTATAAACGGTAAATCAACAACGGCTCTATGCTTACCTATAGTAGCTAAAGAACCCTGGTCATTATATTCATATTCTTTCCATTCGGAAGGATTTTTCTTTAAAAAATTTCTTCCTAAATTTTTCGCCTGATTAATGGCCACATTAGCTACCTGTGGATGTCCTTGCGGATATTTCGGAGTTTCCATATAGGCAATATCTCCGATGGCATAGATATTATCGTAGCCTTTTATTCTATTATAGCGGTCTACTATATATCGGTTTCTTATTAATTTTTCCTCTGGGAAACCGTCTATTACATTGCCGGTAACTCCTGCTGCCCAAATAACATTGTTTGAAGGAATTTCTTTACCGCTTTTCAGATGTACTTTATCTCCATCATATTCTGTAACCACTTCACCACTCATAAAAGTTACTCCAAGGTCTTTGAGGTATTTTTCAGACTGATCCTGTGCTTCATTACTCATCACGGCAAGTGGCTTTTCTGTGGAACTTACCAGAATGATTTTCAGCTGATCAAAATTCATATAAGGATAATCTCTTGGCAGAATTTCTTTTTTCATTTCTGCAAAGGCCCCTGCAAGCTCTACTCCGGTAGGTCCGCTTCCTACAATGACAATATTCCAGTTTCCGTCATCACTCCGGCTTTTTTCCAGGATCAGTTTTTCAAAAGTTGTTAAAATATGATTTCTGATCCCGATGGCTTCCTGAGTATTTTTCATCCCAAAAGCTTTACTTTCAAGATCTTTATTGCCGAAAAAATTAGTTTTACAACCGGTAGCAATAATCAGTTTATCGTAAGTAAATTCTGCTTCATCAGTAATGACTTTGTTGTGGGCTGGATCAATTTCTTTCACCTCCGTCATACGAAACTGCGTGTTTCTGGATTGCTGAAAAATCTTTCGGAAAGGAAAGGAAATATTGGAAGGTTCTATCCTCCCTGAAGCTACCTGATAAAAAAGCGGCTGGAACATGTGATGATTCACCCTATCCAGTACAATAACTTTTTTATTTTTATTATTTAATGTTTTTGCAAGCTGTAGCCCCGCAAATCCTCCTCCTATAATGATGATTTTTTCGCGTGTTTCCATAATAAACAAATTTACTGATTTTATTTAGCATTTAGTAGTGAAAAAAGTTAGTTTTGCAAAACTTTATGACACCAAAAAAGTACACCAAAAAAACTGCCAAACAGCTCCATATCAATAGACGGAAGAACTATTTTTTCCGCAGGAAGGTAGTATTGGCAATATTAATTATAGCATTGATAGGGACCGGTTTTTATTTAAAACAATCCGTCAGCTACTATTATGCTTTGTACTTTAATAAATTTAGTCATAAAAAACTCCACAACAGTGAAAGAGAAACATTAAGGATTCAAAAAATTCTTACGGATAATCTTGATAAAACGTATGGCTTTGATGTTTCACATTATCAAAACAGAGAAGATATTAAATGGGACAGCCTCAGTATTGGCAATAAAACCATCCCATTAGAATTTGTCATTATGCGGGCAACTATGGGTAACCGCAATGCCGACAAGCATTTTGAGGAATTTTGGGGGAAAGCTCAAAAACACAACCTTATCCGTGGTGCTTATCATTTCTACAGAGCCGACGAAGACCCGATCATCCAGGCTAACAATTTTTTGGCTAATGTAAAATTAGAAAGCGGAGATCTCCCTCCTATTTTAGATATTGAGAAAATTCCAAAACGCAAAACAAACAAAAAGCTGATAGAAGATCTTAAAATATGGTGCAAAATAATAGAAGACACCTATGGTGAAAAACCTATCATCTATACCTACTACCATTATTATAAAGATTTTCTGAAAGGTGAATTTGACGGTTATCCACTCTGGCTAGCCAATTACAATGATGTGCCGTCTCCTTCGCCTGATGACCAATGGGATTTCTGGCAATTTACAGAAAACGGCATTGTTCATGGCATCAATACCAAAGTGGATCTTAATATTTACAATGGAAATTCCTGGTCCTTAAAAAGATTGACTATAGATTAAGTTGTACGCTACTTTACAGCATATTCATAATCTCATCCCAGGACCCTACTCTTTTATAGCTTTCATTTTCAACCAGCTCATTATGAGGCTGTGTAAAAATTAATCTTTCTCCGTGGAAATGATCAAGGTTTTTTGGATAGTCATCAATCATCACATCTCCGGAAACCACTCTTTTGCTACCGCAAAGAACAATCTGTTCCCAGGTAATAAATGGAAAATGCTCTGCAAGCCAGTCGTATTTTTCTCTTAAGCTGTTGGGAAATTCCATGCCTGCAGATACAATATACAGTTCATATTTGTTGTTCAGATATTCTATTGCTTCACGGCTGCCTTCCATAACAGGTAAAGTTCTGAAAAAACCTACTTCATTAACGTGTTTCTTTCCGTTGGGAAATGCATCTATTTCAGGTTTGCCTGTCAGATCACTGATCTCTATTTCTCTTCCTGAGTCTCTTTTTTCAAATTGTATCAGCTGATGGTATACATCCGCCATTACCCCATCCATGTCGACAATTACTTTTTTCATTATTTCAAATCAGATTTTGTATTATTAAAATTAATCTTATCAAAATTACTGAATAGTTTTTTCAGGCAATGGACACAGTCTATTAAAAAATTATAAATATTCATTTTTATAAAAGAAGTTCCGGAAAGTTTTATGGCTACATTTTCGTATTTTTGCGGTTCAATTCAAAATCAAAATCAAACCATTAATTTCCAATGAATTACGTTTCTGCCGAAAATCTTACCAAATCTTATGGTATCAAAGTTTTGTTCGAAAATATTTCTTTTCACATCAATGAAGGAGACAAAATTGCTATTGTTGCCAAAAACGGAAGTGGAAAATCTACCCTTCTGAAAATATTAATGGGTAAAGAAATTGCAGACAGCGGTACTGCGATCATCAATAAGGATATCCAGGTTGTTCTGTTTGACCAGGAGATCCATTATGATCCTGATTTAAACATTGAGGAATTTATGATGACTCTGGATTCAGCGCCTATCCTTGCGTTGAAAAATTATCATAAATCCCTTCATTCCACCGATAATGAATTCATTGAAAAAGCTTTGGCTGATATGGAAGCTCATAAAGCTTGGGATCTGGAAAATGAAATGAAACAAATTCTTTCCCAGCTTAAGATCACTGATTTGGATGCGAAAATGGGAACTCTTTCGGGAGGACAGATCAAACGTGTTGCGTTGGCAAAGTTATTAACAGAAACCAGAGCTGAGCACAGACACACACTCCTGATCATGGATGAGCCTACCAACCACCTGGATGTAGACATGGTAGAATGGCTTGAAAATTATCTGAATAAAGCTAAAATAACTTTACTGCTTGTGACCCACGACAGGTATTTCCTGGACAGTGTTTGTGATATTATCTGGGAAATAGAGGATCAGAACCTTTATCTTCATAACGGGTCTTATGCTACGTATCTTGAAAACAAGATGATCCGCGAAGAAAATCTCAGTGCGACCATCGATAAGGCTAACAACCTGTATAGAAAAGAGCTTGAATGGATGCGAAGACAGCCTAAGGCAAGAACAACGAAGTCTAAAAGCAGAATTGATTCATTTTATGAAACTGAAAAGGTAGCCAAAACCGATACCAGAAAACAAGGTCTGGAACTTGATTTCGAAATGAAACGCCTTGGAAATAAAATTCTAGAACTGAAGAATATTGATAAAAGTTTTGGAGATAAAGTTTTATTAAAAGATTTCAGTTATCAGTTCCAACGTGGTGAAAAAATTGGAATCATTGGAAAAAACGGAGCGGGTAAATCTACCTTACTAAATATTATCCAGGGCTATGAAAAGGCCGACAAAGGAGAAATTGAAACGGGGGAAACTATTTCTTTCGGTTATTTTGCCCAGAAAGGTCTTACGTATAAAGAAGACGAGCGTGTTATCGATTTCATTAAAGAAATTGCAGAGTTCTATCCTTTAGCCAACGGAAGAAGTCTTTCTGCATCTCAGTTCTTAAGACTGTTCTTATTTGATGATCAGGCACAGTACTCTCCTATTTCAAAACTTTCGGGAGGTGAAAAAAGAAGACTTCACCTGATGTATATTCTTTATCAAAATCCTAACTTTTTGATTTTTGATGAACCTACGAATGATCTTGACCTTCCTACATTAACCGTTCTGGAGAACTTCCTGCAACAGTTCCAGGGATCTTTAATTATTGTTTCCCACGACAGATATTTTATGGACAGGATCATAGATCATGTTTTGGCTTTCGAAGGAGATGGAAAAATAAAAGATTTTGTAGGAAACTTTTCAGAATACCGTGAAGCTAAAAGCCGTGAGGATGCTTTAGGAAAAAATACAACGGTAAAGACAGAACCTGTAAAAGAAAATACGCCTCTCCCGGAAACTACAGCATCTTCCAATGCTAAAAAAAGAAAGCTCACTTTTAAAGAACAAAGAGAGTTGGAAACTATTGAAAAAGAAATGCCAGAGCTGGAGGAACAACGTGCAAAAATATTAGATCAGCTTAATAATGAGACAGATTATGAAAAAGTGGTCAAACTTTCTGCAGAATTGGAAACCATTTCCGAAAAACTGGAAAGCCACGAAATGAAATGGCTGGAACTTCAGGAAGCCCTATAAAAAACAATGATAAGTTATGAATTATGGGCTGAAGCAACTCATAATTCATAACTTATTATTTATAAATAGATTACTTTTTCTTCTTTTGTACTCTTTAGAGAGGCATCTATAATTTTCATATTCTGAATAACTTCTCTTCCCGGAGAAGGCAAAGGATACCCAAATACGATGTGTTCATAGATCTGCTGGTAGTAATCCATATAATTTCCGGCTTCGCTTGAAGTAAGAATTCTTTCGGTTTCGGAGTTTTCATTCAGGAAATTTAAAATTCCATCAGGTTGCTTTAATCCTTGCATCCATTCATTTCCGTACACCGGAATAGCACCTGCTACCAATTCATTTTCCTGATTGTCGGTTCTTTCCTGTAAGAAACTGCCTTTATCTCCATGGATGATATAGGCATTATGAGCTTCTTTACTGAAAACTGAAGACTTTAATCTTACCCTTACATCATTTTTGTAGAATAAAAGGATCTCAAAATAATCATTTGCGAATGCCGTCCCTTTCATAGAGAATACATCAGCAAAAAGCTTCTCAGGATATCCGAAACACAGCACAGCCTGATCTACAAGGTGAGCTCCAAGATCATGAAGAGAACCCGAACCTATCTGATCAGGATTTTCCTTATGCTGCTTCCCACTCGGTGTCGTACGAAATCTGTCAAAGCGAATTTCGGCTTCTTTGATACTGCCCAATTTTCCTTCTTCTAAAATTTTCTTTACCTGTAAAAAATCACGGTCAAATCTCCTGTTCTGATAAACACTTAGAAAGAGCCCTTTTTCTTCAGCAAGCTTCACCAGTTCTTCAGCTTCTTCCACATTCACCGTAAATGGTTTTTCAACAATAATATTTTTCCCTGCTTCCAATGCCTTTTTTGCATACTCATAATGGGTCTGAACCGGAGTATTGATCACCACCAATTCTATATCTGCACTTTGAAGCATCTCTTCTACTGAGCGATAAATAGTGGCTTCAGGATATTTTTCTTTAGATTCTTCTTTGCTTCTTTCTACTACAGCAGAAATAAAAAATCCGGGATGTTCCTTTAAAAAAGGAGCGTGAAATACTTTTCCACTCATTCCAAAGGCACATAGCCCTGCTTTTACCAATTGCATAATTTTATTTTTATAACAAATATATTCATAAAAAGCTCCTCATTGTCCATCCACAGCAATAATAACAATAAAACACATTTCAGTGATTTAATACTATGATAAAAATCATATATTAATTTTTATCTATTCTAAACAAATACTTACTTTTGCGGCTTATTTAAAACTGTTCTACATAAAAATAAAATGAAAAGACAACTACTTTCTTTAGGGTTATTATTTACTGCTGTATCATTGAGTGCCCAGCTTAAAAATGCTGAAGCAGATACTATCAGAACCCAGACTATTGAAGACATTAATCTTCACAAAACGGGAAATCCTAACCAGGCAAGGTCCTTATCAACAAAGTCTAACCTTACGGTAATGGAAAATCCGCAGGCTATTGCGATTGTAACTCATGAGATTATTGAGCAACAGCAGGCAAAACAGCTAAGTGATGTTCTTCAAAACGTAAACGGAATGTATGTGACTTCTTCAAGAGGAAATTCTCAGGACAGTTTCGGTGGGCGTGGTTTTAATCTAGGGAATGATAATATCTTTAAGAACGGTACAAGAATAAACAGTGGGGTTTTTCCTGAAGTAAGCGGACTGGAAAGAGTTGAAGTATTAAAAGGAGCTAATGCCATGCTTTTTGGTAATGCAGCTGCCGGCGGTATTATCAATATGATTACTAAAAAGCCGAAATTTAATTTTGGCGGAAACGTAGGTTTAAATGCAGGAAGCTGGAATTCTTACAAACCGACTGTTGATATCTATGGTCCATTATCCAAGAATGTAGCATTCAGAATAAATGGAGCTTATGAATATGCTGAAAGCTTCAGAGATGTGGTACAGTCTGAAAAATATTATTTCAATCCGTCATTCCTTTTTAATATCAGCCCAAAATCACAATTGATTGTAGAAGCCGATTATCTTAAAAATAACTTCACTCCGGATTTTGGTATTGGTTCTATTACAAAACAAGACGGAGTATCCTATGAAATGAATAACCTTCTGTCGAGAAGTGCATTCTTGGGAGCAGACTGGCAATATCAGAATGTAGAGCAAGTCTCAACCAATGTTACCTTTAATCATCAGTTTAATGAAAAATGGTCATTAAATGCAGTGGCGTCTTATCAAAACTATACGAAAGACTATTTCTCTACAGAAAGAGTACAATGGGGATATAAAAAAGGCTCTGACCGTCTTTCATGGGACAGACCATTAAACAGAACTTATAATGAGCAGAATTATACTTCTGCACAGGTGAATATCAATGGTGATTTCAATACCGGAAGAATTAACCATAAAGTGTTGATTGGTGCTGATGCTGATTATGGTAGTTCAGATTCTTACACATATTACGATCCAAACGTTGCAGATCCTAAAAAGGCAACTTTCGGAACATCTTATTTATATGGAACAAATGGAAATTCAAACGGTACCGTTTATCTGGATGATCCATCTACATGGGCAAGCGGTAGCATGCCCGATTCTAAAACATTAGAAAAAAACAGAATCAACACAAGAAGAATTGGTGTGTATGCACAAGATTTCATCAGTCTTACTAAGGAGTTTAAAGTAATCGCTGGTTTACGTTGGTCATATATTGAAAATATGCCGACTATCAATACTAAATTTACCCGCAATACAAAAACACTGGTAAATAATACAGCAACTTCTGATCAGGCTATATCTCCAAAACTTGGTTTAGTATATATGCCGAATGATAACCTTTCTGTGTTTGCAACATATACCAATTCATTTGTATCTAATGCCGGTTATATGTCAGACGGAACGGATAATCTAAACACCAGTGGAAGTTTATCTGATGTACAAAACAGAGTTAATGGTTTAGCTAAACAGGGAATCAAGCCTACAACAGTTGATCAATACGAAATTGGCGCGAAGAAAAATTTCTGGAATAACGCCTTAGCAGTAAATTTGACGTTGTATCAAATAATGTACAATAATTATTACCAGAACTATTTCTATGTTGATAATGCCGGAAAAGTACAGACTCCCGATTCTAACCTGAAGGAGCTTGCCGGAAAAATGAGAAGCCGTGGGGTAGAATTGGATATTACAGGGAATCCTACCGAAAACATCTCTATTATTGCCGGTGTATCTTACAACAATGCTGTTTATACAGACACCCCTGAAAAAGGATATGTCGAAAATCAAAGATTGGTAAGAACTCCTGCAACAACAGCTAATGCTTCCATCTTCTATAAATTCACCAATTATGTAAAAGGATTGAGAGTAGGTGCAGGTATCTATTATATCGGAGACAGAATTGCCGGGTGGAATGATTCAAAATCTACCAATATCACCAGAAATAATGTAACCCGAATGATTGATCTAAAAGATTACACTACGGTAACAGTATCTGTAGGATATGAATGGAAGAAATTCTCTATCCAGGGTAAAGTGGGTAACTTATTTGATGTTGTAAACTACAACGTTCACGAGAATTATTCTGTAAACCCGATCACGCCGAGAAATTATTATTTTACATTGACGTACAAACTTTAGAAATAAATAACTATTTATTTTTTAACTCAAAGTGGAAATTGCATTTTTGCAGTTTCCACTTTTGAAATTTAAAAACAAACGATACAATATGGATAAGATTAAAGACACGAGAAGTTTCATGAGGATTACACACCGTTATCTGGGATATTTCCTTGCAGGTATTATGGCAGTGTATGCAGTAAGTGGAATTATTTTGGTCTACAGAGACACAGATTTTCTAAAGAGTGAAAAAAAGTATGAGAAGACTTTATCTGTAAACCTTTCTGAAAAAGAACTGAAAAAAGAACTGAAGATGAAAGGTCTTGAAGTAGAAAAGACTGAAGGTAGTGTTCTCCACTTTAAAAAAGGAACTTATGATTCAGCAACAGGAGTAGCTAAGTATTCAAAAATGGAATTGCCTTTTGTACTGGATAAAATGGTTTCTCTTCACAAATCACAGTCTAAAGATGCCATAGCACCTTTAAGTATATTCTTCGGAGTTGCCCTTTTCTTTTTTGTGATCTCAAGCTTCTGGATGTTCAATCCTAAAACCAAGGCATTCAAACGAGGAATAAAATTTACCATTGCCGGATTAATTATATCCTTACTTCTTCTGTTTATTTAAAGAAAATTCAAATATCCTGATACGTCCTAATTATAATCAAAACAAATAAATAGTAAAAGGAGAATAGATAATCTCTCTAATATTAATAATATTCAATTTAGAGCGTTTCATTTTATTTAATATAATTGCGAAATATTTAGTAATTGTGTTAAAAAAATCAATTCTATCTCATTGATATTGTTAACAATAATTTTGAAAAATTATCTAAAATTAGGAGTCTGGCACATTTATTGTTTTTTCTATAATTCGTGAATAATAAACATTTAATTATTAAAATAATAAATTATGAAAAAACTTATTTTAACAGGGATATTAGCCGTAGCAGGCTTAACAGCAACTGCAAACGCTCAGATTCAAAAAGGTAATTGGATGGTAGGTGGTAACCTTGCAGGCGCCAACTTCGGTTTAAATAAAGGAGGTGGCTATGATTTCAATATTCAGCCAAAAGGAGCTTACTTTATTGAAGACAATATTGCTATTGGAGGGTATGTAGATTTAGGATTCAAAGGAGCTAAAGATGCACCCACTACTTTCACGTATAATGTAGGAGCATTAGGACGTTATTACCTTAATCCGGGAGAACAGGGAGTAAACAATCTGTTACATCACGGAAGATGGTTCCTAGAAGGTAATTTAGGTGTTGGAGGAACATCAATCTCTAAAGGAGGTTCTTCTTCTAACGGACTTAACTTCGGATTTGGACCTGGGTATTCATATTTCATTACACCAAACATTGGTTTAGAAGGATTGGTGAAATATGATGCTAATGCAGGATTCGGAAGCGGAGGTTATACCAACAAAATTACTTTTGGTTTAGGATTCCAGATTTATCTTCCAACGTCTAAAGGAAAGCAAATTATCAACGACGTTAAGTAATCAGAAATACGTATAAAAATGAAAGCGCCCTGAAAATTATTTTCAGGGCGCTTTTCGTACAAATAAAACTAAACTATAAAAAATCAAATAAATCATGTATTGGGCTGGGGCGTATATCTCAGATAGGGTTTTATGACAGTAATTCCTTTGGGGAATTTTTCTCTGGCTTCTTCTGTAGATATTGCCGGTGGTATAATAACGTCATCACCATATTCCCAGTTAACAGGTGTAGCAACGTGATGGGTATCTGTAAGCTGTAAAGAATCCAGCACCCTCAAAATTTCATTAAAATTTCTGCCTGTAGACGCAGGATAAGTAATAATCAGTCTCACTTTTTTAGCAGGATCAATAATCAGCAGAGAGCGAACTGTAGCCGTAGCAGAAGCATTCGGGTGAATAAAATCATACAGTTCTGACACCTTTTTGTCTTTATCAGCAATAATAGGAAACGCTACATGGGTATCTTGAGTTTCGTTAATATCTTTAATCCAGTTTTGATGATCCTCTACTTCATCTACACTCAGGGCAATCACTTTTGTTCCTCTCTCAGCAAATTCGGCCTGCAGCTTAGACGTGTAGCCCAGCTCTGTAGTGCAAACCGGAGTATAATCTGCCGGATGTGAAAATAAAATTCCCCATGAATCTCCAAGATAATCATAGAAGTTGATATCTCCTAAAGATGAGACTGCCTGAAAGTTCGGTGCTGTATCTCCTAGTTTAATTGACATATTATTTCGCGTTTGTTAGTCTACAAATTTAGTAGACTTTTTGAAACTAGCAAAATTTTTCCTGAAAATTTATATCTTTATTAAAAAAATTCATGGAGAAAACAGGACTCAGCTATGTAGACTTGGTATACAAAGTATTGGAAAGCTGGTATATAACGTTTGCCGAACTCACTCCTAAACTTATTGTGGGAATCTTAGTATTTACTTTTTTCCTCATCACAAGTAAGTATTTAAGTTTAATTGCAGTAAAATTATTCCACAGATTCTTCCCAAAAAGTAAAAAAGAGAGTTCTTTAGTTACTCTGATCGGAGTATTCAGATTTCTGATCATGTTGTTTGGGTCTTTTATTTCACTTGAGATTATGGGCTTCAGTGGTTTCCTTTGGAAGTTTATTGGGAGCTTGGGAGTTGCAGGGGTTATCGCGGGGGTTGCCCTGAAAGATCTGGTTTCAAGTATTTTCTCGGGAATGCTTATTGGAATTGACAAAGCCTTTAAAGTGGGAGATTATATTACCATTGGCGCTCACTCAGGAACCGTTCAGGAAATTGGCTTTTTAACTACAAAAATCCTTACTGATGATGGGAAAAAAGCATACATTCCCAATCAGGTTGTTTTTAATGCACCATTCTATAATATTACAGCGTCTCCACAACGCAGAATCATCTTAAACTTTGAAATTCCTGCTGATGAAGATATCAGTATGGCACAGAAAAGTATTTTGGATGTCATTAAAAATTTGGACAATGTGGATAAGCTGGACACCATAGAGGTGATCTTTACAGATTTAAAACAGGGTTCATTTAACCTTCAGGTAAAATTCTGGATAAAAATAGGTGCTAATCTGGCTCAGGTAAGAAGTAAAGCCTATTTAGGTATTAAAGAGCGTTTTGATGTGGATAAGATCCAGCTGGTAACGCCTACCAGTATCAGCATTACCAGTGGAGAAACTAATGCAACCGAGAATCAGGATAAATAAAAATATTCTTTAAAGACATAAAAGACTGCTTCAACAATTGAAGTGGTCTTTTTTTAGACTATTGGATAGGCCGGATCAACGCTAAGGCGATACAGATTTATACACAGTTCGAAAATAGCACTAAAACCACGTCTTAAAAACAGCACACAGTTTAATATTCTTTGCGGTTTTCAAACAAAAAAACCGTTTCAAAAATGAAACGGTTTTCTATTTATATAAAAATTTTAGATTACGCTAAAACTTCTTTTACTTTGTTTGCAGCTTCTTCTAAAGTAATTGCAGAGTGTACCGGAAGACCAGACTCATCAATTAATTTTTTAGCTTCTACAGCGTTAGTTCCCTGTAATCTTACGATCAATGGAACTGGAAGGCTTCCCATAGCTTTGTAAGCATCTACAACCCCTTGAGCTACTCTGTCACATCTTACGATACCTCCGAAGATGTTGATCAAGATTGCTTTTACGTTTGGATCTCTTAAGATAATTCCAAAAGCAGTCTGTACTCTCTGAGCATCAGCAGTACCACCTACGTCAAGGAAGTTAGCAGGGTTACCACCTGATAACTTGATGATATCCATAGTTGCCATTGCAAGACCAGCTCCGTTTACCATACAAGCAACGTTACCATCTAATTTTACGAAGTTAAGACCAGCTTCACCAGCTTCAACATCGATAGGATCTTCTTCTCTTGTATCTCTTAAAGCTTCAAGATCTTTGTGACGGAATAATGAGTTACCATCTAAAGTTACTTTAGCATCAACAGCGATAATTTTGTTATCAGAAGTTTTTAATACAGGGTTAATTTCGAAAAGAGAAGCATCAATTCCTGTGTAAGCATTGTAAAGAGATGAAATAAATTTCACAAATTCTTTAAAAGCATTTCCTTCAAGACCTAAGTTGAAAGCAATTTTTCTAGCCTGGAAACCTTGAAGACCTAACGCAGGGTCAATAAGTTCGTTGTGGATCAAATGAGGAGTTACTTCTGCAACGTGCTCAATATCCATTCCTCCTTCAGTAGAATATACAATTGTATTTTTTCCTTCAGCTCTATCTAAAAGAATAGAAACATAAAATTCTTTAGTTTCAGATTCTCCAGGATAATAAACATCTTCTGCAACCAAAACAGAGTGTACTTTTTTACCTTCAGCAGACGTTTGTGGAGTTACCAACTGCATTCCGATGATATTCTGAGCGTTTTCTTTAAGTTTATCCATATTTGGAGAAAACTTAACACCACCTCCTTTACCACGACCACCTGCGTGAATCTGTGCTTTTACAACCCAAGCCTGAGCTCCAGTTTCAGCAGTCAATTTTTCAGCAGCTGCTACAGCTTCATCTACGTTGTTTGCAACGAAACCACGTTGGATAGCTACTCCATACTTTGATAAAATCTCTTTTGATTGATACTCGTGAAGATTCATATTATTTTTATTATTTTATTTAAAAATTTAAAGGTTGACAAATTTACTAAAAAGACACGGAAGTTCAAGATTCTTCATTCAAAAATTAAAGATTACTTACCTTGATTTTTGACATGTTAATATAAATCCCCTATTCTTCCGCTAATTTTTCAGACTGCGATCCGATAAACGGAATTCTTGGAGCCAGAAAATATCCTGTAAGACTGGCGAACAATATGGGTACGAAATAAGTAAACCCTGTGAGTGTTCCCAAAATAATGGTGGTGCTCATGGGTGTTCTCGTCACACACGCATTGATGGCAGCCATACAGCTTACGATAGCTAAAGTAGTATCGACTGTCGGAAACAAATTATGAATAATCAACCCTAATGTTGTTCCTACAAAAAACAATGGAATGATAAAACCACCTCTCCATCCGGAGGTTACTGTAATAGCAATAGCCAGGATTTTAAATACCAGAACTAAGATCAGGAAGTTCAGTCCAAAATTCCCACCGATCAGCTGATTGATTTCATTATGTCCAAAATATCTTGTGATAGGAAAATTATACGCTATAATCCCTAAGATAACCCCACCTGCAAATGTTTTAATATAGATCGGGAACTTTCTGTATTCAAAAATTTTTTTAAAAAATTTCACTACAAAAATAAAAATCCAGCCGAATAGGGTTCCTACAATTCCAAATGCTGTAGCATAGGCAAAATCATATACTCCAGCATAGTGATAAGCTTTCAAATCCCATGTTGCCCCAATTCCCAAATGGATAATTAAAGCAAACATAAGGTAACTGAAACAGCTGGCTACCAATGCAGGAATAATCGCTTTATAATATTCCACGGCATGTTTATGATGCAAGATTTCAAGGGAGAAAAGACTTCCTCCCAGAGGTGCTCCAAATAAGGCTGTAAAACCTGAAGCCATCCCTGCAATACTTAAAGAACGTAATTCTTCACCTTTCAGTCTGAAAATTTTTCCCAACCATGTTCCTGTGGAGCCCGTTACCTGCACCAGGGGTGCTTCCGGTCCTAAGCTTCCTCCTGAAGCTACACAGAAAAGTGATGAAAGGATCATGGAAGGATTATTCTTCGGTTCCAGTTTTCCTTTATTAAATCTGATGTTATTAACGATCAGATGAATTTCTCCGGGATCACCAATGAAGTGAATGACCAACCCTGCCAAAAGGCCACAAATTGCCATCGTAGGAATTACCATCCATCCTTGAAAATGAGCCAGAAATTCGGTAAAATGTTCCAGTACAATCCAGTATCCACCGGCAATAACTCCCCCTACGAGCCCCGTAAAGGCCCACATGAAAAAAGTACGGCTAAAAACAAACGGATTAAACCTCATCGGCTGATCCAAAAGGTTGAATGTTCTTATAAGCCGTCTTCTTCTGTTGATCTTCATTATTTAGATCTTATTTTTAGCAAAGTAAAGAATAAGCATTGCCCAGCTTAAGATCATCATCAGGCCTCCAAGCGGCGTGATAGGTCCTAAGAATTTAAGGTTAACTCCTAAATAGTCCTGCATACTCAGGAAATAGATGCTTACAGAGAATAAAAGTGTTCCTGCAATCATTAAAATAGAGGTCCATTTTTCAGTAGAGGTTTCAAATTTTAAAATGTACCCGATAATCAACAGGAAAAATGCTGCATACATCTGATATCTCACTCCCGTTTCAAAACTTTCCAGTCTTTCCACAGCTAATATTTTCTTTAAGGCATGTGCACCGAATGCACCAAGGATCACAGATATCATTCCGTAGACCGCACCAAAAACTAAAGTAATTGTCTTCATTTTATAATTCTTCTAATTCTAGAGTTAAATATTTTTTTGTATTATAATCTTGCCAGGTTCCTACAATTTTTTTTCCGTTCATGTCTGCTTCTACAAAGGCTTTCAAAATCCATTGATTTGTTTCCTGGCTGTAATACTCACTTTCAGTAATTGAAATATGGTTTCCTTTCATCTTTCCGTTCCACTCAATCAGTTTCTTACTTTTATCATACCAATACACTGCAGAAAAAGAACTTTCTTCGTTCGTATCTTTAGCAGCATAAAAGTCTTTAATAAGCACTGTCACCGGATATTTCCCATCTATTTTCCCTCTGTACAGCTTGTTTCTGAAGCTGGTTTTTTCCAGTTTTTCAGACCCGTTAAGTAAATTTCTGGCATAAGGGCTCCAATAGTTCTCCAGTTCTTTATAAGGAAACTCAATAACATGATCGTCCAGTTCATCCAGTGCTCTCATCGCGTGGTTCGCACATCTTCCGGCAATAAACTTCAGCTTTTCTTCCGTGAAAAAAAACTTGATTCCATCTAAAGTATAATCAGTATAGCAACCTTCATACAGAGCAATCTGATCTAATACATCCTGTGAAGGATTTTTCTCTGATCTTAACTGCGTGAGAAAGTCATTAATATTTTTTCTTATTCTTTTCTGAATGATGCCTTCTACTACTTTAACAGCATTGGGCTGAAAAAGATCCTGAATGTTGATCAAATTTCCGGTTCTCAGATCAAAGTTCTTCCAGATCATGAAATTTTCCGGATAGGCTCCGGAAGCTTCACCATCTATGGCAAGACACAGAATATTCTTTGGAGTCTCCCTCTTTTCCCAACTATAAAAATGAACATAGTTGGAGTAAGAAGTCTTTCCGCCGGAAACCAGCTTAAAAGGATTTCCTCCTGATCCGGGAACATATTCCAGCTGATCAACCTGTAAAAAAGTATTGATCTTATTTTCTATTGCTGGCTGGTCCGGATAAGAAACCACAGGAAAATAACAATTTTCAGATTTCGGCTGTAAAAAATTTATTTTCAGATTTTTTTGCTGCGAAAAACTTAAGCCTGAAATCAACAGAAAGAATAAGATGCTTTTTTTCACTATTTTGATTTTAGATATATTAAAATAAACTTGGCAACCAATGTAGAGATTCCCAGTATAATAAACATATTGGCAAATCTTTTGGAGCCTTTAAAGCCTTCCATATTCGTTTTCTTCAAAAAAATTCCGAAGATGAGAAATACTATGGGCAAAATGATCTGTAACATTAGTTTTCTCTCATTCTGTTAAACTCATTGATGACCTCATGATGGCTTACCGTTTTATCTTTAAAATAGGTAACAAAATGATGTTTTTCTTCTTCTGTAGCTCCCAATTGGTTTAAGATATTCAATAAGTGCATTTTCATATGACCTTTCTGAATACCTGTCGTTACCAGAGAGCGCAGTGCACCGAAGTTTTGAGCCAGACCTGAAACGGCTAAAATACTCATTAGCTCTTGTGCAGAAGGTTTTCCAAGTAAGGCCAAAGAGAATTTCACTAAAGGATGAAGGTTAGTCAACCCTCCTACTACTCCCACAGAAATCGGAAGATCGATCCAGAATCTAAAAACCCCGTTATCTGTTGTACAGTGAGTCAGGGATCGGTATTGTCCGTCTCTTGCTGCATAGGCATGAGCACAGGCTTCTGTTGCTCTGAAATCATTTCCGGTTGCAATCACTACAGCATCTACCCCATTCATTACTCCTTTATTGTGAGTAGTTGCACGGTAAGGTTCAATTTCAGCAATGGTAACGGCCTGTTTAAACTTAGCTGCAAATTCTTCAGGAGAAATTCCACTGTCATCCTTTAAATCTTCCATTTTACAAGAAACCTCAGCTCTTACCACACAGTCAGGAGTAAAGTTGGAAAGGATATTCATAACAATCTGCAATGAATTTTTTTCTTCCTGACTAAAGTCATCACTGGTTGCCACCTCCTGTCTCAAAGTTTTTCCAAACTGCTCAAGACATGAGTTGATAAAGTTTGCTCCCATTGAATCTACCGTATCAAAACTGGCTTTAAGCTGATAGTAATTAGGCATTTCTGCCGTTTTATCAATCAGGCTGATGTTTAGAATTCCACCGCCACGTTTTCTCATATTGGCCGTAATGTCTTCTGTAGCTTCAAATAATTTTTTCTTCAAATTGAAATTAAAGAAATGCAATAATTTGTGAGGCTCAATATTAAATATAAAATGGGTATGACCCAGCTTTTCAGTGTTGATAATCGTTGTTTTAAAACCACCTTTATCAATCCAGAATTTAGCAGCTTTGGAAGCGGCAGCAACTACAGAACTTTCTTCCACAGCCATTGGAAGTGCCAATAGTTTTCCATCAATTAAAAAGTTCGGAGCAATTCCGTAAGGCATATAAAAGTTGGAAATCGTATTTTCAGAAAACTCCTCATGAAGTTTCTGAAGATCTGCATCATCATTCCAATATTGTTTTAATATATGTTGGTAGTCCTGATTTCCTTCAAGATATTCGTTTACGAGCCAGTCGATTTTCCCTTGCTTAGGTAGCTTGGAAAAACCTTCGATGGGTTTATGATTCATGATATAAACTTTAATGAGCCGTAAATATAATGATTTTGAGGGTCTTTTTTGTTGATAACTTCTATGAAAAAAGATTGACATTTATCAATTTTTGAACTAAATTTGAACAAAATTTAAAAACAAATAGATACAAATAATATCACATCTTATAAAAAATGAATTTTGACCGCCTTAAAGAAAAACTTGAAATCCTTGCTGATGCAGCGAAATATGATGTTTCCTGCTCATCCAGCGGAGGCACAAGAAAAAACAAAAAAGGGGCTTTAGGAGACAGCTCCGTAAGTGGAATTTGTCATACCTATACAGAAGATGGAAGATGTGTTTCTTTACTTAAGGTTTTATTGACCAATCACTGTATTTACGATTGTGCTTACTGTGTTTCGAGGAGCTCAAATGATATCAAACGGGCCGCCTTCACCGTTGAGGAAGTAGTAGATCTGACGATTAATTTTTACCGTAGAAATTATATTGAAGGATTATTTCTGAGTTCCGGAATTTTCAAAAATGCAGATACCACCATGGAGCGGCTTGTAAGAGTGGCAAAAAAATTACGCTTAGAGGAAAACTTTAATGGCTACATTCATCTGAAGTCTATTCCGGGGGCAAGTGATGAGCTTATGCAGGAAGCGGCTTTATATGCAGACCGGCTGTCTGTTAATCTTGAAATCCCTACAGAAAGCGGATTAAAACTACTCGCTCCAGAGAAAAACCGACAGGATATGATCAGCCCGATGCGGTATATCCAGAAAGGGATCAGCCAGTATGAGGATGAGAAGAAAATTTTAAAGAAAGTTCCTAAATTTGCTCCGGCAGGACAGTCTACTCAAATGATTGTAGGGGCTACCAATGAAAACGACCTGCAAATCATCAAGGTTGCCGATCATTTTTATAAAAATTTCAATCTGAAAAGGGTGTATTACTCCGGCTATGTACCTGTTTTGGAAGACAAAAGATTACCTTCACTGGCAACAGAAGTTCCGATGTTACGGGAAAATAGGCTTTATCAATCCGACTGGCTGATGAGGTTTTATGGTTTTAAAGCAGAAGAAATCTTAGATCCTGCTATTCCTTTTCTTGATCTGGAAGTGGACCCCAAATTAAGCTGGGCATTGCGGCACCTGGATCAGTTTCCTGTTAATATTCAGACTGCCGATTATCAGATGATCTTAAGAATTCCCGGGATTGGTGTAAAATCTGCACAGAAGATTATAAGTGCCAGGCGTTTTCAGATGTTAACGATGGATCATTTGAAACAATTGGGAACAGCAGTCAACAGGGCAAAATATTTTATTGATTTTAATACAGGGAATGCTTATTTGAAATATTTAACGGATAAAAATTTCAGGAAACTCCTGGTAGGAGGAAGTTCATCTAAATTTCACAATCAATTTTCACAACAATTGAGTTTATTTTAAATATGAGAACAAAAAAGGCGAAACATGCTGGTGAGCAATGGAAAAGGGAAATTGAAAAAGAGATTGCAAAATTTTCTCAACACTTCATGTCCAACTCAAAATGGGTAAAACTGATCGAGGTAATAGTTGCCAATGCCCATGAAATAAAGAAAATACAATTTAAAAAAATTCAAAATGAAAAAATTGGAGAATTATATCTGGATGAAAACAGCATTTTTGAGTTTGATTATTGGGATTCGGCTTTTGAAGGGAATAATTCATTTGGAGACTGGCTTCAATATAAAGAAATAGAATATCTTTCTTTCCCTAAAATTCTTGATTCCAACACGACTCAGGATCTGGAAAAAATTTCTACAATTACACAAAGCATTGGTGAGTTTTGTTTGGAATCGGATGAAAATGAATTGAGATTAATATGCTATAGAAAATGAAAAACTCTTTATCATTCTGAAAATGCAATAGAATAACAAAAACAACAATTCTTATATTTTCAAATTAAACTATGACAACCCTTATCTATGACGGAAGTTTTGACGGTCTTTTCACTGCGGTGTTTGAAGTTTTCGAATACCATTATAAAGACGTGGAAATCACAGGCAGAGAAAAGTTTTTTCAGGAAAATATTTTTGCCGAAATACATGAAGTCATTACGCAGACAGGTAAATCAGACCGGGTTTTAAAGAAATTAGAACAACATATAGGGAAACAGGGAATTCATCAATTGTTAAAAGTTTTTTTATCTGATGATCCTGAAAGTGAGATATTGATCTTATCTGCGGTTAAACAATCTATACAACATCCGGGAGAAAATATTCTGGAAAATTTTGCAGATCCTGATATTTTAAAAATTTCAAAAATCTGTAAGTCTGTAGACCGGGAAAGACATAGAATGACCGCTTTTGTACGCTTTGAAAAAATGAAAGATGGTATTTTTTTCGCCAAAATAGATCCGGACTTTAATGTTCTTCCGTTGATCAGAAAACATTTTAAAGACCGTTACCAGGATCAGAAATGGATGATCTATGATCTTAGGAGAAACTATGGAATTCTTTATGATCTTGAAAATTGTGATTTCTTTTATCCTGAAGAAAAACCAGATTTCAATCAATATCAACAGAAATTCCATGATGAAGAGAAGAACTATCAAACGCTCTGGCAGCGGTATTTCACAAAAACCAATATTGTGGAAAGAAAAAATCTAAAACTCCATATTCAGCATGTACCCAAGAGATATTGGAAGTATTTGACGGAGAAATACTAAGGAAGTACTTTGAAAATTTCAGCATGGGATAATTTAAAAATAACTGTATACCCGGATTCAGAATTCATACATTGTGGATAACTTTTTTTTAGTACAAACATTCATTCTAAAAAAACCTTACAAATAACTAATTACCAGTAGTATGAAGTGAAATTAAATTGACACTTATTCTTTGTGGATAACTTTTTATTGACTACAAATTGAGATAAACAATTTTCCAAAATATCCATTGCTCATTTGGTATTCAATACAATATTATCAATAATAATCCATATTCTCATTTTGTGAATCATCCCTATTTATGATGGATGGCAAAGATTGATCCGAATGTGATTTCTATTTTTTCATTTAAGCTTCGGCATTCTTCTGATTTGTGGAAACACTCCAACCCTAATCTTCATATTGTGGATAACTTTTTCCCACCATAAACAACACAGATACTTATGATAAGTTTCCAACACAAAAAACTAACTATCAATCACATACAGTGAAATTAAATCAACATTCCCACTTTGTGGATAACTTTTTAATGATCACAAATTTACATAAGCTTTTTTCTAAAATATCAATTTAACACCTAATAATCAGAACATTAAAACCGATAACAATCTATATTCTCTTTTTTGTGGATAAACTGATCTGTCAGGAGTGACAAGGATTTTCCTTAAAGTGATTTTTCTTTTTTTATTCAATCTGCAGGCGTCTTCTGATTTGTGATAAAACACGGGGTAATATTTCCATATTGTGGATAACTTTTTTCTACCACAGATGGCACTGATACTCATGATAAACCGCCCACACAAAGCATTAAATATCAACACCATGCAATCAAATAAAATCAACATTTCCACTTTGTGGATAACTTTTATGTTTTTTGAAATACTATTACAACATACTATATTTTTTTGAAAAACAAGTATGTAATTATTTAATTATCAAAAATATGTATATAAATCCCTGCCGGAATTCTGATTTTGTGAATAACTTTTATTTCCGGAGAGTTCGAAGTGCTTTTTTGACAATATACTGTGTTTCTTTAGTAGGACTTTCGCGAAGCCATTCATCACAGATTTCCGTTACGAATTCGGGTTGTGACTTACTGGCATCATTCAACCAGTTTCCCACACTATCTTGTACATATTTTGAGGGATCCGATCGTAATGGCTCTAAGATATCCAGTCCTAATCCCGGATTTTGCTTTAATTCCGGAATGTGCTCACACCAGACACCTCTGGGCCTCGTTGATTCACTGGCAAAACGTCTGACATTTTCATCTTTGTGCGATGTCCATCCTGACAACACCGACAGGCTTTCTGTAAGATTTTTTGAAATATCCGGACGTACCGTCATCCAACAGATTTCCCTTACTCCGAAATGATGATCAGAAGCAAAAGGCTGTATATTTTTCAGTTTTTCTTTAAGATCTGTCCTTGAATTTCCCCCCACAGTATAAGCAGACCAGCAGCGTACCAAATCTGCCTGATGTCTTGAAAGGTCCAGTAAAAATGCTTCATCATGATTTTGATGTGAAAGTTTTAGCAATCCCATTCCAATCGCTTCATTGACTGTATTAACCGTCTGTTTTTTCAGCTGATTCACAAGGTCTACAATAGGTTTCAAATATTCTGTCCGCCCATTTTGGTGAAGGAGATTTTCTAACAGTAATTTTTGATCTACCGCCAGCCATTCTGTAAGATTAGCTGTTTCAAGTTCTCCCCGATTCAGCTGTTCCAGAATATCTCCCGGAATGTCTTTAATGGAACGTGCTCCTTTTCTTTTTTCTGTCATAACACCCTTATTAATTCTTCTATATCTACTCTGTTCATGTAATTTACATCTAAAAACTTATATGTTACCATTCTATTTTCATCCACCACAAAAACAGCAGGAACCGGTAAGGTATTTTCATCATTTTTATTAAACTCAGATAGCTCAATTCTGATAATAAGGAAGTACAAGATCCTGAAGCTGAAAAACAATTCCTGATTCAACTGATCAATCTGCTTTGCCAACCTATGCATTACTTTTTAATTTATTATTTTTACAAAGGTCTAAAAGCCTTTAGAAACAGGCAATACCGCATATTTTTCACCCATAGGGATAAAAAAGTCAATTTTATGGAAATAAAGGAAAGAGCTGAAGAAAATAAAATCTGTCCATTGGAAGTAGCTGTGAACAGCATTAGTGGAAAATGGAAAATTCCTATCGTATGGCAGATCAATGAGGGTAAAAAACGGCCCAGTGAATTTCTTCGGGGTATTGCTAAGGTTGACCGAAGGGTTCTTAATCAACAGCTTAATGAAATGGTAGAAGACGGTATTTTAACAAAACAATCTTTCAATGAATTACCTCCCAGAGTTGAGTATACCTTAACGGAACTTGGAGAAAAGCTGGTTAGGATTCTTTGGCAGCTTAATGACTGGGGAAAACTGTTGATTCCTGAAGAAGAGAAAGCATAGCTTCTTAACCACAGGGGGGCCACATTTTTTTTAATACCCTGCAGTAGTACATACCACAAATACTTTATACTTTATACTTTATACTTTATACTTTATACTTTATACTTTATACTTTATACTTTATACTTTATACTTTATACTCTACTACATATTACAAAAATCATCATATTTGTAACTGTATCAAATGCCATATGAAAAAAATTATTTCAGGATTAACTATTCTTAGTGTTCTGGTAAGCTGCACCCCGGATAAAACATCTTCAAAACGTAGTTCTCAGGAAACCCAGGACTTTGTTTCCGAAGGTTCTGTGCTGGTCAATACAGGTAAAAATACCATCAAAGAAAGATTCTCTCCTCCTAAGGATTATGAATGGCTGGATGAAGCATCCGGTTCCTTCGGATATTTTATTGAAAACTTTAAACTGAAGCCTTATGGAAGTCAGATCCTGAAATATGATGGAACCCCCATTTCTACCCAACATCTCCATGAAGCTGTTTTTGATATTGACACGGGAAATAAAGACCTGCAGCAATGTGCTGATGCCGTGATACGACTGCGCGCAGAATATTTATATGCAGATAAAAAAACCGATGCCATCAAATTCCATTTCACAAGCGGGGATCTGCTCAGCTGGAATGATTATAAAAACGGAACAAGAGCTTTTGTGAATGGTAATTCTGTCAATTTTAGAAAAACAGGAGGCTTTGATGATTCTTATCAGAATTTCAGAAGTTATCTTGACCTCATCTTCAATTATGCAGGAACGATCTCTTTACATCAGGAGACAAAACCGGTCACTAAAAATTCAGATTTAAAAACCGGAGATATCCTGATTACTCCGGGAAGTCCGGGTCACGTGGTGTTTATTGCAGGAGTATGTAACAATAAGGACGGAAAGAAATTATTCTTATTGGGTGAAGGGTTTACTCCGGCTCAATCTGTTCATTTACTGTCCAATCCTTTTAACAAAAAAACTTCTCCTTGGTATGATCTTAATGTTGACTCTCCTGAAACCAAAACGGCACGATATATTTTTAAGCCTACAAACTTCAGAAGCTTTTAATAATTTATATTCAAAACTATTAGAAAGTTACTGCCATAATCTGAACTTGTTTTTGTAAATTTGTGTTCGAAATTTTTTACTAGATGAAAGAGAGTGCTGTAAAAAAAATTGCAGTTCTTACTTCAGGAGGAGATTCTCCAGGTATGAATGCTGCATTAAGAGCGGTAGTAAGAACCGCCAACTACTATAATATCGAATGCTACGGAGTGAGAGAAGGCTACAATGGTCTTATCAATGCTGATTTCCTGAAAATGGGAGCTCGTTCCGTAAAAAATATAATCAACCAGGGCGGAACTATTCTAAAGTCAGCCAGATCCCACGAATTCAGAACTAAAGAAGGCCGTCAGAAAGCTTATGATAACTGTGTCAAGCTTGGAATAGACGGATTGGTATGTATTGGAGGAGACGGAACCTTTACGGGAGCCAAAATCTTCAATGAAGAATTTGGAATCCGGGTAATTGGTATACCGGGAACTATTGACAATGATATCTTCGGGACTGATAATACCATTGGGTATGATACAGCTCTGAATACAGCTATGGAAGCTATTGACAAAATCCGTGACACGGCTACTTCTCACAACAGGGTTTTCTTTGTAGAGGTGATGGGTCGTGATGCCGGTTTTATTGCTTTAAACAGTGGTCTGGCAACAGGTGCTTTGGATATTTTAATTCCTGAGAAAAAAGACAGCATGGATGATCTTTTTGCAAAATTCCGAAAAGCTGAAAAAACAGGAAAAGCATCCAGCATTGTAGTGGTAGCAGAAGGTGAAAAACTAGCCAATGTTTATGGATTGGCAGAAAAAACAAAGGAAATATTCCCTGACTATGACATTCGTGTAGCGGTTTTAGGACATATGCAAAGAGGAGGATCCCCAAGTTGTGCAGACAGAGTATTGGCCAGCAGACTTGGATATGGTGCCGTAGTAGGATTAATGGAAGGACAAAACAATGTAATGGCAGGAATGCGCTCCAATGATGTGGTGTATACTCCTATTGAAGAAGCCATTAAAAAACATAACGAAATCAACAAAGATCTGATGTTGATTTCAGAAATTTTAGCAATCTAATTATTTTTATAATCTAATAAAAACAAACTATTATGTCAACAATTAAAGTAGGTATCAACGGTTTTGGTAGAATTGGACGTCTTGTTTTCAGAGCAATGACTGAAAGAGACAACATTGAAGTTGTAGGAATCAATGACCTAATCAATGCAGAATACATGGCTTACATGTTAAAATATGACTCTGTACATGGTGTTTTCCCAGGTGAAGTTTCTGTAGAAGGGAATGATCTTGTTGTAAACGGGAAAAAAATCAGAGTAACTGCTGAAAAAGATCCTAACAACCTAAAGTGGAATGAAATTGGAGCTGACTATATCGTAGAATCTACAGGTCTTTTCTTATCTAAAGACTCTGCTCAGGCTCACATCAATGCAGGTGCAAAAAAAGTAATCCTTTCTGCTCCTTCTAAAGATGATACTCCAATGTTCGTAATGGGTGTAAACCACAAGGAACTTACTGATGATATCAAAATTTTATCAAACGCTTCTTGTACTACAAACTGTTTAGCTCCTTTAGCTAAAGTAATCCACGATAAATTTGGAATCGTAGAAGGTTTAATGACAACTGTACACGCTACAACAGCAACTCAAAAAACTGTTGACGGTCCTTCAGTGAAAGACTGGAGAGGTGGTAGAGCTGCTCTAAACAACATTATCCCTTCTTCTACAGGTGCTGCTAAAGCAGTAGGAAAAGTAATTCCTTCATTAAACGGAAAATTAACAGGTATGTCTTTCAGAGTACCTACTGTAGACGTTTCTGTAGTTGACCTTACGGTAAGATTAGAAAAAGCGACTTCTTACGATGAGATCTGTGCGGCTATCAAAGAAGCTTCTGAAGGTGAATTGAAAGGAATCTTAGGATATACTGAAGATGCAGTGGTTTCTCAGGACTTCGTAGGAGATAAGAGAACTTCTATCTTCGATAAAGATGCTGGTATCATGCTTTCTCCAAACTTCGTAAAACTTGTTTCTTGGTATGACAACGAAATGGGTTATTCTAACAAGTTAGTAGATATGCTTGTACACGCTGCTTCTTTATAATAAGTAATGAGCGATAAGCAATAAGTAATATAAAACCTTCCCGATGGGAAGGTTTTTTTGTTTTAAGAGTTACTGTTTTTCAAATTCCATAAAGATTTTGAATCTGGCATTTCCGGAACAATGCCTTCTTTTGTCCGGAAATGGATCCTGCCAGCGTCTCACTGAAATTACCGGAACATTCCATCCGTATCTGATCCATTTCAAGTTTTTGTGTTCAAACATTTTCGTTTTAATCCAAGCATTGGCTGTAGCTTCGATCTTCTTACGCGGTGTCGGCGCATCGCCACAACCTCTGACTCCTCTCCAGGATGATACTAGATCAGCCTCAACTCTTAAAATGTTTGATGCAACTATTTTACTCTGATCAACCTCAGGGTTGGCAAATTTTGCATTTAATGAGTCTCTAACTTGTCCAAAGATCACTCCTGTCCAAAGCAAAAGTGGCAGTAAAATTTTCGTTTTCATAATTAGTTGTTTTAGGGTTAAAGTTTTTATCATTGAAGAGCAGAGAAATTCAATTCTGAAACAATATCTTTTTAGAACTGATATTTTGATGACTCTTAGCTTCACAACAAAGTTTGGACTTTTATGGAGACAAAAAAATAACCCGTTTGTGTTATTTTTCAGAAAAAAAATGAAACCAAGCTTCATATCATCTAAAAGGCTGATCAATATCATCAGGGGATTTCGGTGTAAAACTTGTACTTTTATATTACATGGAACGAACGACAATACAACCTCGCTTTAAAGATTCTCCTCATTTCAAAAACTTTTGGGAAGAAGGCAATGGCAAACAGCTCATTGAAATTTCAGGAGCTGAAGTGAGTTTTGAAAACTTTGAGAAATATGCGCCTTTCTTTTATCATGTAGATGAAACCGGTGATGAGGTTGTAAAAGAGGTTTATTTTACTAAAAAATACCAGGAAGCCTCCAGAGAAATTGAAAACTATATCCGCAATGGTGTTTCTGAAACCGACGATGTTCCTGACAGCGTAAAAAAATTATTCGCCCAAACCCAAAAGGTTCCTGAGTGGCTTGATTATAACCTGCTTAAAAGCGGTGCTGAACTTTGTATGAGAAGTAATCTGGACTCTCTGATCTCACTGCGGGATTACTGCCTGATCGGAGGATATGATTATGCTTATCTCAATAAACCGCTGATTGTAACGGAAGCCTTAAAAAAAGGAGCTGTAAAGCGTCTTTCGGAAACACTGGATTTCTGGGTCAATGCTACCCGCTACAATGCACTCGAACTTCACGCAAAAGGATATGAGTTTGCCATAAAAACCAGGCTTATCCATTCCTATGCCAGGCTTTCCATAAAAAAACACTATAAAGACTGGGACACTGAAAACTGGGGAGAGCCCATCAATTCCTGGGATATGATGGCTACCTATATTGGGTTCAGCCTCGTTTTTCTTCACAGTCTTCAAAAACTGGGAAACACTTTTTCTGTTGAAGAAGAACAGGGCATTTTTCACCTCTGGAAATATGTAGGATATTTATTAGGAATTCCGGAGCAGCTTCTTCCCGATAATAAAAAGCAGGCTACAGAATATTTTTATCTATGGACTTCGGTTCAGCCACCTTCAGATAAAGACTCTGTTCTCCTTGCCCATTCTTTACTGAACGAATCGTTAGAAAATCCTATTTTAAAATTTGAATTCCAAAGAAAAAACTTAAGGTATCTCCATATCTGCTGTACCTGGTTTCTTTTGGGTGACGAGGTTTGTAAAAGACTACAAATTCCGGAAGTTTCCTATAAAAAACTATTTCCAAAATCTAAGATATTTTTCAATAAAATCTATGACAATCTGGTAAGCCGGGAAGCAAGAATACAAAGAGGAAATAAGGATCAGATGAAGGTACTGGAAGACTATCTGAATATCACAAAAAACTCAAATTTCCATTAGATAATATATCTGTTGCAAATAAAAAATATGTTTTAAAATTTCCCGAAAACTATATTCTGCATCTGCTTCGTTATGAATGAGATCAGTAGTAAAAATTTATCATTTTTTAACTTTAAAAACAGGTTTCACCCATAAATAATATTAGTTTTTGATATTTAAATTATGTATTTTTGAGAAATATTTTAATAGCGATGAGTAACATTGAAGATAAGAAAAAAGCACTCGCATTAGTGCTTGACAAATTAGATAAAACATACGGAAAAGGAACTGTAATGACTTTGGGGGATGCTGCCGTAGATACGACCATAGAAGTTATTCCTTCAGGATCTTTAGGATTAGATATCGCATTAGGCGTAGGTGGATATCCAAGAGGAAGAATCATTGAAATATATGGTCCTGAATCTTCAGGTAAAACAACATTGACTCTTCACGCTATCGCTGAAGCTCAAAAAGCAGGGGGTATTGCTGCATTTATTGATGCTGAGCACGCTTTCGACAGAACCTATGCTGCAAAACTAGGAATTGATTTAGAAAACCTTATTATTTCTCAACCGGATAACGGTGAGCAGGCTTTAGAAATTGCGGATAATCTTATCCGTTCAGGAGCTATTGATATCGTTGTGATTGACTCTGTAGCTGCTCTTACTCCAAAAGCTGAAATTGAAGGGGAAATGGGAGACTCTAAAATGGGTCTTCATGCAAGATTAATGTCTCAGGCATTAAGAAAACTTACTGCTACTATTTCAAGAACAAAATGTACGGTAATCTTCATCAACCAGCTAAGAGAAAAAATCGGTGTTATGTTTGGAAACCCTGAAACAACTACCGGTGGTAATGCTCTTAAATTCTATGCTTCTGTAAGACTGGATATCAGAAAAGCAAGTGCTCCAATTAAGCAGGGTGACGAAGCTATCGGAAGCCGTGTGAAAGTGAAGATTGTGAAAAACAAAGTAGCTCCACCTTTCAAACAGGCTGAATTTGACATTATGTATGGAGAAGGAGTTTCTAAAGTAGGAGAAATTCTTGATACAGCAGTAGATATGGGAATTGTAAAGAAAAGCGGTTCTTGGTTCAGCTACGAAGAGACCAAATTAGGTCAGGGACGTGATGCTGTAAAAGATGTTTTAAAAGATAATCCTGATCTTGCTGAGGAATTGGAAAATAAAATCAAGGAAGAATTGAAAAACAAATAATTTGTTTCAATTAAAATAAAAAACGGTCTGAAAATTCAGACCGTTTTTCTTTTGTATGCTTATTATTAGTCTGCCATCTTACCTTGCAACTGTAATGCTCCGGCAACCTGCATTCCTTTGGTCAACGTTTCAAATCTCATATTTCCTTTACTAACAAAGGCATCAATTGTAAAGAAGTCTTCCATTTCAGAATTTGTGATCAGCTTTAATTTCAGTATGTAGCCTTTAGCACTTCCATCTGCCAGTACTTCCGTTTCTCTGAAGTCTATAATCTTACCCACAAAATCAAAACATCCATAATTAGGAAGATCCTGGCTTGGTTTATACGCTGTAAAATCCTCTCCCGTCATAGTACCGTCCGGTAATTCAAAACTCTCATGCAGATCCAATACGAAAACAATCCCACTGATATTAACATTTAAATTTGTCTGTGTCAAATATCTGTTCCTATTCTCCACATAATCCGTTGCGAAAAACCAAATTCCAAAGGTATCTCTTGCCGAACCTCCAATAACCGCTTCATTGTTGTTCACATTTTCCCATTCGTTAATTTCCTTTGTTTCAAAATCCAGGGAAAAATCAGTTTTTACTTCCGGATACATGGTAGTAAAATCATCGGAAAGCACCGGCTTGAATTTTACATCTTTAAATTCTGTATACTTCAGCTTATCCTGGTCATAAGCGGGGTCTTCCATTCTAAATAAAGACATGGTATGGATCAAATACTCGGAAAATTCTTTCTGGTTCTGAAAGCTTTCAAATCCGAAAACCCCACCCCACGTACTCGCAAGGGTATGAACATTTGATTTTTTAATCTTGATTCCAGCTTCGTTACTACTTTCCGGTATTTTAATTTCTTCTATATTGGTGAAATACTCTTTACCCTCTACCAATTGATTATTCATGATCTCATTGTTTTCTTCCTGAGAAAACTCTGAAAAACCTTTATAAGTGATGCTTTGGTTTTCAAAAACATAAGGCAATGCTGTTTTAGCTTTATCAAAACCTTTACAATGATAGGAAAGCGTGATTGATTTGAACTCTCCTTCCTGGGTTGCCACTTCATGGTTGCCATTATCATCAAACTTAGAATGGTATAAAATCATATATGACCTGATCTTACCTTCCTTAAGCTCAGACTCAAACTTTTTTTCCATTCTTCCGATAGCATCTTCCATTGAAAACATATATGTAGCATCGTTCACCATATAGGCAAATCCTTCCACTTCACCATTTTCCTTTTCAAATGCAGAAATAGGGGCATAATCACCCTTTAGCTGAAGCGCAATGGAATAGACAATATAATCATTGTAAATCTTTATCTTTTCATATTCATTATTGATCTTCTTTTCTTCAACCGGCTCCGAAGGCTGTTCAGGTAATGTATCTACCATTACTTCCACTTCTTCAGCTTCTTCCATTACATTTTTAACTGATGTTTCATTTTGCTGAACCGGAGCATAAACTTCCTCCTGTCTGTTTTCTTTTTTCTTAAAAAAATTAAAGATTCCCATATTGTTATTATAATTGGCGGTAAATATAATAAAAGGGATGAATAGACCGCTCATAAAAAAATGTCATTCTGTCACATTCTTCTTCGTGGTATTTTTTTTGAGAAGTTATGGGTAACAATTAAAAATCTAAAATATTATGACTAAAGGAAATATTAATGTATCTGTTGAAAATATTTTTCCCCTTATAAAAAAGTTTCTTTACAGCGACCACGAAATATTTTTAAGAGAATTAATCTCTAATGCTACTGATGCTACCTTAAAATTAAAGCATTTAACAAGTATTGGAGAGGCTAAGGTTGAATACGGTAACCCAAAACTTGAGGTTAAAATCGATAAAGAACAAAAAACGTTACGCATCATCGACCAGGGTATTGGTATGACGGGTGAGGAAGTTGAAAAATACATCAACCAGGTTGCTTTTTCCGGAGCTGAAGAGTTTTTGGAAAAATATAAAGATTCTGCAAAAGATTCAGGAATTATCGGACATTTTGGGCTTGGATTCTACTCTGCTTTTATGGTGGCTGAGAAAGTGGAAATCCTTACCAAATCATATAAAGATGAACCGGCTGTAAGATGGATCTGTGATGGAAGCCCGGAATTTACCCTTGAGGAAACAACGGATAAAACTGACAGAGGTACAGAAATCATCCTTCACATTGCAGAAGATTCTGTAGAGTTTTTAGAAGAAGGAAAAATCCGTGAGCTATTATCAAAGTATAACAAGTTTATGCCTGTTCCTATTAAATTCGGAACAAAAACACATACCCTGCCTTTACCGGAAGATGCTCCTGAAGATGCAGTGGCGGAAACAGAAGAAGTAGATAATATCATCAACAACCCTACACCGGCATGGACTATCGCTCCAAGTGAGCTGACCAACGAAGATTATATGAAGTTCTATCACGAATTGTATCCAATGCAGTTTGATGAACCTCTATTCAATATTCACCTTAATGTTGATTATCCATTCAACCTTACCGGAGTTTTATTCTTCCCAAAACTGAGCAACAATCTGAATATCGACAAGGATAAAATCCAACTCTACCAAAATCAGGTATTTGTAACAGATGAAGTAAAAGGTATCGTTCCGGATTTCCTGATGCTTCTTAGAGGAGTTATCGACTCTCCGGATATTCCGTTGAATGTATCCCGCTCTTATCTTCAGGCAGACGGTGCTGTAAAGAAAATTTCTTCTTATATCACCAAAAAAGTAGCCGATAAAATGGTTTCTCTGATCAACGAAAACCGTGAAGATTATGAGAAAAAATGGAACGATATTAAAATCGTTATTGAATACGGAATTATCACTGAAGAGAAGTTTTCTGAAAAAGCAGATAAATTTACGTTGTATCCTACCACAGACGGAAAATACTTTTTATGGGATGAATTAGTTGAGAAAATCAAGCCGTCACAAACAGATAAGGATAACAAATTAGTTGTTCTCTATGCTACCAATGCTGATGAACAGCACAGCTACATCCAATCTGCAAAGGATAAAGGATATGAGGTACTTTTATTAGACTCTCCTATTATTCCACATGTGATCCAGAAACTGGAAACTTCAAAAGAAAACATCTCATTCGCAAGAGTAGATGCTGATCACATCAATAACCTGATCAAAAAAGATGAGCCGGTTATTTCAAAATTAAATGAAACTGAAAAAGAATCTTTAAAAAAGAATGTAGAAGAAGCAATACAGGATGCTAAATTCACCGTTCAGCTTGAAGATCTTGACAGCAGTGATGCTCCTTTCACTATTACTCAGCCGGAGTTTATGAGAAGAATGAAAGAAATGCAGGCTACAGGCGGAGGTGGAATGTTCGGAATGGGAGGATTCCCGGAAATGTACAATCTTGTTGTCAATTCCAACAGTGAACTTTCTAATCAGATATTAAAAACTGAAAATAGTGACGAAAAGCAAAACCTGATCAAATATGCTCTGGATCTTGCCAAACTTTCACAGAATTTACTGAAAGGAAAAGACCTGACAGACTTTATACAGAGAAGCTATAAGCAACTTGAAAAATAATATTACACAAGAGACTGTTTCAATTTTGAAGCAGTCTTTTTTTACTAAAAAGGATGAGGAAGTTGGAAAACGCTAAGGCGCAATTTTTTTGATATAACTCATGCTTTTAAGGCGCAAGGATTTTATCTCCGATAAAATTGTGTACTGTAGATTTTAACCAGCACTTGCTGGGTCTGCGATAAATTTAATACTATTCTGTCATGTCCCTTGCTGAAAATCTTAGATTTTCTTGCGTCTTAAATTTTCATACTACATGAAAATCTTTGCGCCTTTGCGTATTCCAACAAAAAAGAGATGCTAAGCAGCTTGAAAAATAAGGATACACAAGAGACTGTTTCATTTCGAAACAGTCTTTTTTTACTAAAAAGGATGAGGAGTTGGAAAACGCTAAGGCGCAATTTTTTTGATATAACTCATGCTTTTAAGGCGCAAGGATTTTATCTCCGATAAAATTGTGTACTGTAGATTTTAACCAGCATTTGCTGGGTCTGCGAGAAATTTAATACTATTCTGTCATGTCCCTTGCTGAAAATCTTAGATTTTTTTACGGCTTAAAATTTTCACAATGCATGAAAATCTTTGCGGCTTTGCGTTTTTCCAACAATCCAAAAATCATCAACAGTAATCTAAATGGATAGGTTATTGTATCTAAACCTTATAGGTTTTAAAAACCTATAAGGTTTAAATCTGGTCTTTTACCAAATACTCTTTGATTAATCAGAAGTTATCATGAAATAAACAACTGATACGAAGAAAGTTTTCAACAATTAAATCAGATAACACCTATGTTTATAAGCTTATTTTCATTTTATCTTTAATCTTATTCTTTAGATCATATTTTTTTCTGTTTTCTATTGTACAGCTTATGCTTTTTTGCCATTTTTGTATAAAATGTCGGTCATGCAAAAAGAAAAATTACGCGTCATCAGAAAGCAAAAAGGCTATACTCAACAACAGGTAGCTGATTTTATCGCAACAGATGTATCTAATTACAGTAGAAAAGAAAGCGGTGATGTAAGGATCGTAAAAGATGAATGGGACAAACTGGCCCGTTTTCTGGATGTACCGATTGAAGATATTTATGAAGAGGAAGAACCTACAGTAGTTATTAACAATGACCATCCTGTATTTAATGATAGATCTTCTTCTGCGGGGGTAATTACTAATCAAAATAATTATGATAATATTCCGGGAGCTATCATTGAAAATTTACAAAACTATATTGCTTTATTAAAAGAGGAGAACGAAAAACTGAAAGAAGAACTGAAAGGTCTCCCAAAAGGAAGAAAATAATACGGTTTGAAAATTGTAAAAATATCTGTGTCACTCATATTAAGTTATGGAGTGACATTTTTTTGTGATATAGGCTCTAATTGATGCTAAAGTTTTTTGATGCAAAGAATTAATGATTTAAATGTTTTATTTTAGGAGGCAAAGAGTTGCAACTCTGTCGCTAATGAAGCTTTGTGACAGTAATACGTTCGCTTAGAAAGAATCAATTTCATTGATTCCAACTTTGCTCTCTAAAAATATTCAAGAAAGCAAATGAAAACTTTGCGTTAAAAAAATTCTTTGATTTAAATTCTAAAGCCGTTTAAACTTTTTTACTAAACCACAAATCGAAGATTATCTCCTTTCAGTCGATGAATATTATTTCGACGTAGTCAGACACAAAAGTTTTTATTTTTTAGACACTTTAGTACACTTTAGAAAGTTTAAAAGAATACCGCACAATTAAGTTCACATAAGATGAAAATCTTTGATTTTCAACAAAACTTTAGTGTACTTCTTATACACAAAGTATATAGCTTATAAGTGTTTAAAAATCTCTTGTGACTTTTGTGGTTAAGTTTAAACAAACTTGTTTTGAAATCACAATTCCTCCAACGGATCCCAGAACAGTTTTTTGAAATTTTTTATTCTAAGATTTTCTATCGTAAGGCCTTCCGCTTCCAGTTTTGGCTGAAATTCAGGGACAGATAAGACTCCTGAACTTGAGATCACACGGTGTGCAGGAACATCTTCAGGACATCCTCCCATAGCTTTTCCCACATGCCGGGAATGATTCGGGTAACCTACTGCTTTGGCTATAGCTCCATACGTTGAAACCCTGCCCTTTGGAATAAGTTTCGCCACTTCGTACACCTGTTGTTTGAAGATTTCATCCATACCTTTCTGTAGTTAATTAAGTGATTGAAAATCATATACTCCGGATTTCAAAAGATTTGCATTATTTTTGAACTCACATGGATTCAATGATGTTTCATTAAAAGATAAAGATATGAAAAAATCATTTTTCCGGCTGCTGAATGCGGTTAATAAAAAAGTTCTCCCAAAACTGAGTAATAAAGATCCCAATCATCTGACTAAGATAGAAAAGGGAATTTTGGCGTATCGTTATTTTGTTCTGGTGAATTCGTTGGATTGATTTTTTATTTTCCTACTTATGATACCGGTTTTCACAGATGTTTATGGAAAATTTTTGGAAAACGCAAAGACGTTAGTTTTTTGGAATACTACATTCTGTAAGGGGCAAGGATTTTATCTCCGATAAAATTGTGTACGGTAGATTTTAACCAGCATTTGCTGGGTCTGCAAGAAATTTAATACTATTCTGTCATGTCCTTGCTGAAAATCTTAGATTTTCTTGCGTCTTAAAATTTTCATACTACATGAAAATCCTTTGCGCCTTTGCGTATTCCAACAAAAAAGAGATGCTAAGCAGCTTGAAAAAATAAGAATACACAAGAGAATGTTTCAATTTTGAAGCAGTCTTTTTTTTACTAAAAAGGATGAGGAGTTGGAAAACGCTAAGGCGCAATTTTTTTGATATAACTCATGCTTTTAAGGCGCAAGGATTTTATCTCCGATAAAATTGTGTACGGTATATTTTATTTTTATCTCACGCTGATTTTGCATGTTACGCCGATGCTCATTAAAATCTGCGTGATCTGCGAGAAAATTTAATCTAACATTATATCTGCGGAAAATCTACACACTACATAAAAAGTTCTTTGCCACTTTGCGTTTTCCAATCAAAATATACTTGCTGAATTATCTCACAAATAAAAAAGCGCTTCAAATGATTTGAAGCGCTGATATTGTAATCTCTTTCGAGAATTTTGTTCTTAGTTTTCTAAGATATAAGAGAACATTAATGGTGCACAAATAGTTGCATCACTTTCAACGATGAATTTCGGTGTAGTGATATCCAGTTTACCCCAAGTGATTTTCTCATTTGGAACGGCTCCTGAGTACGAACCATATGATGTTGTAGAGTCAGAGATCTGGCAGAAATAAGACCAGAAAGGAATGTCATGCATTTCCATATCCTGATACAACATCGGTACTACACAGATTGGGAAATCCCCTGCAATACCTCCTCCGATCTGGAAGAATCCAACTCCTTTACCTCCTGAGTTTTTAGTATACCAGTCAGCAAGATAAGTCATATATTCAATTCCTGATTTCATTGTAGTAGCTGTAAGCTCTCCTTTGATACAGTAAGAAGCGAAAATGTTACCCATTGTAGAATCTTCCCATCCCGGAACTACAATTGGCAGGTTTGCTTCTGCAGCAGCAATCATCCAAGAATTTTCTCTAGGAATTTCATAATACTGCTCTAATACTCCTGAAAGGATCATTTTGTACATAAATTCGTGTGGGAAATATCTTTCTCCTTTCGCTTCTGCATCTTTCCAGATTTCAACGATATGTTTCTGTAATCTTCTGAATGCTTCTTCTTCAGGGATACAAGTATCTGTAACTCTATTTAAACCTCTTTCCAGAAGGTCCCACTCATCCTGAGCTGTTAAATCTCTATAATGAGGAACTCTTTCGTAGTGAGAGTGTGCCACAAGGTTCATTAAATCTTCTTCAAGGTTAGCACCTGTACAAGAGATAAAATCTACTTTCCCCTGGCGAATCATTTCTGCAAGAATTTTACCCAATTCAGCAGTAGACATTGCTCCAGCTAAAGTGATCATCATTTTTCCGCCATCTTTAAGATGGGCAACATAGCCTTTAGATGCATCCACCAATGCAGCTGCATTGAAGTGCAGGTAATATTTCTCTATAAATTCAGAAATTGGTTTGCTCATTTTTTTTAATTTTTGCAAAGATAAAACTTAAAAACGGAATGCAGCCCAAGCACTTGAAGAAAGTGTCACAGAGGGGGCTTTTTTTATCATTTGTTAAATGCTAAAGCTGTTTTATTGGAACACATAAAGGCGCAAAGAACTTTTCATGTAGTATGAAAGTTTTTAGCAGCAATAAAATCTAAGATTTTAAAGCACATATGATATAAAAAACTTGTGCCTTTGCGTTTTCCAAAACAGTTGAGCTAATAAAATTAAAAAAGCGGGGCTCACTTTGAGCCCCCGCTTTCATTGTAATTTAATTTAATAGCTTTCAACAAGGATTTATCCTTCCCAGGGAGCCACTTTCAGGATTTCAATTTTACGTTCTCCATCTTTGAAAGGCCAACTGATAATATCTCCTACTTTATATCCTACTACTGCAAGGGCAATATCCGATAATATGGAATGCTTATTCTTTTTAAGCTTTGCTTTGGTAGAAGGTACAAAAATATATTCGTGCTCAAAATCTAAGGTATGGTCTTTCAATGTCACTTTCCTTTCAACCGTTACGATATCAGCAGGCAGATCTCTTCTCAATACCTGTTTTGCATTTCTAAGTTCTTCCGTAAGTCTTTTTTCTTCTCCGATGCTCACCTTTTTCCTTCTGAGTGTATCTTTTATGGCATCATAAATCCCTGTGGTTACAATAATATGATTGGACATTTTGTTCAATTTTTTTAAATTAAAATGCAGTTATTCCCTAACGATCCAATGTAGAATCCAGGCATATAACAGCCTTCTTCTATAGAAAACTGCAAAAAAGTAATAAATAAAATCCGGAGTGATTCCCTGTCTTGGATCCTGACAGGGCTTAATTGATAAAGTCCTTAGAACTTTTCAGGAAAGAGTCTGTATGTAAATAAAGTAATGACAGCAGTAATCCTGACGGTCGGCGTATCGCAGATAAAAAGATTGTTGCTGTCATTATATTTTGTTTTAATCCTAACAAATATAGGACTTAAAATCGGAATGTAGCGGCAAATTATCGCCAAATTAAATATTTCCCCATCATGATCATGTCTTTCAACGTTCCGGAAGCAATCGTTTATTTTTGAGTAAACAACTACAACTTAAACCGTCTGTTTTCCTTTTTATCGGAGAGCTTTTTCTTGCTATCCAATCTTTTCTGTTTCTGAGCTCTTGAAGGTTTTGTCGCCGTTCTTTTTTTGGGAACAATGAGCGCTTTGTTCACCAGTTCAATTATTTTTTCAATTGCTTTATTTTTATTCATCAGCTGCGTTCGGCTTTCAGAAACAGTTAAAAATAAAACTCCATCAGCATTGATCCTGTTTTTCAATTTATCCAGTAGTAATGCTTTCTGCTCCTCATGAAAGAAAACAGATGCATTCACTTCCCAAAGTACGGTAACGGCAGTTTCCACCTTATTCACATTTTGCCCTCCAGCACCACTACTTCGGGAGGTTTTGAAACTGAGTTCTTTTGAAAAGTCTTTCATTGTATTTATTTTAAAATAAGTGAAAAAGATTAGGCCTCTGTACTGATCTTTTTATACAGTTCTATCCTGTTTATTTTTCCGTTTGGCGTTCTGGGTATTTCATCTATAAAAATAATCTCTTTGGGTTTGTGGAAATTTTTATCAAACGGTATTTCTGAAATTTTCACAAACAAGTCTTCTGATTTATTTCCTTCTATAACCAGTATCAATTTTTGACCCAAACTTTCGTCCTTTATACCTAAGAATACCACTTCATTTGGAATCGCTTTTTTTACCAGGGCTTCAAGAGTTTCCGGAAAAATTTTGGCTCCACCGGAATTGATTACATTATCAATCCGTCCTAAAAACCTAAACTTCTTTCCGGCTTTAATTTCAACTAAATCATTAGTTATCAATACTTCATCATTCACTGCAGGTGCAAATATTTTCAAACACGCCCTCTCATCCAAGGAAATATTTACATTTTCAAAAGCTGTAAAATACTCTTCCGGCTCCGGCATCAGCTGCCTTAAGGCAATATGAGAAAGGGTTTCAGACATTCCATAGGTTTCAAAAATACGGTTTGAAACACTCAGATTCATTTTGAGAATTTTATTTTTTAAACTCTCTGATACTGCAGCCCCCCCAATGATCAGATTTTTTATTAAATGAAGTTTATCCAGTGAATTTTCTACCTGCAAAGGAGTCATTGCACAAAAATCTATTTCCTCTTCCAGATTTTCAACAGGGTTTAAGGAGGGTTCTGTCACCATTAGTTTTAATTTTCTTTCCAGAGCACGTACAACCATCATTTTCCCTGAGATATATTCTACCGGCAGGCATAAAAGCGCCTTATCCCCCTGTTGTAATCCCAGAAAGTTGCAGGTCATTACCGCAGAATTTATCATTTTACTTTTCTCAATTTCAAAAATTTTAGGTGTTCCTGTGGAACCCGAAGTCTGAACTTTTACCGTGTTTGCGTTAAAAAACCATTCTTCCAGAAAAAAACCAACTTTTTTTTCAAATTCCGTATTAAACGATAAATTATTAGTATTGAGATTATTGAAGTCTATCAGCATATTTTAGTATTCATAAAAGCACAGTAAATTTAGAAAAAATTTTAAAAAGTTCTTGTAAGTAAAGAAAAAAGCTGTAAATTTGCACCACCAAAATAAAACAGACCTATAGTGTAACGGTAGCACTCCGGTTTTTGGTACCGTCAGTCGGGGTTCGAATCCCTGTGGGTCTACAAACCATCCTTTTCTAAGGATGGTTTTTGTTTTTTATAGGGCTATATTATACTGTTTTATTTTTCTGTAAAGCTATTTTTCACAGTGGTAATATGGAGCATCTATAAAAGATTCAATATAAAATCCGTCAGAAAAGATAAATTCCTATCAATTTTGAGTGTAAAAACTATAGATTTTTTGATAAGGTATTTGTACATTTAAAAAAAAACTATAAATTTGCATCACCAAAAATAAACAGACCTATAGTGTAACGGTAGCACTCCGGTTTTTGGTACCGTCAGTCGGGGTTCGAATCCCTGTGGGTCTACAAACCATCCTTCTTTAAGGATGGTTTTTGTTTTTATAATCCTCTCTGAAAAAAATAAAACCCTGTCTCCTTTATGACAGAGTTTTATTTCGAGAATAGTAATGATGTTTATATATTGATACAACTAATAGATTTTAGTTACATCCTATACAATAACTTTTATCAACATATTCTTTGCTTCCTCCAGAGGAAAGATAATAACACCCTCCTTTTTCACCTACATACAGTCTGTGTCCATTATAGGTACAAGATTCTGAACCTCTTTCACTTTCATCACTACTTCCTCCACAAGAATTGAACATCCCTCCTAAAACGATCAATAATACCATTTTTTTCATTTTTTACTATTTAAATATTTAGCAAAACTAAATGATGATTACCCTAAAAAAATACGGAAAACCATACAATAAGAATAGATTGATAGAATAATCATTTTCCAGAATCTTACACGATAGACTTTCATAAAAAAAGCCTATTTCATATGAAAATAGGCTATTATTTTATTTAAAAAAAATTAAAACATTCGTGTAAGTATCACCCTATATTGTAAACTTGCATCCCCATCATTGGTGAGATTTATTGTTCCTGCAGAAGGCATTGTTAATGTATAACTAAATGCAATATTAGTACCTCCAGCAGCACAATTTGGAATACCAGACCAGACTACTGATGTTGTATATCTGTTTACCTCAGTGAAAGTAGGGGCTTTTATAGTCGTATCAGTATTTAAAATACCATCTATTCCTTTAATAGAGAAAGAATTGTTAAAAGCATTATTAGTGACATAATATTCTGCAATACCAATACGGCCGCAAGTATTACCAACATATACCACAGCTTTATATACAGCATTATTCTCAATTCCTGTAATCAATGTATTTGTAGCGCCTGATGTTATAGTAACGGTATTATTAATAACTGTTCCATAGGTAGTATCAACAGCTTTATTCAGAACACCATTACCGTCTGCATATACAGGAGTAACCACTGTAGCTCCAGGTACTACAGCTAAAGTTCTTATTCTGGTACTGCCAGCCACATCTAAAGTATTGGTGGGTGCATTATTGGCAATCCCTATATTGCCGGAAGATAAATCCATTACAAAATCAGTTGCACCAGGGGTACGGGAAATAACAAACAATCCATTATTTCCATTGATATTAGGGTTTATTCCCATTACTGTCTGTTTAGTTCCTGCTGCTCCGGTGGTTCTTAAAATTGACAATATGGAACTGTTGGCAATAGGGTTTTCTATCAAAAGTCCTGTATTCGTCACCTCACCTGTTCCAATCCCCGTAGCTGTTCCTCTATTTGTTATATGAAGATTTGATGACGGGGTAATGGTACCAATACCAACATTTCCAGTAGAGGTTATTGTAAAATCATTGGCTTGCTGTACATCAGTTGGAATACCCGTTGCCGGATTGTCTTTTGCACCATCAAAATGGAGCGCGCCTTGAGGGTTTGATGTGTATATTCCAATTTGTGCACGTGTAAAATTGGCAATTATCAGCATTGATAATAGTAAAATGCTTGTTTTCATTTTATTAGTTTTTAAATTGAGTAATATGATGTATTTTTTGAATCTTATAAAATTTTACTTCAACATTAGTTTATATATCAATGTAATCCTTACAAAACCTCTTTACTTTACTACTTCTGCATTTACACTTTAAAACTCTCTACAATATTATTTATCAATGGATTAAAATTAAGAACAAAACAGATACTAAACAATATCCCAGTTAAAAAAAACATAAAAATAATCACCCATATATCATTTTAATTAAGAATATTATTCAATAAATAGCTTTTTAAATGTAAAACCCACATTTATATAGCTATAATTTTAAAATATAACTATTATGAATTACACAGAAGCAGCTATGGATAAAAGCACATTTTTTTCCTAAAGATGATCAAGATATATTCTATCAAAAGTTGGATAGAATTCGAATCAGGAAATAGTAAAAAAAACATTTTTAGCTATAATTTTGAATCAGATATTGAATTATTGGGAACCGCACCTACTATTTTTAGACTAAAAATATTTTTTTCCACTTTGCTATTGTGTTTCTGCTGAGACCAAAATACCTGGCAGTCTGTATATTATTCAGTTTCTGTTTCTTTTGATAATCCAAAATTTTAAAAATGGTAGACTTATCGTAAGACCTGTGATTTTTGGCATTCACATTTTCTGAAACATCCTCGCCAAATATAATTTTATTAAGCTTTAGTACATCCAGCTCAGAAAGTTCTTCTTTATCTAAAAAAAACAAGCATTGTTCTTTTTTATCAGGAAATTTTAATGCCAACATATCAGTAAATATCTTTTTATAATAAGGTTTTGAACATTTCATTTCTTTTCATTTGATTTAGTATACTATTTTACAGATCCTTATAAATTTTCGTTAGTATTTTTTAAGCCATTTATACAAAGTTGTTTTAGGAATATTATATTGCTTCATTATCTGTTCTTTTGTTTTTTCCTCAGTACGGATAAGCTCAAGAATAAAGTCAATAATTTCCTTAGTATATAAGTTTTTTTTAAATTGTGGGAGGTTACTTTTCTTATCCTCCGTTTGTTTTACGTAGATCCGTGCACTACTTTTCTGGGGAGCAAATAATATTAAATGCTGAGAATAGATCCGGAAAAAATCATATTGTAACAGTTTGCTCCATCTTAATAATATACCGGTTGGAAGATCTTTTTGTAGATACATTGCTTTTATTTCCTTTTCCGAAGACTTCATAAACTTACATATCCTTGTCATTTCAAATTGATTTTGTTCTACCTGTAAGTGAATCATGTTTCCTATGTGAATGTTTTTAAAATCTAACTCCATTGTCTCTTATAATAAAATTTAATCTGTTTAATTACACCATACATAACTTTAGGTATCCAATTATACTGTGTTTAAATAAGCAGGGATATGGAAGATCCAGTGTATCCCTGCCTGTCAACAACCATAAAAATAAAATATCCTCTTTTCTCTTACTATTTAATGGCTGTAGCAAAAATGGAACTCTCTGACCACGTTAAGTCTCCAAATCGCGAGATAACGGTTGAGCTATTAGGACTTCCGCCAGTAACTGTAGCTCCGGCAATATATCTATAGGTTTTCTCTTTGATATCAGTATTTTCAATGATAATAGTCCCCTGAAATACATCAAACTGCTGAGGATGTCCTGTAGAAGCAGGTCCTTGTACTCTGAAACTCATTAATGAAGGTCCTTTCAGATCACTAGAACGTGTAAGTGCAGCTCCTACAGCTACATTCCCTTCTCCGAAAGAACTTCTCACAAACATCCAGTCGTCATTATCCAGGCTCCCCACAGTTTGTGCCAGCTGAGTAATAGTAACCGCCCATTTTCCAGGAGGCAGCGTTATATACTGTCCTGTATACCTATAAGTTCCATCATTAGCAAAAGGAATACTAATTCCCGAACTTGCTGCAGCACCTCCAACTGCAGTTTGAGAAGCGGGAATCCGCCATTCAGCAGTACCATTAGTATCCGTTGCCGTTAATACAGAGCCTGCCACTACCGAACCACTTGTGGCATTCTCAAATCTTCTTGTTCCGATGGTATGAAAATTAGTTTGGGGATTAGTGGTTCCAATACCCACTCTGTTATTTCTTGCATCAATATTAAAAGTGGCCCCATCTACAGTAAAATGGCTGGTTCCGGTTGTAGCAGTACTTGTAAATGCTAAATTATTACCTGCTTGTGCAACGGTTCGGTTAGCCGACAGTGTTCCATTACTATTATAGATACTTGTATCAGTAACACCATCTCTCCATGTAGCCACACCATTAGCATCTGAGGTTAAAACTTTATTGGCTCCCTGTGTTCCATCTACAATTTTAACGGCTCCGTTAGTTGCGGAACGAATATCGAGCTTATGGGTAGGGCTGATTGTTCCTATTCCTATATTTCCAGAGGTATTAACCACAATATCATTTACTTGCTGTGCAGGAGTGGGAGCAGAATTAACATTATTATCTCTTGCACCATCTATATGAAACATTGCTTGAGGAGTAGCAGTTCCAAAGCTTACATTCTGATTATCCGAAATAAAGACTCCCGGTTTTGCTGGATTATAAGCATACTTCCCTGCTTGTGCAGCGCCAATTGCTAAACCATCGAAGCCATAAGTATTTCCTGCCTCTGTATTTTGTCTTATATAATATCCAAAAGTCTCCATATTCTCACTAAAAAGTAATGAACCTCCTGAACCATCCGTATTTGCATTAGAATGAATTCTTAACACTGGATTGGCAACACTGCCAAGTTGTGTGGATGGCCCACCCACCCTCAATTCATCTCCAATAACCTGCAGGTTTGATTTTGGAACAGCAGCTCCGATTCCTACTCTCCCCGCATCAGTAATGGTAACCATTTCTGTATTATTTGAATTATTGATTCTCATAGCTTTAGTAGCGGAAGTATTTCCTTTGCTTTGGATATCCAATGATGCTTGTGGATTAGGGGTATTAATACCTACTTGAGAAAAGGCAAAATTCGCGACAAATATCGCAGATGAAATTATTATTTTTTTCATTGTTTAATTTTTTCTTGTGTGTATTTAGAATCGTACTGAAAAACATGACCGGTCTGAAATCTCCAGTGTTCGAACTTGATGATGCAAACTTACTGCCTGCAAACAAAAAAAAATCTACATCAAAGACACTTCAACCAACAACAATCTATAAAACAAATAGTTACAATACAAGTGAAGTAACTTTGAAGTAAGTCGAAAAAGTGAATTATTAGTATTCTCTGAGCAATATTCAGAGGAAAGAGGATAATTATAAACACTTTAGAACTCCAATAGTTCTCTTATTTAAAAAGCAGGGACCATCAATATCCCTGCCTCTAAACACAAACACTTTTCAAACGTGAAAGAATGAAAAAATTATTTCGTGATAAATCTATCAATATTATCTACACTAAGCATTACTTCAAATACACTTCACAACACAATGAATTAACAAACAATACTTTACTTATTTAAATGGAGTATTTTTGAAGTACATTTTTGCTATATGTCAAAATAAAAAATTACGTGCAGCTGATTAATTTCTTAATCATATTCATAAAAAAGTTATTTTTGTGTTAATAATTTTAAAAAATATGTTCCAAAATTTTAGAATTAAAATATTATATCTGATTTTCTTTTCCTTCTCAGTATTTTTTGACGCTCAGGACTTCTCTTTTCAACCCGAACCTATAAAAACGACATTAGAATATCGAAAGAGACTAGACGCCGAAGGAGCCTTAAAATACAATATTAACGCTCTTACACAATATGAAAAAAATGATGACACCAAGGGTGTTATTATGGTATATACCAATATAGGAAGCATATTATCCGGACTTGACAGGAATAAAGAAAGCCTGGAATATCTTGACAAAGCTAAAAAAGAACTGCTGCATAGTAATGATCCTTTTCTGAAGGCCAATTTATACAATGAATACGGAAGGAATTATACACGGCTGGGGCTTTATGAACAATCCAATGCAGCCTTTGATCAGGCAGCATCTTATATAAAGAAAATTACCAATCTTAAACAGAGAGAATTTGCTCTGGCCTACAACTATTCATGGAAACAACAGAATTTTCCCAAAGATAAAAACCTTGATTCTTTACAAGCTATAAAGAAGAAAATACTGGGTTCAAAACCCAATATCACGTCTTATACAAGAACAGCAGACAAATTTATTGCTGAAAAAAAACATTTAGACTCTGCTGAATACTATATGAATAAGGCTTTTGCCTATTCTAACAATGCATCTGATATTGAAAAAGCCACTGCATGGTTCAGCTATGGAGATCTATATAATATAAAAGGAAATAAAGAAAAAGCACTTGAATATTATTTGAAATCACTTGACGTATTTCAAAAAACGAAAAATACCCCAGGCTCCTTACTGACTGTTTACGACACACTTTCCAGTGTTTATAAATCTTTAAATGAAATTGAAAAATCTAATGAATTTCTAAGAAAATACACCATTCTTCATGACGATATCAGTAAAAACGAAAAAGAAGCCGTAAATCTTGCCGTTAATACACTGATTGATTTAAAGCATGAGGAAAAAGGAAAAGAAAGAAGGATGTTCTACGTTATAGTCATGCTCATTGTAGTATCATTTGGCCTGTTATTATATTTCATCAGAAAAATCTATATTAAAAAAGTCCTTAAAAAGGACAAAATTCTAGAGAAAAAGATCATTGAAACGGATGTTCTTAAATTGAAAGTAAATAATTCATTTGATGAAATCATTCAGCTTATGGAGAGCAGAAGCCCTCTGTTTCTGGTACGTTTTAAAGAAGTATACCCTGAATTCTATGAAAAACTAATTACACATACTCCTGAACTTACAGAACATGATATAAAATTCAGTGCTTATATCAGATTAAATCTTACGAATAAAGAAATCTGCCAATATGAAAACATTAGTGTCCGTGGGATAGAGACAAAAAGATACAGACTTAAGAAAAAGCTTAAATTATCTTCGAACACGGATCTTCAGAAATGGATTCTGGACCTGTAACTTAATTTTGTACAGAAAAATGCTGATAAAAAACAAAAAGACCTCTTATTAAGGTCTTTTTACATTTATAAATATAAGGTATACTTACTTTTTCACATCATCAATTTCATCCTGAATAGATTTAATCCGATCTCTTAGCTCCTGGCTTATCTTTCCGGGAATTTTTTTAACTTTTCGTAAATCCAGTGCTAACATAATAGAAGCTATTCCCATAAAAATAAAGGAAACTCCGGTTAAGGTAACCAAAGAAATTCCTGTAAATATAGGATTGAATATAAGCAGTAAAGAAAATATAATTCCTCCTGCGCTGGCAAGAGCTACATTTCCCCAGCTCATTATTTTCATACTTTTCAGGTCAAAAGCAAAGCCCAGGAGCTGAAAAGAACGGAACAGTAAGGTAAATCCTACAACAAACGGAAGTACGGCCATTGAAATTTGCGGATTTGCAATAAGGTAAATTCCTATAGCTGTTGTTAATAATCCGCTTACAAGAAACCAACCCCACCCCTGTAAGGATTTATTGTTTTGAAGGGAAAAGAATATTTCTGTAATTCCGGAAAATAAGAATGAAACACTAAAGAAAATAGAAAGTGTGACATAGGTTGCAAGTGGTACACTGAAAACATAAAAACCGCAGATAAGGAAAAGGATTCCAAAAATCAAAGGAATATACCAATGTTTTACAGTGTTTGTAAGGGTTTGAAATAAATTGGCCATAGGTGTCTTTTTTTAGTCTTGCCTACTTTGCATAACGGTGTTCGGCATCTCCGTAGCTGTACTTTCAAACAGGTTATAATTTTCACCTGAATTTGAAATACAACCTGAACTAAGGTACGAAAAATAGCACACATAGTGAATAAAACCACAGATGAATTCATTTTTTTCAGAAAAGAAATTAACCTGATATTTATAATAAAAATCTTCTCTTTTTCATCAATGATTTTACACAGAGATATATACGGATTAAAAAAACAAAAAGACCTCTTACTAAGGTCTTTTCTATGTATATAATATGCTTATTTTTTCAGATCATCATTTTCTGTTTAAATTCTGATTCTATCTCTGTATTCCAGGCCTGTTCCTCCGGAAATATTTTTTATTTTTTTTAAAATCCAAAGCCAGCATTATAGAGGCTGTCCCTATTAAGATAAAAGAAATCCCCGTCAATATCACTAAAGAAATTCCCATAAATATGGGACTAAATATCAATAGTAAAGAGAATATCATGCCTCCGATACTTGTTGGAACTACATTACTCCAGCCTGCTACTTTCATGTTTTTCAGATCAAATGCAAAACCGAGCAGCTGAAAAGAACGGAACAATAAAGTAATCCCCACTACAAAAGGCAGAACAGACATTGAAATATGCGGATTAGCAATGAGATAAGTGCCGATTGTGGTAGTCATTAAACCGCTTATAAGAAACCACCCCCATCCCTGCAGGGAGGTCCTGTTCTCTAAAGAAAAGAACATTTCTGTAATCCCGGAGAATAAAAACGAAGCACTAAAAAAAATAGAAAGTGTAACATAGGCTGCTAGTGGTACACTGAAAACATAAAATCCACAGATTAAAAAAGTAATTCCGAATATCAACGGAATATACCAATGATTAACAGAGCTGTTAATCGTTTGAAATGAGTTCGACATACAATGCTTTTTTAGATTTTACCTACTTTATGAAGCGGTGTTCGGCATTTCCGCAGGAGTTTTTAAAACCTTTTATTTTTTTCATCCTTAATTGAAGTTTTTCCCGTTACAAACTTACAAAAACGGCAAATTCAATAATAGAATCCAAGCTTAACAAATTGTATATCAGAATATTTTATAACACAATCAATACTAAGCATATTCATTTATTAAATGATTTTTAGTATTTTTTTCATGCATTTTTTACAAATACAAAAACATATTATTCAAATATTAATTTTTAACAATATTATTTATACAAAAAAAACATTCTATGGAATAGCACATGTATTCTATAGGATTTTTTCACAGCATAAATTTTTTATTTATTTCAGCAGATTGCCCGCAGGCTGCTGCTGGGTAACACAGTGCACCATGCCTCCATTTTCATATAGATTTCTTACATCTATCCCTATAACTTTTCTCTCAGGATACTGACCCTGAATCATATGATTGGCTACCTCATCATTAGGATCCCCATAATTAGGAACCAATACCACTGTATTAGCTACATAATAGTTTACATAAGAACCTTTTTCGTCCAGCTGCTTTCCATAAGCTGTCTTTACTTTATTTTGAGTCGCAGGCAGATAGACTTTTTTATATTCCTTACCATCTGTATTGGCGGCTGCATAAAGCGTTTTAATATCTTTATCAGAAAGCCCAAGCTCAAGAAGATCATTTTCATTCATGGTGATCATGGTATTATGGTTAACAAACTTCATAAAACCATCAATATGCATATCTGTAACATCCAATCCGGTAACACCATCCAGCCAAATTACTTTTGACACCCCATAATATGTTGTAAACATTTCTTCAGCTTCCTCCTGTGTGATTCCTTTATTTCGTGTTGCTTCTTTTTTCTGGCTGATCACTGAACTTTTACAAGCCATTAAAACTCCGTTTCCATCAGTCTCTACAGAACCTCCTTCATTCACCATTTCTTCATTCAGGTCAATCACTTTTATTCCAAGATCTTTTCCGATTCGTTGTGGAATTTTATCACAATTTTCAAAGTCAAATTTTTCGCCCCAGCCATTAAATCCCCAGTCTTCAATAAGAACATTGCCCTTATTATCTTTTACGAAAATAGGTCCATTATCTCTGATCCATACATCATCTGTAGGATACATTTTGAAATCCACATTTTTCATAGGAACTTTATTTTCCTCCAGAATATGGATAATTCTATTTTTTTCCTCGGCATTATAAGCAATAATGTGAACCTTCTCACCAGACTGAAGAGCTTTTGTCATATCCACCCAGGCTTGCTCTACCCTCTTCCGGTAAGTCATTCCATGTTGATAGTGATGGGGCCACTGCAGCCACGTTCCTTCATGCCGTGAAGATTCTTCGGGAAAATGATAATCTGTCTGTGCCATACTTAATATAAAACTCAACACAAAAGTGAGTGTGAATAGTTTTTTCATATCATTATATTTTGTTCCAATAAATACACCAAAATTTCAAAGCGCAGCATTTTTTGAAAATGTCAACATAGTTTCATGAAAAATCTAAAAAAATCCGATAAGAATAATGAGAGATTGATTTGATTTCCCCAGCCGGAATTTGAAGTTATGGACTATTACCAAGGTACAGAAAAAACAAAAAAGATGAAAATAAATTTATTTTCATCTTTTAAAACATCAGACTGTTTTATATTTTATTTCGGCTTATACAGTTTATACATGACAAACAGAAAGCCCAGCCAAACCGGAATTAAAATCACCTGAATTTCCATTCCTGTAATACTCATCAATCCTAAAATTAAAACCAAAAAGGCAATACAGATATAATTGGATACAGGATAGAATATGGAAGGAAACTTGGATTGAATCCCTGATTTATTGATAGCTTTTTTAAACTTTAAATGGGTATAGCATATCATCAGCCAGTTGATAATCAATGTAGATACTACCAAAGCCATTAGGTATTCAAAAGCTTTTTCAGGCACCAATTTATTAATGATAATACAGATCCCTGCAAAGCATGAAGAGATAAGGATGGCATTTGTAGGAACAGAGTTTTTATTCAGCTTTTTCAAAAACTTCGGGGCATTACCCTGTTGAGCCAGTCCAAAAAGCATTCGGCTGTTACTGTAAACACTACTGTTGTAAACTGATAAAGCAGCTGTTAATACAATTAAATTAAGAACATTGGCTATCAAGGTATTGAACTGAATAACCTTACCAAAAAGACTGAATTCGAGGCCGTTTAAGTTTTGAAAAACCATTACAAACGGGCTTGATCCTTCTGTAATTTCTCTCCATGGGCTCAATGCAAACAGGATCACTAAAGCTCCTACATAGAAAATAAGTATTCTATAAATCACCTGATTAGTAGCCTGAGGAATTGTTTTTTCAGGATTTTTAGCTTCTGCTGCTGTAATACCGATCAGTTCCAATCCTCCAAATGAGAACATAATCATCGCCATAGCGGCGAACAAACCTGAATATCCGGTTTCTGTTTTATTAAACAGACCTTTTGGGAAAAAGCCACCGTCATTCCATAGGTTTGTAATTGTTGCCTTTTCACCTCCTGTTCCACTGATTAAGAGGTATACTCCGAAAACAATCATAGCAATAATGGCTACCACTTTGATGATAGAGAACCAAAATTCAGTTTCTCCATATACTTTTACAGAGGCAAGGTTAAGTGCTGTGATCACTACAAAAAAGAATAAACTGGAAACCCAGAGCGGTATTTCCGGCCACCAAAAATGGATGTAATGCCCAATTGCCGTTAGCTCGGCCATACTTACAAGGATATAGAGAATCCAGTAATTCCATCCGGATGCAAAACCTGGAAAATTTCCCCAATATTTATAGGCAAAGTGGCTAAAACTTCCCGATACCGGCTCCTGAACTACCATTTCGCCAAGCTGGCGCATAATAAAAAAGGCAATGATTCCGGCTAAGGCATACCCTAAAATAACGGAGGGTCCTGCCAATACGGCTGCAGGTCCAATTCCTAGAAATAATCCGGTTCCTATGGCACCTCCAAGGGCAATTAATTGTATGTGTCGATTTGTTAATCCTCTAACTAAAGTCTCGTTTTGTCCTGTTTTATTTTCGTTGCTCATAGAATGAATTATTCAGGCGCTAAATATATAAAAACTTTTCACAGAAATTCTCGTTCCATAGGGCAAATTGACAATTCTGGCTAACGAAAAACAAAAAAGCTATTTTATTTTTACAGATATTCTTTCGGAATCGAAATATTGTTCTTCTTCATATATTCCAAAAGATTCTGATATTTATCTTCATATCCATCGTCAGTTCCACATTTGTGTGAAATACTGCAGATATCGGAAGGCTTAATATCTAAAATATCTGAAATTTTAGTCAGGATATCCAGGTTGATCTTCACTTTAGAATTTTCAATGTCGGAGTATGCCTTCTGGGAAATCCCCATTTCAAAGGCCATATATTCCTGAGTAAGATCTCTGCTCCGACGAATTTTCCTGATATTTTGGCCACATACTTTCATCATTTTTGTTTTAGTAGTTTTTGGTATAGTTTAGAAGATTACCTATTAGACTCTAACAAAGTTAATAAATACCTTTGGCAAAACATAATACACATTACATGATATTTATTTTCATCATAGAAAAAGACAGAAAATAAGTCTTTTTCAGAGAAAATATCACTTCGGTAAACACTATTGGAATTTATGGAGACGCAAAAATTTAATTATGACAATAATATTGTCAGGGCATTCCTCTATGCTACTATCGTATTCGGGCTCATCGGATTTCTGCTGGGACTTACTGCAGCATTAATGCTTTTCTATCCGGAATTACCGGAATTTTTATTCGGTACAGATGACACCACTATTAAAAGTTTAGCATCTGGAAATATTCAGGGGCTGATCAACACTCAGGGCGCTTTGGGCTTTGGAAGGATCAGAATGCTTCACACAAGTGCCGTAATTTTTGCTTTCGTATGTAACTCCTTTTTCTGTGGTGCTTATTACAGTATGCAAAGGCTTCTGAAAACGAGAATGTACAGTGATACATTATCATGGTTACATTTCTGGTCATGGCAGTTTATGATCATTACGGTAGTGATTACTTTCTTAATGGGAATCAATACTTCTAAAGAATATGCTGAACATGAATGGCCTATTGATATATTAATTACTTTCTCATGGGTGATCTTCGGGATCAATATGTTTGGAACGATCGCTAAAAGAAGAGTAAGACACTTGTATGTAGCAATCTGGTTCTATGTGGCAACATGGATTGCTGTGGCAATGCTTCACATCTTCAATAACCTTGAAGTTCCTTTATCTTTCACAAGCTGGAAATCTTATTCTGTATATGCAGGTGTAAAAGATGCATTAGTACAATGGTGGTATGGACACAATGCGGTAGCATTCGTATTGACCACTCCTGTATTAGGTCTGATGTATTACTTTATGCCAAAAGCAGCACAACGTCCGGTATTCTCATACAAACTATCTATTATTCACTTCTGGTCGTTGATCTTTGTATACCTTTGGGCCGGGCCTCACCACCTGCAATATACAGCATTACCGGCATGGGCACAGGCAGTAGGAACAGGATTCTCTATTATGCTTATTGCACCATCCTGGGGAGGGATGTTAAATGGCCTTCTTACCTTAAGAGGAGCTTGGGATAAAGTAAGAGAAAATCCTATCCTTAAATTCTTCGTGGTTGCAATTACCTGTTATGGTATGGCCACCTTTGAAGGACCTTTATTAGCAACAAAATCTTTAAATAAAATCGGTCACTACACCGACTGGGTTATCGGTCACGTACACCTGGGAGCTCTTGGATGGAATGGTTTCATGGCATTCGGGGTGATCTATTACCTGGTTCCTATTATGTGGAGAACGTCACTTTGGTCTAAAAAATTAGCCAACTGGCATTTCTGGCTGGGAACATTAGGAATTATTTTCTATGCAGTACCAATGTATATTTCTGGTTTCACACAAGGATTAATGTGGAAACAGTTCAACCCGGACGGAACATTATTGTGGAAAAACTGGTTGGATACTGTAACAGCAATCATTCCTTACTTTAAAATGAGATTTTTAGGAGGTATCCTTTATCTGTCCGGAGCTATTTTAATGGTGATCAATGTGATCAGAACGGTAAGAGCCGGTTCATTCCAAAAAGAAGTTCCTGCTGAAGCCCCAGCCTTGGCCAACATCGGTACGGGAAGAAAAGAAGGAGAAGGTGTCCATTTATGGCTGGAAAGAACTCCTACCCTGCTTTCTATCCTTGCATTCATTACTATTGCTATTGGAGGGCTTGTGGAAATTGTTCCTACGTTATCTCTTAAGCAAAGTGTTCCTACTATTACGGCGGTAAAACCATATACACCATTAGAACTGGAAGGAAGGGATTTATATGTTCGTGAAGGATGTAACTCGTGTCACTCTCAAATGATCAGACCTTTCCGTGATGAGGTATTAAGATTCGAAGGTAAAAACGGACAGTATTCCAAAGCTGGAGAATTTATCTACGACAGACCATTCTTATGGGGATCTAAGAGAACAGGACCGGATCTTCACAGAGAAGGAGGAAGAAACCCGGATTCATGGCACTTTAAACATATGTACAACCCAAGAATTACCTCTGCCGGTTCCATTATGCCCCGTTTCCCTTGGTTAATCACCAATAAACTGGATCGTTCTCAAATGGTTGATAAAATAAAATTAATGAAAAATTCTTTTGATGTACCGTATACAAAAGCTCAGATTGATTCTGCAAACCAATGGGCAGACAACCAGTCAAAAGATATTGTAAAAAGAATTTATGCGGAAGCTACCGATGTAAAAGATCAGATGGCAAAAGAAAAAATAGCAAAAGGATCTGCTTATGTACCGCTTGAGCAAAGAGAAATTGTAGCTATGATCGCCTACCTTCAAAGATTAGGTACGGATATCAAAACAACACAGATTCAAACAGCAAGTGCAGACTAATCATTAAAATTGTATTGCAATGAAAACGAGAACCCCACTTTCAATATATATCGCAACAACGATAGGTTTAACGATCATGGCCTTTGAAATGTTCGCCAGTGATTTCGGATATTTTTCTTCTCCATTCTTCTGGGCATTGATCCTGATTGCCATCATCCTCCTTATGATCATGAATTCCATAGGAGACATGATTGAGAATGAAAGCTTCAGCAGACTGTCTGAGGAAGAGAAAAAACAATACCTGGCGGAAAAGAGTGTTCCCTATTATGAAAAGTTATGGAACTCTGCCTTCAAAAAACAATCTGTCACTGAGGAAAAAGACATTCTTATTGACCATGGTTTTGATGGAATTACAGAGCTTGATAATTCACTTCCGAAATGGTGGATCGGTTTATTTTGGTTCGGATGTATCTTCTGTGTTGTCTATTTAACAGCTTTTAGCTTTACAGATTATGCTCACCCGGAAGCAGAATATACGAAAGAAACAAAAACAATGCTGGCTTCCATTGCAGAATTTGAAAAAACAGCACCTCAAATTAATCTGGAAACAGCAAAATATAGCGCAGATAATATTGCAGAAGGACAGGAACTTTTCAAAACCAATTGTGTGACCTGTCACGGAGATGGTGGAAAAGGAGGTATTGGCCCCAATCTTACCGATACCCACTGGATCAACATCAAAGAGAAAAGCTTATTTAAAAATGTTTTCTGGATGCTTGAAAACGGTTCTCCTAATAATCCTACCATGAGACCTTTCATTAAGGACGGAACCATTACAGGAAAAGATGCTGAAAAAATTGCAGCCTATGTTTATCATATTAACCAGGAAACCTCTCCTATTACAGTTTCGCAGGGTGGTGCTGCAGCACAGGGAGAAGAGGTGAAATGGGAAAACGGAAACAATTAAAAAAATTGATTACCTCAATATACAAACCATGCCAAGCCCCCTTTAGAACTACATTACATTTGAATTTTCATTTTTGCTAACTAACCTTTTCAACATCAAAAAAAATGATATAAAGGGGGCTTTTTAAAGAATAAAATCCACACCTTGGCTCGTCTTACTCAACTATTCACTTGACAACTACAGACTAAAAATTCCATAATTAGACAGCCAAGGCAGGATTTTTGCATTTGCAAGGGTACCACAACAAAGTGAAAATAATTTAGTATTATTATCTTTGTCAGAAACCACATCGCATTTGAAACTAAAAATCAACACCACAAAACTCTTAAGGCGTATTGCAATAACTTTTATTTCGATATTGGTTTTTGTTACCCTGTTGATCCTAAGCTTAAGACTTCCAGCCGTTCAGAACTTTATTAAAGACAAGCTTATTGTCTACCTTGAGAAAAAAATCAAGACCAAAGTAAGCCTTGAAAAAGTCTATATTGGATTTCCCAATAGTCTTGTGATGGAAAATCTGTATCTCAAAGGACAGGATGTTGATACTCTTTTGGCTGTAAAAAAGCTGGATGTAGGTTTACATATGCTCAAGCTCATCAATTCTACTGCAGATATTACCTCTGTAGATATGCAGGGAGCTCACGCTCATGTTGTCAGAAAACCCGATGGTAAATTCAATTTTGATTATATTATTGATGCTTTTGCTACCACCGATAAAGAGGAAAGCTCTTCCAAGCCTTTCATTATTTCCCTTGATAAAATTAATTTAAAAGATGTAGGGGTCACTTTTAACGATCAGCAGTCGAGAAATGACATTAGCCTTTATTTTAAATCTTTTGATACGAGAGTTAAAAAGTTTGATCTCACTAAAAATACCTATGCTGTCAATGATATTAACCTTGATGGTTTAAAATTAAAACTGAAGCAGGGCCTTGTAGAGGAGGTTTCTAAAAAAGTTGAGAAAAAGGTAGATTCACTCAACGAAAAAAAGCCTATGAATATTGGGCTGAGAGGAATTAAACTGACCAATTTCGACGTTGATTACGGGGACGAAAATACCAAAACCTTTGCTAAGGTTATATTTAAAGAACTTAGTACGAAAGTCAATAAAATTGATCTTGAGAATAACGATTACAGCGTTGCCAATGTATTTTTATCCGGAGCGGATATTAATGCCAACCTTTATCTTCCGGCTCAGAATGCTAATCCAAAAAAGGAAAAGGAGGCTGAAGTGTCCAAAGTTTCAGATCAGGATAAAGCCATGAAATTGTTGTTAGGAAAACTTGTTCTTAATGACGTAAAAGCGATCTACAATAATACAGCAATTGCTGCTACCAAGCAGGGAATGGATTTCAACCACCTGAATTTTTCAAAAATGAATGTTGAAGTGAGAAGCTTCAAAATGGAAAACAATACGTTTGCAGGAACAGTAAATTCTGCAGAAGTTCAGGAAGCCAGAGGTTTGAATATTCAGAAATTCAATACAGATTTCGTGTATGGAGAGAAAGAAGCTTACCTTAAGAGTCTTTACCTTCAAACTCCAAAAACTCTTTTGCGGGATGAGGTAATCCTGAATTATAATTCCATTGACCAGCTCACTTCAAATCTGGGTGCTGTTAAAATTTCAGCTAACATTAAAGATTCAAAAATCGGGTTTTCTGATATTTTAAACCTGGTTCCCACTTTAAAAAACACCGTTCCTTTCAACAAGTATCCGAATGCTATTTTAAATGTTAACGCCAATGTAAAAGGGAGTGTCAATGATCTTTTTATCCAGGATCTCAAAGTGTCAGGATTGGATCAATTGAGAGTCGTGGCATCAGGAAAGATCAAAAATGCAATGAATCCCGACCAGTTGTATTATGATGTAAGAATCGGAGAATTTTCTTCCAGTGCCAAAACAATCTTCAATCTTGTGCCTAAAAATACAATTCCTTCCAATATTTCCCTTCCTTCGCATTTCAGCGTTAAAGGAAATGCAAAAGGAACGACAAAAGTAGTGAGCACAGATCTCAATCTTTATTCTACACTTGGAAATGCAGCAATCGTTGCAAATGTTGATATGCGTAGAAAAAATCATGAATTGTACGATATAAAAGCCAATCTTCAGGGAGTACAGGTGGGAAAAATCATTCAGAATAAAGACATTGGCCCCATCACAGCTCAGATTTCGGCAAAAGGAGAAAGTTTTGATTTTAAAAATGTCAATGCAGATGTAAAAGGACATGTTGCTTCAGCTGTCTATAAAGGTTACCGATACCAGAATATGAATCTAACCGGGAAAATTAACAAAGGTGTTTATCATATTGTTTTAGATTCAAAAGATCCGAATGCGAATTTACAACTGACCGCTTCGGGTGTTTATAATGAAAAAAATCCTACGGTAAAAGTCAATGGAGAAATCATTAAACTGGATGTTAACAAACTGGGCTTCTATGATAAACAGATGATCATTGCCGGAAAAATTGATGGTGACTTTAGCAGTTTAGATCCTAATAATCTGAATGGCTATGTAAACCTTAAAGATTTTGCTTTTTCCGATACCAAAGAAGTGTATCCTGTACAGGAAGTCAATTTAAAAGCCTCTTCTACCAATGACTCCACACAGATTGTATTCAATTCTCAAATTGCAGATGTAGAGTTAAAGGGAAAATATAAACTCACACAGATCTTCGGAGCTTTAACGCAGACGATCAATCAATATTACCAGTTTCAGAAACCGGATAAAACAAAGAAAATTGATCCGGGACAGCATTTCAACTTTCTGGCAAAAATTAAGAATGATGATCTTATCAGAAAATTTGTTCCTGATCTGAAAAGTTTCGAGACTATTAATCTGACAGGAAATTATGATGCAGATTCTCAGAAAATTGAGATTGACGGACAGATTCCCCAGTTGCTATATGGTGAAAATTCCATTGAAAATGCAGCTCTTAAAGTGACCAATGAAAATCAGGCATTACAGTACAACCTTAATGTAGCCGCTCTGAAAAGTTCAAGCTTAACTTTAAAGAAAATCAATATTGGTGGAGATGTTGCCGATAACACCATCAATTACAACGTGAGTACGAAAGATGATAAAGATGCCACCCGGTTCCTTATTGCAGGAAATGCAAAATCACTGAACGACATTACAGAAATATCATTGAATCCCAATGGGCTAAAACTTAATTATACCGATTGGAATGTTGCCGAAAATAATAAAATTCAGATCAGCAATAAAGGGATTTTAGCAGACAATTTCATCCTTTCTAATGGAGGAAGCGAAATTTCTCTTCAATCTGAGAATGACAACCCTAACAGTCCTTTGAATGTTTCTTTGAAAGATTTCAAAATAGAAACCATTACAGAACTTATTAAAAAAGATACGGTTCTGGCGAGAGGGACAATTAATGGTACAGCTCAGCTGAGGGATGTGATGAAAAAGATGACCTTCACTTCAGATTTAAATATTTCAGACCTGATTGTCTACGGAAGTCCCGTTGGAAATCTTGCTGTCAAGGTGAACAATTCTTCATCGAATCTTTTAAATGCTGATATCGCTCTTTCCGGAAATAATAATGATGTAAAAATCCTTGGAGATTACAATACCTCTTCAAGCACCTTTGATCTGAATATGGCTATCAATCAGCTTCAGATGAAAAGTATCCAGGGCTTTTCCATGAATGCAATCACCAATACGGAGGGATATCTTTCCGGGAATTTAAAAATCACAGGCAGTTCGGAAAAACCCAATATTTTAGGAAAAGTAAAATTTAATGATGCAGGTCTTGAAATTGCAAAAACAGGAAGTGATTTCAGAAAACTCAATGATGATATAGACTTCACAAACCGTGGTATTGAATTTAATAAGTTTAAGATCAATGATAAAGACGGAAATGCTCTTGTTGTAGATGGAGAAGTACTTACGCAGACCTATAGAGATTTTGCATTTAATCTTAATGTGAATGCTAAAGATTTCAAAGTGGTCAACTCTGAGAAATCCAATGATGCCATGATGTATGGTGTTCTTGCTATTGATGCAGGGCTTCGTATCCGCGGAAACCTTGATTTACCAAAAGTAGACGGAAGATTAAGCGTTGCTGACAATACTGATTTTACCTTTGTACTTCCTCAATCTACCCCATCTTTACAGGAAAGGGACGGGATTGTAGAGTTTATTGATCAGGATCAGGTGGTTCTCAATAAAACGGTGAAGGCAGACTCTCTTAATGCGCAGAGCCGCATCAAAGGAATGGATGTAAGTGTGAATATTGAAGTAAGCAAAGAAGCAAAAATTTCACTTATTATAGACAAAGCCAACGGGGATTTTGTAGAGCTTCAGGGCGAAGCAGAGCTTACCGGAGGAATTGATCCATCAGGAAAAACCACATTGGTAGGGGTTTATGAAGTAGAAAAAGGAAGCTATGATCTTTCTGTAAGCTTTCTGAAACGTAAGTTTGACATCCAGAAAGGAAGTACCATCACCTGGACAGGCGAGCCTACAACGGCTGTAATGGATATTACCGCAGTTTATAAAACTGAAGCTGCTCCTATTGACCTTGTAGAACAACAGGTAGGTACTGACGGAGGAGCATCCCTGATCAATCAGTTTAAACAGAGAATACCATTCAATGCTTTATTGAAAATGAAAGGTGAGCTCTTGAAACCTCAGCTTAGTTTTGATGTTACCACGGAAGAAAAAAACAATTCTGTATCCACTAATGTAAAAGATATTGTTGATCAGAAACTGGCCCAGCTCAGAACTCAGGAATCTGAATTGAATAAGCAGGTATTTGCTTTACTTCTCCTCAACCGATTTATTGGAGAAAACCCTTTTGAAAGCGGCGCTGGAATGTCTGCAGAAACCATGGCAAGACAGAGTGTGAGTAAAATCCTCTCCCAACAGCTGAATAACCTTGCCGCCGGACTGATTAAAGGGGTTGATCTTAATTTTGGACTTGATTCTTCAGAAGACTATTCAACAGGGCAGAAAAACACCAGAACAGACCTTAATGTAGATATCAGTAAAAAACTGTTGAATGATAGACTGAAAGTAACGGTAGGAAGTAATTTCGGACTGGAAGGCCAGGCCCGTCAAAATGAAAATATGACCAATATTGCAGGAAATGTTTCTGTAGATTACAGTCTGTCTAAAGACGGCAGATATATGCTTCGTGCTTACCGTAAAGATGAATATCAGGTGGCTCTTCAGGGGCAGATCATAGAAACCGGAGTAGGATTTATCATTACATTGGATTATGACAAATTCCGGGAGATTTTTCAAAAATCTAAAGAGAAAAAGCCAAAAAAAAATCAAAATAACCAAGTGGTAGAATTTAAATAATGGGTAAAACATTTCATACATATTGCAAATATCTGTTTGTTTCCGGGCTTTCATCGGTAGCTCTCTCCTGCAGTAATACCAAGTATTTGAGAGAGGGGCAGATGCTCTATACGGGTGCAGAGGTAAAAATCGTAAACGACACTATTTCAAAAAAAGAAAAAAAAGATCTCCAGTCAGCACTGGAAGCCAACCTTACCCCAAAACCCAATTCTACATTCCTGGGGCTTCGTCCAAAATTATATTTCTATAATATAGCCAAAGAGCCCAAAAAAGACAAAGGTTTTAATTACTGGCTTAAATATAAAGTGGGTGAAAAACCAGTACTTTTAGGCGATGTAGACCGTGAGTTTAATAAAGATATTATTGAAAACTATTCTGAAAACAAAGGATATTTCAATGCACGGGCAACCTATGATACGGTTTCAAAGAACAAAAAAGCACACGTCATTTATACGGTAAAGCCCGGTGCCAGATATATGATTGAGGGCGTAAAATTTCAGAAAGATTCTACCCTCGTTAATCAGGAAATTCAAAATTTAACCCATAAAACTTTTCTTAAAAACGGAAGGCCGTTTGACCTGGATGTCATCAAAACTGAAAGGGAAAGAATTGATAATGGTTTAAAAGAAAGAGGTTTTTATTACTTCCATCCTGATAATATCATTGTACAGGCAGACAGTACTGTAAATAAAAATCATAAGGTTGAACTCAACGTAAAACTTAAAGATAATACTCCGGATCTAGCCACCCAACAGTTTAGTATTGATAAGGTGATTGTGTTCCCCAACTATAACATCCAGGATGTAAAAGATGGGAAATACAGTATCCCGATGGATAAAGACTCCCTTTCTAAGTATGCTTTCGATGATATGTATGTTATTGATCCGCAACATAAATTTAAACCTAAAATCTTTGACCGTGCTTTATACTTTAAAAAAGGGGATCTGTATAACCGTTCCAACCATAACCTTACGCTAAACCGGTTAATAAGTCTGGGTGTTTTCAAATTTGTAAAAAATGAATTCATTGTAGCTGATTCATTAGGTCATCAATTTGATGCCTATTATTTACTGACTCCAAGACAAATCCAATCTCTTCGTCTGGAAGCATTAGGAAGAACAAACTCAGCAAACTACGCCGGTAGTGAGCTGAATCTAAACTGGACACACAGAAATTTTTTCCGTGGAGCTGAACAATTTAAAGCTGCTATTTATGGAGCTTTTGATTTTCAGATGGGAGGACCTAAAGATGCCAATAATATTTTCCGCGGAGGAACCAATGTACAGCTTTCCATTCCAAGAATTGTAGCTCCTTTCCGTTTCCACTCTTCCAGCGAATTTGTTCCACGAACTAATATTACATTGGGGTATGAATTCCAAAACAGATCGCAATATTATACCCTTAATAATTTCACAGCCTCATTTGGGTACTTGTGGAAGGAAAATGCCAGAAAGGAACATGAGTTGAAAGTGATTGATATTACTTTGGTTTCCCCGCAAAAGGTTACTGCTGTTTATGACTCAATATCTAAAATAAATCCGGCAATGGGAAGAATTGTTCAGAAGCAACTTATTTTCGGACCTACCTATTCTTATACCTATACGAATACAATGCTTCCCAGAACCAATACATTTTACTATAAAGGGACACTTGATCTGGCAGGAAACATTACAGGACTGGTTACCGGAGCCAATGCAAAAAAAGATAAGCAAAAAGAAATTTTCGGAATTCCTTTCAGTCAATATGTTAAGATTGAAAATGACCTGAGGTTCTATCATAAATTTACCGAGAAATCCTCACTGGCAACAAGGGTAATTGCCGGAATTGCTTATCCATATGGAAATTCAGAGTTTATTCCTTTTTCCAAGCAGTTTTTCTCAGGAGGGAGTAACAGTATCAGAGCATTCCGTGCAAGAACATTAGGACCGGGAAGTTTTGATCCCAGAACTTTAAAAGAAGGTGCCTATTTTGATCAGTCCGGAGATATAAAACTGGAATTTAATGCCGAATACCGTGCTAATCTGTATAAATTTCTGAATGCTGCCGTTTTTGTAGATGCCGGAAACATATGGCTGATCAATAGTGATAAGGATAGACCCGGTGCCAAATTCTCAAAAGATTTTTTAAATGAAATTGCTGTGGGAGCCGGAGTTGGTCTGAGACTTGATTTTTCTATCCTGATCTTAAGATTGGATTTAGCCATGCCATTGCGGGTACCTTATTATGAAAAAGGAGACAGATGGGCTTTCGATAAAATTAATTTCGGAGATCCAAGCTGGAGAAAAGATAATCTTATTTTAAATATTGCCATCGGATATCCATTTTAATATGATAAATAATATAAAATTTTTCTGGGAGGTTTTAAAGGAAACATTTACAGAATGGAACAGTTCTTCTGCGTCAAAAGACTCGGCAAGTCTGGCCTATTATGCCATCTTTTCTATCCCGGGATTATTAATTATTATTATCTGGGTATTGGGAAACTTTTTCGGTGAAGAAGCTATACGTGGACAGATAAGTACTCAAATCAGCGGCATTATGGGACCTGACGTGGCCAAAAGTATTGAAGGGATGCTGGCGGGAGCCCTTATTGATAAAAAAAACATTTTCATGAAAGCTGTAGGAGTAGGCTCTCTTGTTTTTGGTTCTACAACCCTTTTCTTTCAGCTTCAGCATTCCCTAAATGCACTTTGGGATGTAGAAGCTGCTCCTAAAAAGGCACTACTCAAATTTTTACTGGACCGGGCCAATTCTCTGGGAATGATTCTTATCCTAGGATTTTTGCTGATGATCACGATGATCTTATCTTCTCTGATCAGTCTTTTTAATAAAATCATTACGCAATATTTTGGTTTTGAAACTTATATGCTTGTAGAACTGGTGAACTTTGCTGTAGGTTTCGGACTTGTCATGCTTTTGTTTGCCCTAATGTTTAAGGTTCTTCCTGATGTACTGATCTCCTGGAAATCTGTATGGAGAGGTGCTTTTTTAACAACAGCTCTATTTACATTAGGAAAATTTCTACTAAGCCTTTATTTCAGCCAGGTAAAACCAACCTCCACTTTTGGAGCTGCAGGAACCGTGATTCTGATTATGATGTGGATTAATTATTCCTGTATGCTGATATTTTTCGGGGCCAAATTCACCAAAGTCTACACATACAAAAAAGGATACAAGGTGGTTCTTTCCAAGCATGCAAGATGGAGTGCTGCGAAACTATACGCAGATAGCCTTAAGCAGATGCATGGTGAGAGTGGTAAATTGTAGGATAGATATAATTGGGGTACGGGATACGAGGCACGGGGTTCGTGATGTAAAATTTTGAGGGGTAATTCTGTATAAAGATTTCTGATCCTATCTTATATATTAAAAAAATGCCTCCTGAAATTCAGGAGGCTTATTATTTTCTACATTCTGTTTACGGTTCCGATTCCCAGAAGCGCTAAAGACTTTTTAATGGTCTTGGCTGTAAGGTCTGAAACATTCAGACGGAATTGTTTTATATTTTCATCATCCTGAATCAGGATGGGATTATTCTGGTAGAAAGAGTTGTATGCTTTCACAAGATCATATACATAATTGGCTACTAAAGCCGGGCTTAGTGTTTCTGCTGACTTGGCTACTACAGTTTTAAAGTTGGTCAACTGCATAATCAGTTCTTTCTCAGATTGATTGAAAACTACATCAGCTGTGTCTTTCTGGATATAGTCCGCCTTAGATAACAATGACTGAATACGTGCATAAGTATACTGGATAAATGGCCCTGTATTTCCATTGAAATCGATACTTTCGGCAGGATTGAAAAGCATTTTTTTCTTAGGGTCTACTTTTAGCATAAAATATTTCAATGCTCCAAGTCCTACTGTTTCATAAGAAGCTTCTTTATCTTCTTCTGAAAGAGTTTCCAGTTTCCCAAGCTCCTGAGCCTTAGATTTTGCAGTTTCATACATTTCCTGCATCAGGTCATCAGCATCTACTACAGTTCCTTCACGAGACTTCATTTTACCTTCAGGAAGTTCTACCATTCCGTAAGAAAGGTGATACAGCTGGTCTGCCCATTCATATCCCAGTTTCTTTAAAATCTTAAATAAAACTTGGAAGTGGTAATCCTGCTCATTTCCTACGGTATAGATCAGCTTCTTGATATCGCTTTGTTTAAAACGTTCAACGGCAGTTCCTAAATCCTGTGTCATATAAACGGATGTACCGTCAGAACGTAATAATAACTTCTGATCAAGTCCCTCATCCGTAAGGTCACACCACACAGAACCATCTTCTTTTTGATATAAAACTCCGTTATCCAAACCTTGCTGAATAAGATCCTTTCCTAACAGGTAAGTATTGCTTTCATATTGAACCTGGTCAAAATCAACACCTAATCTTTTATAGGTTTCATTGAATCCTTTGTATACCCAGGAATTCATTTCTGCCCAAAGATTTCTCACCGTTTCATCTCCATTTTCCCAGTCTAAAAGCATTTGTTGAGCTTCCTTGATCATTGGAGCCTCTTTCTTTGCCTGTTCTTCTCCTACTCCCTGACTGACAAGATCTGCAATTTCTTTTTTGTAGTTTTTATCAAATTCCACATAGTAGTTTCCTACAAATTTATCTCCTTTAGTATGAGTGGTTTCCGGTGTTTCACCATTTCCGAATTTCTCCCAAGCCAACATCGACTTACAGATATGAATTCCTCTATCGTTGATAATTTGCGTTTTGATCACATCATAGCCTGCTTCTTTTAAGATCTGAGCTACAGAAAATCCTAATAAATTATTTCTGATATGTCCCAAGTGTAAAGGCTTATTGGTATTCGGGGAAGAATATTCTACCATTACCGTAGCATTTTTCTTTTCTATGGTTGAAAAACTATTGCTTACGGATCTGAAGTTATCCACAAACAACTGATTTATAACTTTAACATTCAAAAAACCTTTTACTACATTAAAGCTTTCAAATAAATCTGATTGTTCCGTTAAAGCCTCTCCCAATTCAACTCCAATGCTTTCCGGATTTTTCTTTAATTGTTTTACCAACGGAAAAGTAACAATGGTAAAGTCACCCTCAAATTCCGTTTTATTTTCCTGAACTTCCAGCTTAATGTCTTTTAATTGATATACATTTAAAATAACCTCTGAAAGTTTCCCTTCTATAATATCTTTAATATTCATGTGTATATATTACTTTTTTAAAGGCCACGTGGAATAGCCTTACTTCATCTCAAAAATTTGAAGTACAAATTTAGTGAAATAAAAAAGACAACCCTATATACCAAGATCAGAGAGTTTCAATTATTTAATTTATTTTTCACATTATTACACTGAAAAGCAACAAATTATCGATAATTTTCATATATTTATTTTACTAATTAAAACAAAATATATCATGAAAAATTCAAGAAAAATCTCTAAAACAGAACTTAAAAAGATCAATGGAGGAAATGCTCCCTGCTGCGAACCATGGGGAACCTGTCCTGATGGCTACAGACAATGTCAAGCCTGGGGCGCCTGCTTACCATTCTCAATAAAGTGCAAAGGTGAATAAAAATAAAAAAAGAGGTCTTTTGAGACCTCTTTTTATTGTATACTTAAAAAAACCGCATTTCGGCGGTTTTCCAATAGATCTTTTTCTAAGACTCATACCATGTCATTTTTAGACATACTCTTCAACGTTTAATTTTGTTGAATACTGAGTTAGTATTAGAAGATAATTCATTTTTTTTAGATTACATTAAGGACATTGTCCAGCTGGATAACAGCTTTTTGTTTTATGATCCCAACATCCACCAGGACCAACACACCACTCAGGTGCAGCCCCACCCAGAATTGTTTTTAATTCTTGTGTTGACATTTTTTTCAAATTTTTCATATTATTTATTTTATTGTGAACTTAAATATAACAATAATTCATCATAAAAAGAAATATTTTTTTTATTAAAAAAATCATTTTAAGAATCTAAAATACAAACTTATAAAAACAAAAAAAACCGCCCGAAGGCGGTTTCTTAATTTGAATGGCTTTATGTGTATGTTGGTTCTATTTATTGATCCCACCACACTTTTGAAGTATTTTTATCTTCAGCCGGTGATAGTCCTTGAACACCTTTTAAATAATTGGAATTATTAAAATTAACCTCTTCTATTGGATACCTTATTCTTCTTGGAATGACTCCACCGTTTACTGCACTTGGTGCAGGTAATAAAGCAGGATAACCTGTTCTTCTAAATTCAGCCCATGCATCAAAACCATTCATAAATAAAGCAATCCATTTTTCTTCACCAATTACTCTTTCTGCACCAAATGTTACGATATCAGCTACCCTAGCACCGGCATATGCAGCTGCATTGGGAGTAATTTTAGTTCCACCAAAAGGATTTGATGATCCCGATGGATTAGCATTTAGCACATAATGGTCGTCCAGCGTATTATAATTTAAGATAATTCCTTTACTTAGTACATTACTAACAATTTCACCTGTCCAACCTTTCGCGGCAGCTTCAGCTCGGTTTAAGTATGTATACCCTGCAGTCATTAGATTAATAGGAGAACTATTACTTCTAAATTTCACATTAACTGTAGTGACACCTGAGGTAGAATAACCAGCAGCAGCTAAATCATTAGAATTATAACCATACGGTAATCCAACTGCTGACATCGTTCCTGAATTTGCATATAATGTCAATCGTGTATCAGGTGTATGATTGGATGTTTTATTAAAAATATTACTAGAACCTTTCAGAGATTCCACTAATTCTCTGGAAATTCGATAATCAGCTGATCTAAAGTCAGAATAAGGGTTAGGATATGAATTTGTTGGCGAAATAGTAAACCAGGCTTCATCAGCTACCGTCTCTATAACCCCTGCAGAATTAGATAGAGCAGAATTAAACTCTGTGGCTGCATACCCTGTTGCTGATGGATATTTTTTAGATAATTGCAATGTAGCCTGAAGCAATACCGAATTAGCTAGCTTTTTCCATTTATTTACATCTCCATAATATAAAATATCACCTATAGGACTTGTTGAAGAAGAATTTAACATATCTCTCCCACTTTTCAAATCTGCAATAATTGACTCATATACAGTTTGTTGCTTATCATATTTTGGAAGAAGGATACCTGACGTTGCCTGTGTTGCCTCTGAAAAAGGGGCATCACCATAAGTATCAGTTACTCTTTTCATTATGATTGCTCTAAAAATCTTAGACACCCCAATCATATTTTCAGCACTTCCTTGAAGTAATATTTCAGACGAAGGGTTGTTAGAATATGCAGAAATAATTGCATTTAAATTAGCAATTTGATTGGTATAGTATCTTCCCCATGTACCAGGAGTATCACCATAGGTTTGCTCCGTAGTGTAAACAACCTGTGATTGATATTGAGAAAATAATACAGGCATCATCAAGTAAGCATTACTACGTTCACCTGCGTTTTGTCCAAAATTCATAATAGCACCAGCCAATAAAGACTTATAATTAGCTGTATATATTCCATATTGATCTTTGTTAAAATCTTCAGCATAATTTTCATCATTACAAGAAACTGTAATGCCGATTAATAAGGAATAAAAAACTATTTTGTTTAATTTATTTAAAAGTTGTTTTTTCATTTTTTCCGTTTTTAAAAATTGATTTTAACATTAACTCCAAAACCTCTGGTTGAAGGCAATTGTCCATCTTCTCCAAAATTTTGAGAAAGTTCAGAAGGATCAAATCGATGTTTATTATCTTTCGACACTGTAATAAGCCATGGATTTCTTGCTGTTATTCCAAAGGACATATTCGAAATTCCTGTGTTTGCAAAAATTGATTTAGGTAATTGATAATTTAAAGCTATCTCTCTAAGCTTAATATAACTGGCATTATGAATGAATGGTTCTGCAATTCTATTTGCATGAAACTGCTTATAATAAGTACTGGCTTCCACATACATATCTACTGGTGCTCCAGTATTGTTTACACCAACCACCCGAACACCTCCTCCATCTGCAACTGCATCTCTCACATTGTGTCCCCTGTCGTTCATGGCAGCAGTTTCTTCTAGCAAGCCACCTGCATTACCCCATTGTTCCGAAAGTGAGAAAAATTTACCTCCTTTTTGAAAATCAATTGTGAAACTTAGGCTTACCCCTTTATAACTAAATGTATTATAAAAACCTCCTGTAAACTTAGGTAATATACTACCAAAAGATTTGTTAGGTTCATATTCATAAAGCCCAGCTGCGTTTATTACTGCATTGCCATTTAAATCTCTTTTAATCCCTGTACCATAAAGCTGCCCCCACTCTAATCCTTCTTTCTGAAGTATAGAAACATAAGAAAACGAATTAGCATCGCCATACTGGATAGATTCAAGGTTCTCATTCACTTTTGAAACGGTTGATTTATTTCTCGCCCAGTTAATTGAAGTCGTCCAACTAAAACCATCTTCACTTCTAAATACATCTCCTGAAAGAGCTAATTCAATTCCTTTTCTTTTAGCATTCGCTGAATTTATTAAAATATCTAATTTCCCGCTGGAGGAAGGCAGTGTAACGGGAATAGGTTCATCTTTCCTTGTTTCATTATAATAGGTAGCTCCAAAAGTTAATCTATTTTTTAAAAATTTTAAATCTATCCCTATTTCTTTATTATCATTAATAGCAGGTTTTAAACCTTTATCTATAATTCTGGTTGGAAACCATGCAGTCTGGTACAAATTACCTCCAACAGCTAATGGCTGTTTTCCATTTCTATACTCTGGGTTAGTAATATTAGCTGTTAAATCAGCAGGAATTTTTGCAATACCTGCTCTTAGCTTAAAGTAGGTTACCACATCATTTTTAGGAAGCAGATTGTGTAATAGGATACTGGTTCCTATCGAATAACTGACAAATGAATTATCACTATTTAAGTATGCTGAGTTAATATCATTTCTTACAGATCCATCAATGAAATAAGTATCTTTAAAACCTATTGAGGCCATCCCAAATAAAGATTTATATTGCTGTTTATAAGCATATGGATCTGCTATAATAGGAATATTTGTATTTTTAAAATCAAATACATCCGGCGTTAAAAGCCATTGTGTAGTCCCCGTGACATCCATTTCCTGAGAATTACCTTCCCATTTTCTATTAGTAATATTAGCCCCACCAATAGCAGTAAAATCAAGTTCACCAAATTTCTTTTGATAGGTCAAACGCCCCTCATACTGATCTTCAGTATACTGAGTATCTCTTACACCAAAACCATTAAGTAATGTTAAATATCCTTGTGGAGTTGAAGACCCTGTTCCCGACCCATTCTTAGCTAAAGAATTAGGCATAAAATATCTTTTAGTTGATTTGTTCTGAGTTCTTGAAAAAGAGACTCTGGCTGTTAAACCGTTTATTATCTTATATGACGAGGCGACAGATAATAATAAGGTATTTCTGTCTGTATAGTTTTTATAATTTTTCATCCATGTGTATGGATTAACCCAAAATGCAGGTTTCGCTGTAAAGGTATTTGGCGCATAACTTTCAGGACCCCACCAATTCCAGCTTGCATGATAACCTTCCGGAGTCTGTAAGTCTTGCAACTCCTTCAATTTCTTCATATCAAGATCTCTTCCGAACCATTGATTGAATGAACCTGAGGTCTGATTACTATAACCATCATCAAGCTCTCCAGTAACTCTTCCGTCAGAAAAGTTTACAATTGCATCAACAGACAACCGATCATTAAATCTATAATTACCATTAAAGTTTAGATAATTTCTTTTTAAGGAAGTATAGGGAGTGATTCCATTTTGATCTAAATTAGTAAAGGACAATCTTGCTGTGAATGCATCATCACCTCCGGCAATAGAGAAGGAATTTTTATATGTAAGGGCTTTATCATAGAAGTCCCTAACATTATTGGGATGGGATTCATATTTTGCTGTTTGTCCAAAATATGGACTATCTTTCCACCATGCATACCAAGGAATATAATCTTGACCATCCATTCTTGGTCCCCAAGATTCATCTACATAATTATTGTCCCCTGCTAAATACCTTTTCCCATTGAATACCGCCCATTCTGCCGGCATAGACCCGGGATCAAATACAAAAGTTTTAAAAGATGAATTACCTTCTGCTCCCTGGCCATATAAATTTTGGTACTTCATAGTTCTTGCAACTATATCTACCGTAGTAGTAGAATTCAACTCTATATTCAGTTTACCTTTACTTCCTTTTTTAGTAGTCATCACAATAACACCATATTGAGCTCTTACTCCATAAAGAGATGTTGCATTTGGCCCTTTCAGTACGTTCACTGATTCAACAATATCCATATCGATGGTATTGGGATCAACTATTACTCCATCCAATACATAAATAGGATCAGCATCACTTAGCAAACTTACAGCTCCTCTTAATCTCAGCTTTCCTGTTTCACCCAGTTTAGATCCCGCTTGTCCATTTAGCTGTACGCCTGCTACTTTTCCTGCAATAGAATTTTTAACATCGACATTTTGTGTTAGGTTTAAATCTTTAGCTTTTACTGTTTGATTAGCATAAGAAAGAGACTTTTCTTCTCTTTTAATTCCAAGTGCAGTCACCACTACACCCTCAATCTCTTTAGTCTGCGTGGTGGTATCATTTTTCTTCTGTTGGGCATTTACAATAGCAACGGATGAAGATAATACTACTACGAGTAGACTCGTTGTTAGTTTTTTCATAATCAAATTCAATTTTGTATCCGTACAAATTTGTAAAACCTTCTAAACAAGTCAAAGAAAAAAAATTAAAAAAATACAAAATGCTCAATATAAAACGATAAAACATGTTTATTAATTAATATTTTAAGTTAAAATCCTAATTAACAAACAATAAAATAAAGTTTCTTATATATATTTATCAAAAATTGAATTTTATAAAATGATTTCAAATATCTACCTCTTAAATTGCCATAAAAAAAACACAACAGACCAAAAATCAATAAAAAATCAACAATCATTTAGCAAAAAATGAGAGTACCCCCCTACCACTAATTGTTTAATAATGAAAAAACAATCCCTATTATTAAATAAAAAAACCGCCAAAAGGCGGTTTTGATATGAATGTTAACTGAATGTGTATTATAAAATATATTTACAATATTAATTGGTATCCCAGATTAATTTTGTATTCATTTGATCTCCACCAATAGAAGCAGAAGCTGCCTGGTAGTTCGCCGTATTTAACGTCTGAACTGTTGTTGGATAGAAGATTCTTGTTGGTACATCTGTTAATCCTGCAATAAGCGAAGTAAACGTGTATGTTGTTTGTCCAGCTGCAGAAGGTACATTCAAGTCAGCTGTTTGTCCAGGTAACAATAATGTATTAGGATATCCTGTTCTTCTGTATTCTGACCAAGCTTCGTTAGGCTGCATAAATAATGCTACATACTTCTGGTTCATTACATTAGCTTTGCTAGCTGCCGGAAGAGCTGCCACAAATGTATCAATATCAGTAGTAGGAACACCCCATCTTTCCATAGATGCTCTAACTCCTTTTTCATAATGATCTTGTGACCATCCGTTAGCTTCAGCTAATAAGAACTCTACTTCTGCATACTCCATAAAGATCTCAGTATAACCAGGCTTTAAAACACTTTTACCGAAGTAACTTGATGAAGCCGCCTGGCTTGTAGCCAAGGTAGTTGGTACTCCATATGGCATTCCTTTGATCTGGCTGATATCTGTAGCTTCAACCATATTCTGAGCTCTGATATTAGATGCTTTTACAGAAGTTGGAGAAGCATATTTGAAGATTCTTGGATCCACTCCAAAATTACCTTTTTCTCCTTTAAGCAACTGTACGAAAGTTTTCGAAATAGCAAAGTCTGATCTTTCAATATAGGTTGCAAAGAACGGAGATGGATTCACTAAGTTATTTTCGTATGTTAATCCAACAGTATCATCATTAGATGTCATTACTCCTGAAGCAATAGCATCAGCAATATGAGCTTCCGCTCCTGGAATTACTCCTTTTACTCGGGTTGCAATTCTTAATCTCAGTGAGTTCGCAAATGTCTTCAATTTTGCAGGGCTACCAAACAATTGATCTCCATCTGTCAGGATAACATCCTGAGTACCGTCGATCATTTCAGAAGCCTCTTTAAGCTCTTTTAAGATGTCTGCATATACTTTCTTCTGAGTAGCAAATTTAGGCTGTAAATTCGCATCAACATTTAATGCCTGGAAATCTGCATCTTTATTTCCATAAGACCAATATGGAATATCTCCGAAAGCATCTGCTAAATTAGCAAATACATAAGATAACATAATTCTGGATGCTGCAATCTGGTTCGCGTTAGCTCCATAGTTAGCCATTTGAGCCTTAGTAGCCGGATCAGTATTCAGATCAATGATCTTTTTATAATCCTGAGCCACATAATAGGTTCTTGTCCATAATTGTGTACCTGTAGTAAGTCTGTATTGGTATCTGTCTTCTTCAGTATACTGTCTTTGTGCTGAATATTGAATAAACGGCAACATCATTCTTCCTGACACCCAACCATCTCTTGTAAAGTCCATGTACTCTTTGTTCCCATTGTTGAACAACCCTGTTGGTAACGGATTCTCCGTAGAGTTTGGATTGGTATCTATTTCTTCAAATTTATCTGCACAGCTATTAAGAGCGAGAGACAAACCTGCCAGTGTTAGTATTGAAAATATCTTTTTCATTGTGATTAAAATTTAAAGTTTACATTAACTCCGTATACCCTTGTAGATGGTAACGAACCTCCTTCTATTCCCTGAATATTTCCTGATCCATAAGCTGTATTTTCCGGATCAATTCCTTTATTAGCTAAATTCCAAGCAAACAGGTTTCTTGCAAAAGCAGATACTCTGATTCCCTGAATAGAATTCCCAATGAAAGATTTTGGTAAATCGTAAGATAATGTAACATCTCTTAGCTTAATGTAGCTTGCATCAAAAACGTTTTGTGCATCAACAGTGTTATAATATGATTTCCCCCATGTTGTTGCATCTAAATGAATGTCATTTGGAGTACCATCTTCTTTAACTCCCGGAAGGGTAATTCCAGCTTCTCTGTTTCCTCCAAGTGCAGACTCTTCAAGCATACCTGAAGACATCCCCCACATATTAGTTGTTGAGAAGTATTTACCTCCCTGCTGAACATCAATTAAGAATGACAACCCGAAGCTCTTATACTTAAATGAGTTTCTGAATCCCATATTGTAATCAGGCAGTACAGAACCTAAAGGCTTAATTTCAGAAGCTTTATAACGACCTGTAGCATCTACTACTTTATTACCAGCAGCATCATATACATAATCAGTTCCTAAGATTACTCCGTAAGAATATCCTACCTGAGCAGCAAGCTGTACTCTGAACGGTGCAGTAGTTAAGATATAATTCTGAAGACTTCCTTGTAGATCAACAAGTTTGTTTCTGTTTCTTGTAAAGTTCCAGGTAAAATCCCATGAGAAATCACTGCTTCTGATAGGCGTAATATTTACCATAGCTTCAATACCTTTGTTGGTCATTTCCCCGGCATTGATTCTCTTGAATCCATATCCTGTAGCCGGATCAATTGGCAATGGAATAATCAAATCCGTAGATTTTACGTCATAATACGTAAAGTCAAATCCAAATCTGTTTTTAAAGAAGTTCATTTCCAAACCGATCTCTTTTGTAGTCTTGATCTCTGGTTTGATCATTGGCTCCCCTTTAGTGTTAGGCATAGAGTATACAGGGCTTCCTCCAAACGGAGTCTCTATCGATGCATACGTTCCTCTGATATAAGGATCTGAACCTCCTGCAATTCTTGACCATCCTGCTCTTAATTTACCAAAAGAGATCCAATCTACATTAGCAATTTTAGAGAACACGAAACTACCGGTTACGGAAGGATAAAACTGATCTTCATTAAGCATAGAGAACCAGTCATTTCTTCCTGTTCCTTCTAAGAATAAAAAGTCTTTATATCCTAATGAAACGGATGCAAATACACTTCGTACTCCTAAATGGTAAGAAGCGTTAGATGCACGTGGAGCTTCCTTACTATTAGCAAGGTTATATAAGCCAGGGATAATTAATCCTCCTACAGATCTACCTTCTAAAATATCCCATTTACGATCCATAATGTTGAATCCGGCAAATGTATTTAAACTGAAATCACCGAAATTATCGTTATAGTGAATTCTACCTTCGTAGTTGAATTCAGAGTTATTTCTTTTCTGGATAGTATATCCTGATTGTGCTGCTGAACCTACAGCAACTCTTGATCTGATCTGCTGAGAATATGTATCTCCATATACTTTTCCTGAAACATATACCTTCTTAGAGAAATTATAGGTTAACCCTGCATTTCCAAAGAATCTGTGTCTGCTATCATCAGAAGTATTTTCATAAATAGTCCAGTATGGGTTATCTGAGAAGTTAGGAGTACCATCATCCCAAGCAGTTCTGTTCCAAGATCTCTGCATTCCGTTAGCCAGTTTATAATCTTTCAGTTCTGAAAAATCTAACTGTCTTTGTCCCCACTGATAAAATTTCTGTGCTACTGAATTATCTCCATATCCTTGTTCCGGTCTGTTGAAACCTGCTGTATGTACATAATTGAAAACAGCATCTGCCTTAAGGTTGTCTGATAATTTTGAGCTAACATTTAAACTGAAGTTATCTTTCTTAATCTCTGAATTAGGAACAATACCATTAATTTTAGTATTGGTATAAGATAATCTTACGTTGGTATTCTCAAATGATTTAGAAACTGAGAAGTTATTGGTATATGTAGTTCCCATTCTAAAGAAATCATCAACATCTTTATTAGGAGCTACCCATTTTTTCAGTTTCATATAATCATTACTGAACTCAGGGTCAAATGAATTCCAACCTAAATATAATAAATTAGGATTGTATCTTGGCCCCCAGCTTTCGTCTGTTCCGAATTCTGTAATATTATAGGTCTGACCATTAATATCTGCTGTAGGAAGTTCAGATTCTAAACCACCTCCATATTGAGTTTGTAATTTGGGTCTGATGTAGATTGATTCAAAAGATACACCTGTATTAAGTGTAACTTCTGTTCTACCTTTTTTAGCTGATTTTGTGGTATAGATGATCGCTCCGTTACCCGCTCTATATCCGTATAGTGCTGCTGCAGGACCTCCCTTCAAAACCGTTACACTTTCAATGTCATCCGGGTTGATGTCAAAAGTTGCATCTCCGTAATCTCTACCTCCTGCTCCTCTCTGAGTATCTACACTGTTAACGTTTGAGTTATCTAAAGGAATCCCATCAATAACAATTAAAGGTCGGTTTTCTCCGGTAACCGAACTAATACCTCTCATGGTAATTCTGGTAGAACCTCCCATGGAAGAAGGTGCTGTAACCTGTACCCCCGCAACATTTCCCGACAATGCACTTACAGCATTAGTTTGCCCTGCATCAGAAATAAGGTCCCCTTTGATTTCTTGAGAGGCATATCCAAGAGCTTTCTTTTCTCTCTTAATACCTAATGCAGTCACCACTACACCCTCAATCTCTTTAGTCTGCGTGGCGGTATCATTTTTCTTCTGTTGAGCACTTACAATAGCAACAGATGAAGACAATACCACTACAAGAAGACTCGTTGTTAGTTTCTTCATATCAAATTTAATTTTGTATCCGTACAAATTTGTAAAACTTTATTAACAACACAAAATAAATTCTTAAAAAATTATTAACTGTTCAAAATTTTTCAAATAAATAAACACAAAAATTATTAAAATACGTTAAAATTGTTTTTTTTAACAAAGATTAAAAAAAAATTAAACATTTTTCTTTCAAAAATACTAACGATTATCATTATTGACATTATCTATGTAAATTTAAAATATCAAAATCACATAAGATACTGTAAATAAATAATATACATACAAAAATAACCTTTAAAAGAAGCAATAACTCCAACAATACAATGTATTGCATATTATTTTTTTTTATCTTAAAAATCGAAAAAACATTCTACAAACCGCGAGCAACAAGCTACAACCGTAACAAAAAATCACAAAAATCATAAATAAATTAACGTAACAAAAGCACCAATATAGTACCATTAAGTAAAATTGTTTTTAGGTTAAAAAAAAGCAATTTTAAACCCTCTTGACAAATCATAAAAATCATATTATTATCGATCATTTATTTTAATTCATGAACTTAAAAATGATTTATTTTCAGAATTTCAAAAAACAGATGAAACCTCTGTTTAATAGGTTTGTTTTTGCTAATTTTACAGTCTTATGTCGGATATAAATACACAATTATTACATAGGTGGTCAGATGCTTATATTGAAGCAGGATGTGACGAAGTAGGACGAGGTTGTTTAAGCGGACCAGTGGTGGCTGCTGCAGTAATTTTAGATGATAATTTTAAGCAAAATTTGGTTAATGATTCAAAAAAATTAACCTTTAAAACAAGAATGGAGCTGGATACTTACATCAAGGATAACGTAAAAAACTACGCTATTGCTGAACTACCTCCTTCATTCATTGATGAACACAACATCCTCAATGCCAGCATCCATGCCATGCATTGTGCCCTGGACAAATTAACGATCACTCCTGAGCTTATTTTAGTAGATGGCAATAAGTTCCATCCTTATAACTTCATACCTCATCAGTGTATCATCAAGGGTGATTCAAAAGTTCTGTCTATTGCCGCCGCTTCAATACTTGCCAAAAACTACAGAGACAGATTAATGATAGAGCTGCATGAACAGCATCCGGAATATGGTTGGGATACCAACTTTGGATATGCCACAAAAAAGCATCAGGAAGCTTTGATAAAGCATGGCCCTACAAAACACCACAGACAATCATTCCGATTAAAATATGATTAAAAGCAATCTTCAATGAATTACATTCAATGATAGCCATAAAAAAAGAGAAGCAGTTAAACTGCTTCTCTTTTTTGTAGTCCTATATAATATAAGACTATTTCTTTTTATTTCTTTGCTGCTCCTGAGCTTTTTGCTGGTCCTGAGCTTTCTCCATCATTTCTCTCATTCTCTTCTGGAATTTACCTTCCGTTTTTGGCTTTTCTTTATTAGCCTGAATCTGAGCATGAATTTTCTTCTCATCCAGAATCACATACTTAATCACCAGGATAATTAGGATGTTGATCGCATTCGATACAAAATAGTACCATGAAAGACCGGACGCTGAAGTGTTAAGGAAGAATAGGAATGTAATTGGGAAAATATACATCAACACTTTCATGTTTGGCATTCCCTCCTGCTGAGGCTGCTGCATATTTCCTGAAGTCATCACCGTATAAATCAAGATAACAATAGTACATGCCAATGCAAAAATACTCAAGTGATCTCCCAGGAAAGGAACTTTAAATGGTAGTTTAATCAAATCATCATAGGCTGTCAAATCTTTTGCAAACCAGAATCCCTGACCTCTCAAATCAATAAAGTTCGGGAAGAAACGGAATAATGCATAGAAAATTGGAATCTGAACCAACGCAGGCAAACATCCCGCCATCTGATTCACTCCGGCTTTTCTGTAAACCTCCATAGTAGCCTGCTGTTTCTTCATAGGATCCGCATCTTTCAGCTTAGCATTCACCTCATCAATTTCCGGACGGATTACTTTCATCATTGCACTCAACTTATGCTGCTTATACATAATTGGAGACAAGATTAATTTTACAATAATGGTCATTAGGAAGATTACCCAGCCTGCTGTTAATCCCCAATCAGCAATTAGGTTATACATCGGCATAAAGAATCCACGGTTCATCCATCCGATAAAAGACCATCCTAATGGTAAAATCTCATCAAAGTTTTTATCATAAGATTTCAGTAATTTCAGATCCAGTGGCATAAAGTACCAAGTGAAATCTTGGTTTAATTCACTTCCCGTCATCTGAACAAAACCTTCATAGTTTAATTTTTTCAGATACTCACCCTCTTCAATTGACTCCTGATTTCCTTTACTCTGTGTGAAACCATTTTTAGCCTCAATAACAGAGGTGAAAAACTGCTGCTTTACACCAATCCAGTTAAGGGTTTCTTTTTCCTCCTCCATTGTAGTTCTTCCATCATAATCATAATCCTTATAATTATTGAAAGCATAAGAGAATTCTGAGTGAGACTGCTCCTGAGCTCTACCTTTTTCTAAGTTTCTTACACTATAATCCCAGATAAAGTCTGCTTTATTGTCAGAAGTAATTTTAGAAAGTCCCTGTGTTCTTACTTTAAAATCTAAAGTATATTTGGGAAGTAAGGTATAAATAAACTGAATAACGGCTCCGTTATAATCAGCTGTTAATGTTACTACGTTTCCATTGACAGCAGGAGCAAAAACTAAATCTTTAGTGTTGACAACCTTTCCTGTTTTATCTTTAAACTGGAATCCGTAGTTTGAGTTATTTTTATTGATCAGATAAAGCGGAAGATCTGCCTGATCTGTTTTATGATCATATGCTTTGTATTCTGAAAGCTGTACTTTAGAAACCTGTCCTCCTAAACTTGAGAATTCAACATTCAATTCTTTGTTAGACAAACTTGCTGTCTGGATGGAACCAGGAGTTACATTTGGATTGATATTACTTGCCTGAGTTTGTTTTACCGGGTTTTTAACCTGTTCAGTTTTCTGCTGCTCAGCTTTTAACTGCTCTTCTTTCGCCTGCTTGTTCTGGAAATAGAACATAAAGCCGAAGAGAACCAGGCATAAAACCGCGAAACTAATCATTTGCTTCTTATCGATTCCGTTGTTTTGTTGCATTTTATTTTATATTAAAATTTTAAACTTAGGATGTACCTTTATATGTACATAATTTTGAGCTGACAAAAATACTGTTTTTTTATCAAAACTCTATGCTTTACTACGTTACTATATAATAAACTCAAGCTGAGAATAATCAGCCTGAGTTTATAGTAAGACGTTTATGATAAAATTTTACCTTATTTCTTTTTATCCGGACATTTAGTATTCTTTATTGGGGACAATGTAACGTATACTTATACATTCTTTCCAAATACCAAACGATCTACTTAGATGTTTCGCAAGCCTTAATGAAAGCTCTAAATAAAGGATGTGGTGTTGCTACCGTACTCTTATATTCAGGGTGATACTGAACACCTACATAGAATGGGTGACCGGGAAGTTCAAGAGCTTCAACTAATCCTGTTTCAGGGTTTGTACCTGTAGCAAGGAAGCCGTTCTTTTCAAACTCCTGAAGATATTCACTGTTGAATTCATAACGGTGACGGTGTCTTTCGGAAATATTTTTGCTTCCGTAGACATCAAATAATTTGGATCCGCTTTTCAAAGCACATTTCCATGCTCCAAGACGCATTGTTCCTCCTTTATCTATTACATTTTTCTGTTCTTCCATTAAAGAGATCACAGGATCAGGTGTTGCTGTATCAAATTCTACTGAATTCGCTTTGGTATGTCCAAGAACATTTCTTGCAAATTCAATCGTCATGATCTGCATCCCCAAACAGATTCCCAACATAGGAATTTTGTTTTCTCTTGCATATTTTGCAGTAAGGACTTTCCCTTCTATTCCTCTGTCTCCAAATCCCGGAGCTACAAGAATACCATTCACTCCTTTCAGAACATCTTTAATATTCTCTTCTGTAATATCTCCACTGTATACCCATCTTACCTTCACTTCAGTTTCAAGATCAGCACCGGCATGTTTAAATGCCTCAGCAATAGAAATATATGAATCCTGAAGGGAAACATATTTTCCTACCAACGCAATCTCTACCTTCTTTTTAGGGTTCTGGAATTTCTTCAGGAAATTTTTCCAGTCTTTAAGATCAGCTGTTTTATCACTTTTCAGATCCAGTTCTTTCAATACTACATCATCAAAATTCTGTTTCTGAAGATACATTGGAACCTCATAGATGGTTTCCAAATCTTTACACTCAATAACGTTTTCCAAAGCAACGTTACAGAATTGTGCCAGTTTTGCTCTTTGATCTTTAGGAATTTTATGCTCTGTTCTGCAAACCAAAACATCAGCCATAATTCCACTCTCCATCAATTGACGTACTGAATGTTGTGATGGTTTTGTTTTTAACTCTCCACTTGAAGCCAGGTATGGCAATAATGTTAAGTGGATAACCATAGAATTACTTTCTCCCAATTCCCATTTCAACTGACGAACAGTTTCAATGTATGGTAAAGATTCAATATCCCCTACTGTTCCTCCGATCTCTGTGATGATGATATCGTAGTTCTGTTTTGAAAGGATTTTAATTCTGCGTTTGATTTCGTTAGTGATATGAGGAATCACCTGAACTGTTTTTCCAAGGAAGTCTCCTTTTCTTTCTTTTTCAATTACAGTCTGGTAGATTTTTCCTGTAGTAACGTTGTTATTTTGGGAAGTAGGAGCATCAAGATAACGCTCATAGTGGCCTAAATCCAGATCCGTCTCTGCACCATCTTCGGTTACATAGCACTCTCCATGCTCATAAGGATTCAATGTTCCCGGGTCGATATTGATATAAGGATCAAGTTTTTGGATCGTTACGTTAAAACCGCGTGATTTTAGCAATAGTCCCAGAGAAGCAGACACGATTCCTTTTCCCAAAGATGAAGTTACACCTCCTGTCACAAAGATGTACTTTGTATTCTTTTTACTCATTAGATTAGGTTTGTGCAAAGTTAGGGGAAAAAGAAACACAAAGCAATCTTTTAGATTTTGAAAATACTAAAACAGCCTTCAAACAATAATAAAACCTGATTAAAAAAAATATTTATATTGAGTATAAACAAATCACAAAAAGCAGTACCCATCATTACTTCAGTATACATATTCAATCCAAATCACAAGGGGTCAACATATACCAATTGATGATTTTTGCAGCCGTATTATCTATTATTCAGGAAAAGTAAATTTCTCAGGCTGAGAGCCTTTAGAATGATAAAAACAAAAAAAGGTTTCCATGGAATTGGAAACCCTTTTATTTAAAATGATATACAATTATTGTTTTACCAATTCAAGGTAAACGTTGATATCAACATCTTTTGCTACTCCCGTTCCGGTAGGGTCATATTTTATATTATAATCCAAACGGTTAATAGTGAATTTCCCCTGCAGTCCCATCACTTCTTTTCCATTCTTATTTTTTGTTATTCCACCAAATGTTACAGGGATGGCAATTTCCTTCTGCACATCTTTAATGGTCAGTTTTGCCTTTAACGTATAAGGGCCGTTTTTATCTTTTACGACAGAGGTTCCTTCCAATAGTATTGAAGGATACTTACCTGCCCCAAAGAAATCATCACTTTTAAGATGCTTGTCTCTCATCTCTACTCCTGTATTGATAGTTTCAGCTTCCACAGCAATATCGAAAGCTGCATTTTCAAGATTAGCCCCTTTTGTAGTTACCGTTCCGCTGAATTTATCGAATCTGCCCTGAACAAAGCTGATTCCCATATGCTTAATCGTAAAATTCACAGAAGAATGCATAGGGTCTATTGTCCAGCTCCCTTGTGCAAAACCTGCCACACTTAATAAAGCGAATACGAAGGATAAAAATACTTTTTTCATTGTAATTATATTTTATATTACTATTTTAATTAGACAAAGCTAATATATAAAAGATATTTCTGACATTGATGTATGTTAGTTTTTAATATTAAATCCAGTAAAACTTCGGAAAAAAAATGCATTTTTTTATAACTTCGCAGTATGGCAAAACTGAAAACAGCATATTTCTGTCAAAACTGTGGTTCTCAATACTCTCAGTGGATGGGACAATGCAAAAACTGTGGAGAATGGAATACTTTAGTGGAAGAGGTGGTAGAAAAACCCTCTCATAAGACTCCTCCGTTTTCCAAAACCAAACAGCATGTGATCAACATCATTGAAGTGGAAACCAGTGAGGAACCGAGAATAAAAACTCCTTCCGAAGAACTGAATCGTGTACTGGGAGGCGGAATCGTTTTAGGATCGGTTACCCTGATTGGCGGGGAACCCGGCATCGGAAAATCTACACTGCTACTTCAGCTTGCCTTAAAAATGAAGAAAAAAGTCTTCTATGTTTCAGGTGAGGAAAGTGCTTCCCAAATTAAAATGAGGGCAGACAGGCTTACGGATGTTCAAAATCCAAACTGTTTTCTTTTCACCGAAACATCACTGGAAAAGATTCTTCATGAAGCCAAAAAACTGGAACCTGATTTTATCATTATTGATTCTATTCAGACTCTTCAGTCTCAATTGATTGAAAGTTCCCCGGGAACCGTTTCTCAGATCAGAGAATGTTCTAATGAAATTATTAAATACGCCAAGGAAAACAGTACTCCTGTATTTCTGGTAGGACATATCACCAAAGACGGTCAGATTGCCGGCCCTAAGGTACTGGAACATATGGTAGACGTAGTTTTAAACTTCGATGGGGACAGGAATCATCTTTTCAGATTGCTAAGAGCCAATAAAAACCGTTTTGGATCTACTTCTGAAATCGGAATTTACGAGATGATCTCACAGGGATTAAAGGAAATTAAAAATCCTTCTGAAATTCTGATTACCAAGAAATTTGAAGAGCTTTCCGGTAATTCAGTCGCTGTAACCCTGGAAGGAAACCGCCCGATGTTATTGGAAATCCAGGCTTTGGTAAGTACAGCTGTATATGGAACTCCACAAAGAAGTTCAACAGGCTTTGATTCGAAAAGGCTGAATATGCTGTTGGCGGTATTAGAAAAAAGAGCAGGTTTTCAACTTGGAGCTAAGGATGTCTTCCTTAATATCACCGGAGGTATCAAAACAGATGATCCGGCTCTTGACCTGGCTGTGATTGCCTCTGTTCTTTCATCCAATGAAGATATTGCCATTTCCGAACACTTCTGTTTTGCCGGAGAAATCGGTTTAAGTGGAGAAATCCGTCCGGTGGCTCAGATTGAGCAGAGAATTACGGAAGCTGAAAAACTGGGCTACGAGAAAATATTTGTTTCCAATCTTAATAAAATTCCAAAAAGAAAATTCGGGATAAAGATTGAGGAAGTAAGTAAAATTGAAGATTTTCATGAAAGACTTTTTTAGTAAAACATAAAAAATGCAACTCGAAAACATTCAGAAGTTTGTCCTGGTATTGCTTTATGGTGGGCTAACCCTGCTCTCATTTACGGTATTGATAAATCCCATGAGGGTCAACAGGAAAGCCAATTTCTTTTTTGGAATGTTTTTATTGTTGTGGTCCAGCTACTGGGTCCTGGATATTTTACGTTTTTGCGGAATTCCTGCAGGGCCGTTTTTTATTGATTCACTATACGCTGTACAGATATTTACGCCCATACTTTTATTCTTCAGTGTTGTCTTTTTTATTAATCCTGATTATAGGTTTAAAGCGAGAGATCTGGTTTGCTTTATCATTCCTGTTATCTATTGGATATTATTATTCTATTCTGATAACAATCCGATCATCCGCATTATAGTATTATTGATAGATGTTTCTCATAACCTGCCTTATATTGCTATCATTTATTTTAAAATAAGGAAACATCAGAGAAGAATTAAAACAATTTCTTCCAACACGGAGAATATTGATCTACAATGGCTTATCAAATTAAGCTTTCTGCTTTTTATAACGATTATCATCACTGTAGGTTACGAATTGTTTAACACTTTCGTGTACAAAATGCATCAGCATCTGGTTATGGACCTGTTGTTTTTATTTATTGTCTACAGTACGCTTTATTATGTGCTTCGCCAACAGGAAATCTACCCGGCCAATAAGGAACAACGGAATGAGTTACTGGCCATAGAAATAGAAAATGAGCAAGAACTGACGGAAAGGAAGAAATTAATTTCCGATCATGAATTTGAAACTCTGAAACTGAGATTAAGTGTTTTAATGGAAACGGAAAAACCTTATCTGGATGGTGATCTTAACCTCCTGAAACTTTCTGACCTGGCCCAGATTAATGCCCATCAGCTTTCTTATCTTCTGAATAATGGCTTTAATGAAAATTTCTTTCATTTCGTTAATAAATACAGAATAGAACATGCTAAAAAGTTATTAACAAATGAGTCTTTTACAAAGCTTTCCGTATTGGGAATTGCATTTGAATCCGGGTTTAATTCTAAAACAGCCTTTAATACTATTTTTAAAAAAATGACCGGAATGACTCCTACTGAATTTAGAAAAAAGCAGGAAGGGCTTTAAATTTAAAAGTATTTACCTACGAAACATTTTCCATTCACATTTAATTCCTACCTTTAAAATATGAATTATCTGGCTCATTCTTTTCTATCCTTTACCGACGGACAGATCGTAGGACAATTTCTTGAAGATTTTATCCGGAATAAGGATCGTTTTTCATTTCCAAAGACAATTCAGGATGGGATTACTTTACACAGAGCCATTGATACCTTTACGGACTCCCACCCGGCCATTCACGAAGCAAAAAAAGTATTTGCTCCCCTGGTAAGATTATATGCCGGAGCCTTTGTAGATGTTTCCATGGATTATTTTGTAGCCACGGATCTTTCCCTAAACTCTTTAGCGGAATGGAAAGCCCATTCACTGAAGGTCTACAGGGTATTGAATGAGCATCAGGAATGGCTTCCGGAGAATTTCAAAAAAATGCTGGTAAAAATGGAGCATGATGACTGGCTTTATAATTACCGTGAAGATTGGGGGATAAAATTCAGTATCCAGAATGTTCTTAATAAAGCTAAATACCTGGAAAAAGACATTCCTGTTTTTGAAGCTTTTTTAAAGAATAAAGATAAGCTTCAGCAATGTTATGATGATTTTTTTCCGGACCTTCATGCTCATGCAAAAGGTATCAATACTTTACTTCAGCTTGAAGGTTAACTAAAAAAACAGCTACATTCTACTGTAACTGTTATATTTTTATCTTTTATAGAATAATCGGAATTTAAAACTGTTTATACAGATACCGGTTAGGATATGACAGTTTTTCGCTCTTCCGTTGACCATCTATGATAATATGAACAATATTAATCTGGTCATCAAACAGATTATACAGAAAACTGACAGCTGTTTCTATCTTCTTAGGATTCGCTACCGGCTCTGATTCCAGAAAGACATTGACGGATTCCTGATCTTCTTCGTACCCAATATAACTGATTTTCAAAAACCGGTTATCGGTCTTTAATCTGAAATATTCCAGACAATATTTTTGTAAAGCTTCGTTCAGCCTTTCTTTGTATTTCTCATCATTAAAATGAAAAGAACCGCCATATTTCTTACTCAACCCATTTTCCAGGTCATCTAAGAAAAATCTTCCGGCCACCTCAAATGTTTTTGATTTTGAGTTATAATTTATTTCTACAGAACCTACATGGTAAGGATGTACATTTTCAGCTCTGAAACTCTGACAAATGACTGTTAGCGATAAAAAAAATATTAAAAAAAATTTACCCGGCATTACTTCTATTTTTTTGACAAATATAAAAAAAGCAGCAGTTATAAAACTGCTGCTTCCTTATTATTATCATTTGACTGACATTTACTGCTTCACGACTTTTTTAGTTAGTGTTGTATTGTCATTCAGTGTAATGGTAAACATATAGACTCCTTTTACCAATGCTGAAACATCAATTTTATTTGAATCTGTAGTAACATTTGCCGTCTTAACCAATTTTCCGGATGCATCATGAATGGTTACCAAAGCTTTAGAATAGTTCCCTAAGAGAATATTGACAACATCTCTAGCTGGGTTTGGAGTAATATTAACTGTAGAATTCAGTTTAACATCCACTGTTCCCAATGCAGAGTTTGTTCTTACAAAATATCCTCCAAAACCTGCAGACTGGAAGCTTACTTCCCAATATTGGTAAGTATCATTCCATACCACATCAGCCGCATTAGGAGTGATGATTGTTGCTGCACTTCCAAAAGAAGCTACTGTACCTGTGTTTCCGGCACTGGTTCCTGTATATTTTTCCACTATTACATTCGCTTTATTGGCAACATCTGTAGGTGAAGTTGGCAATTTCAGTACGTTTGTTGCATTGTAGGCATCAAAATCCGCCTGTTTAAAATATAATGTTACTTTTCCTGTTGCTGTTGCAGCATCTGCAGCAGGATTAATCTCATATCTTCTTGAAACATAATTAGGCTGTACATTATCAACCCATACTTTTGAAGTTACATTTCCTGTTACAGTACTTGCCGTTTCTTTTTCAACTCTTGAGATCAGCTGGCAGGCATTTGTAAAATAATTATATCCTGCAGCCACAGCACTTGCTTTTGTCTGGTTAGCAGTGGCCAGAGTTTTCACTTCTGCTACATTTTCATAAATGGTTGCTCTCATTTTAAGATCGAAAGTTCTGGCTGTCCAGCTTGTCCCGTCCGTTGAAGTTTTGCTTCGCCCACTTACTGCGATAGATTCATTTTTTATAGCAATTCTTCCGGCAAGACCATTGATCACAATATAAAAATCTTTTCCTGTTACCATCTGAATATTCATAGAAGAAAGATCAACATAGTTCCAGGTAAATCTTTGAGTACTGTTTAGCCATGATGAAATTGTTTTTGTGGCAATAATATCCCCCGGATCTCCATTAGCATTTACTTTTCTCACCTGAATATCCACCGCAAGATCACTAGGAAGTGTACCGGACCCTGTAGAGAATGAGAATCCTCCCAATTTACCGGTCAGTGTCGGTGTATATCGAACAGCTAATAAAGCATTATCAAAATTACTGTTAGCACTGTTACTTTCTGTATTTACTACCACATAAGGTTCATCATATGTTACGATTTCAAAATTAGATGCCACACATCCTAATTCGGAAGTAACGGCTTTATAGATATCTAATTTTCCATATCCCCATCTTGCATTTGGAACAGTTCCTGTTGCTCCGTCTTTTCTTGCATTGGAAGTAAGACGGGATTTCACCTGTGCTGCTGTTAAAGTTGGATTAGCCTGAAGCAACAAGCCTACCGCTCCGGCTACTCCCGGTGAAGACATACTGGTTCCCTGATTTTTCACATAATAATCAGTTCCAATAATAATATCTGTAGTTCCCGGAGCCGAATTACTGGACCTTGATGAGATCACATTTTGTCCTGATGCCGTAATTTCCGGCTTCTGAACACCATCCACTCTTGGCCCCTGTGAACTGAATGCTGAAATTAATTCCTGTGGTGTAGTGGTAAGATAGCCTCCCACAGAAGAATACCAGCTTCCTCTTCCCATATAGGAAGCTACAGTAATTGCATTAGATGCATTTCCCGGAGAACCAACAATATATTCATTATCTCCGTTTTGTAAAGTAGTAGCCACTCCCTGGCTGTAAAGCCATCCATGGGTATTAATGGTTTGAGTTCCGTTATTGGTAATTTCCAGTGTATACGTTCCCTGGCAGTTGGCCGTAGATCCCGCCACTCTGTTCACCACTAGCTGAACATAACGTTTGTTGTTATCTGATCCCCAATAGTTATACATAGTAGCTGTAAATCCACCTCCCAAAATACTATGCGCGGTATTTGTACTTATATTCTGCGTATACTGCTGACCATCAGGAGCGGTCAGTTTTGCAGTGACTGCTGTATTATCATTAGCATACATGATAAAACTAAATACTGTGGCAGCAGAAGTATTACTTGCTACTGTAAAAGTATAAGACTGTACAGCACTTGCTTCTATATCAACCTTTCTGTGAAGATTTCCTCCATATTCGTTTCCGGCAGAAATTACGACTACTCTTCCCGGAGCTGATGTTGTAAAATCATTAACAGCCACCTCGTGAGAAGAAGTTCCGTCATGAGCACTTCCCTGTCCTCCGATACTCATATTTACAACGATAGGTTTATTTAATGCAGTGGCTACATTCTTGAAATACGTCAACGCATTAATGGTATTCGTAGTAGGAAAAGACCCGTTCCCTCCTTTTACAAATACGATATCTGCATCTGATGAGAACCCTTTATGTCTTTTATCTGCGAAAGCAGCACCGTTTCCGGCAGCAGTACCTGCTACGTGAGTTCCATGTCCATTAATATCATTTTCACGAACAAAACCTGCCGGAGTACCGTCCAGCTCATCTTCAATCTGAGCTCTGGTATACTCCACTCCTGTTGCAAATCCTGTTGGAGAGACTTCACTTCCCTGTGCCGTCAGAGTCTGATCCCAAATAGAAACAATTCTACTTTTTGTCTGATCGTCCGCTTTTCTAAAATCAGGATGCTTCCAGTCTATCCCGGTATCATAAATTCCGACTAAAACACCCGTTCCATTATAAGCTGTGTTATTGAAAGCCCCATCCTGTAAAAGACTTGCCCCGGATTGTGCTCTGCTCACATCATTATGAAGCTCGTCAAAGGTAGGCGCCATTACAGAAGTTACATAGGGAAGTTTTGTAAGTTTATCAATATCCTCAAGACTTACCAATGCCGTAGAAAAAGTTGGAAGCTGGGTCTGTACTAAAAAGCCATCCGCTTTCAATTTTTCCGGATCTTTGGTATAAATAATACATGAATACATAGTCTGAGCACCTTTAGAGGTTACCACCAGATGCTGATCCAATTTCATGTTACCATTCTCAAGCTCTTTTATAGGGTTTCCTTTTGATACGCTCTCTTTATTTTTTAACAAAATATCAAAGCGAGAGTCCAGTTTTTGTACCTGCCCGTAAAAAGCATAGGAGTACAATCCTAAAAAAGCAGCTGTAGCATTTCTAAGAAGCTTCGCTCCTCCACGTGAAATGTTTACTTTTGCAAAGAGTAATTTTTTAAAATCCATTTTCATTATATTTAACAATACAATTATACAATTTTTATCTCATTAAGCATTAATACATCATATTAATAATCAAACAAATCAAATTACACTAAAAACAACAACCAATTAACCAATTTAACATAATAATCAAAATCTAATAATCTATTGTAAAATGCAGGATTTCCTATTTTATTTAAACCTTGGATGGGAGCATATTATTTCCCTTGATGCTTTAGACCATCAGCTTTTTGTTCTGGCATTGATTGCTGTGTATTCTTATACAGACTGGAAAAAAATTCTGATCCTGGTAACCGCTTTTACCATTGGACATTCTATTACACTGGCTTTAAGCATTCTGGATGTTTTCAGGGTTCCTTCCGACTGGGTAGAGTTTTTAATTCCATTGACTATTGTTTTAACATCACTGGATAATATTATCATGAAAAATCAAAAGCAAACCTTAATGCGGGCCAATTATTACCTTGCTTTGATCTTTGGACTCATTCATGGTATGGGCTTCGCCAATACGGCTAGGGTAATGATTGCAAAAAGTCAGGGAATTACCATTCCGCTTCTGGGTTTCAATATCGGATTGGAATTAGGGCAAATTGTAATTGTTTTTGTTATTTTAATCATTCTGTTTATTTTGCTTAAAATTTTAAAGGTCAATAAAAAAGATTGGGTGCTCTTTGTATCCTCCGGAGTATTTGCTCTATCCTTAAAAATGGCATTGGAAAGAATTCCTTTTTAACCTTGAAATATTTTCATTATTTCAACAGCTTATTATTATCTTTGATCATTATTAAATCATTTCGGTTATGAAGTTAAAAGTTGTTATGCTTTCACTTTCTGTATTTGCTTATACAGGTTTCACCGCACAAAATATTCAGAATAATCCTGGCAGTAATCACGGAAACAAATTCGAGCAGCTCGGGACTATTCTTCCTACACCCAACATTTACAGAACGGCTTCAGGAGCTCCTGGACACGGATACTGGCAGAACAGAGCAGATTATAATATCACCGCTTATCTGGATGAAGACAAGAAAAATCTGAAAGGTTCTGAAACGATTACCTATTATAATAATTCTCCTGATGAGTTGGATTATATCTGGCTTCAGCTGGACGAAAATGAGCACTCCAATATCAGAAATGCAGGCTATGGAGCCTCATCTGTACTTCCTTCTTCCACTACTGATCAGCAGCTTAAAGCAACTGAACTTCCCGTAAAAGACAACGGATATGGAGTAAACCTTGAAAAAGTAACGGATGCTTCCGGAAATCCTTTGAAATATACCGTCAATAAAACAATGATGCGTATAGATCTTCCAAAGGTGCTGAAGAAAGGAGAAAAGCTCGTCTTTAAAATAGACTGGAATTATAATATTTCCAACAGAATAAAAATGGGTGGCCGTGGCGGTTATGAAAATTTCCCTGAAGACGGCAACGATCTTTTTACCATGACACAATGGTATCCCAGAATGTGTGTATACAGCGATTTCCAGGGATGGCAAAATCACCAGTTTACAGGAAGAGGTGAATTTGCGCTGGTTTTCGGAGATTTTAAAGTTTCAATGAATGTTCCGGCAGATCATATTGTAGGTGGAACCGGAGAATGTAAAAACTATGATCAGGTTTTAACTTCTGATCAGTTATCAAGATATAGAAAAGCTGAAGCGGCAAATGAACCTATAGAAATCGTTACCCTGGATGAAGCTAAAAAAGCAGAGAAAAACCATTCAAAACAGAGAAAAACATGGGTTTTTGAAGCGAATAACGTAAGGGATTTCGCCTGGACTTCTTCAAGAAAGTTTGTGTGGGACGGAATGCAGGTAACCATTCCTGAAAACAATAATAAGGTAATGGCCATGAGTTTTTATCCTAAAGAATCTTATGGACTTTACAGAAAGTTTTCCACAAAAGCAGTAGCCCACACTATTAAAACCTATTCGGAATTTACCATTCCCTACCCTTATCCTGTAGCACAATCTGTGGAAGCATCCAACGGTATGGAATACCCAATGATCTGTTTCAATTTCGGAAGAACTGAAAAAGACGGAACCTATTCTGAAGGAACCAAAAATGGAATGATTGGAGTGATCATCCATGAGGTAGGCCACAACTTCTTCCCCATGATCATCAATTCTGATGAGAGACAATGGGCCTGGATGGATGAAGGCCTCAATACCTTCACCGAATATCTTACGGAAGAAAAATGGGATAATAAATTCCCTTCCAAAAGAGGTCCGGCATGGACGATCGTAGATTATATGAAACTTCCGAAAGATCAGTTGGAACCCATCATGAGCAATTCTGAAAACATCGTTCAGTATGGGCCCAATGCTTATTCAAAACCGGCGACTGGGCTGAACATCCTTCGTGAAACCATCATGGGAAGAGAACTTTTTGATAAAGCATTCAAAACCTATGCTAAAAGATGGGCATTCAAACATCCTGAACCTGCCGACCTTTTCCGTACTATGGAAGATGCCAGCGGTGAAGATCTTGACTGGTTCTGGAGAGGCTGGTTCTATGGAACAGACCCTGTAGATATTGCAATTGATAAAGTGACGGTAGCGACTCCTGATCTGGAAACAGCAAAAGCAGCTTCTGAGAAAAAATACCAGGTTGAAAGTCCTTTGGTAAACAGCTTCGAAGATATTTCCAAAATAAGAAACAGAGAGGATAAGAATATTACTTTTTATGTAGATAAAGATAAAGATCTTCAGGACTTCTATTACAGATATGACAGAGGTCAGGAAAAAATAGATACCCATAAGGAATACACTACCAAAACTGAAGCCTCCACTCCTTTGGATGCTAAGGATAAAGAGAAATTCAAAAACCTTACGGCTTATCAGATAGATTTCACTAATAAAGGTGGACTGATCATGCCTATCATCCTTGAGTTTACTTTTGAAGACGGTTCAAAATCTTACGATAAATCATCAGCTCAAATCTGGAGGCTTAATGAACAGAAAGTTTCCAAGACGTATTATTTTGATAAGAAATTAGTATCAATACAACTTGACCCTATGAAGGAAACAGCTGATATCGATACTTCCAATAACTTCTGGAGTAGTACCGGATCTAATAGCGGAACCTCAAAATTCCAGTTATTTAAACAAAAACAGGAAGCAGGCTCCGTAAGAGGAGGCGCAAGCGGAAAAGTAAATCCAATGCAGGCTTCGGGAAAGAAATCATAAAAAAATAAAAGGTTGTCTCAAACAGGAGGCAACCTTTTTTCTTATAAAAACAGCTTCAGCATTTCGGTTAAAGTCCAAAATCTGCAGGAGCTGTACAATCTGTAGGAAATTTTTAAACAGCAGAAATCAATTCAGATAAGCTTTTAAAGAATTTTTATATGTTCTCCCAAGCGGAAGCTTCTCCCCGTCTTTAAGGTATACATTCGCGGTATCATAAGAACTGATATGAGAGGATAATACGATATAGGATTTGTGAATCCTGATAAAGCCTAAATTTTGAAACTTTTCTTCAAAATTGGACATCCGCTCAAGAATCATATATTTTTTCAAATGGGTAATTAAAATGATATATTCTCCAAATCCCTGAATCCATTTGATATCTTCCAGTAAAACTTTATTCATGATATAATTGGATTTAAACATAATAAAGTCTTCTTTCTTTTGATCTTCCGTAGATTTTTTAAACTGAAGAAAATCTTTGGCTTTGGTCACAGCTTTTCTAAAAGTCTCAAAATCTACCGGTTTTACCAGATAATGAACTACATCAAGTTCAAAAGCTTTTACAGCATACTGGGTTTCCAGGGTAAGAAATATACACAGGGGTTTATAGGGAAGCTGAAGTAAAAGTTCAATTCCATTGATATAGGGCATATTAATATCCAGAATCACAAGGTCTACTCTATTTTCCTTCAGGTACTCCAGAGCATCCTGAGGATTCTGAAATACCTCCAGCAGATCGACATCTTCCATCCGCTCACAATAATGCCGGATCAGTTCTAATGCCGGATATTCATCATCTACACTTACAATCGTCAGGTTGGCCATTACAATTTAATTTTTAATATAGTCTGATACATATTGTTTTCCATCGTTTCGGATATAAAAGTAAATCTTTCAGGATAATATTTTTTCAAAATACTGATCACCGCTTCATTCCCCAGCCCACTATCATTAAGATTACTGACCAGCGTCCTGTTTTGGGCTACGGAATTTCTGATATCGAATAAAAATTCATGATGCTGTATTGCATAACTCAGTTTTATAAAGCTCCCCGCTTCTATACCCACTGCAGAATGTTTTAATGCATTTTCAAATAAGGTAAGGCAAATGGAGGGTGGTATTTCAATCAGATCCAGGGTTTCCTCATCTTTAATATCAAAACTGATATCCAACAGGTTATTATATTTCAGCTGATAAAGTCCTTTGAGAGACTGGATCGAAGAAAATTCCTGTGAGATCGTAATATATTCTTTATTGGTATCATAAATAACATATTGAAGTAATTTGCTCAGGTGCAAAATAGATTCTGAGGTATTTTCGGATGGGGTAATACTCTTAGAGTAAATATTATTAAGTGTATTCAATAAAAAATGAGGATTCAGTTTGGATTTCAGGAGATCAAGATACAGCTGATCTTTCTCTTCACCCAGATTTTTAAAATCCTGTTCAATAAGAAATTTATCTTTTGTTATTCCTAAAAATGAAGCCACAAGAATCACAATCCCCTGGGCAGTATATACATTGTACAGAAATTTTGTATTGGAGAGGGTTTCATTAAACTTCATATTAAATACAGCAGGTTCCAGTAAAATTCTGAAAAGACTTGAAACCAGAAAACATATCAAAGCATACAGAATAAATTCCGGGTATTTATTGGAAAGGTAAAACTGGGGAACCAGATAAAAATAGACGAGATAATAGATTCCTATATTCAGAATAAATGCAAATACTACACTCCAGATTAATTCCGGAACATCTAAAAAGTAGTTTTCGGTAAAAAAAATGATCGCCAGGAACACCAAAAAGAAAAAAACATGCTGAAACCTCAGCAAAAATCCCCAGTGGTATTTCATAAGTGTTTCCAAAACCTTTGCATTAAATAAGATTCTGAAAACCAATAATATAAATATGATATTTATCAGTAAAAACATCCGGTTAAATGAATTTTCCCATTTTTCAAATATAGCATCTTTTTTACGCCAGATTGCAGTTCACTGATAAAAACAGTCATTGATTGAAAAATAAATTCCCGGCTTCTTCTTATAAATATATTTGAGACATCGGGATATTAATCAAATCTTACATGAAAATTAAATTACAATTAACTATCATCATACTACTGGGATTCAGCAGGCTTGCTGATGCACAAAGCCGTGATAACTACAATATGTGGTTTCAGTATTTGATGTCAGCAAAACTGACTGATAAAAGTACTTTGACAGCACTTTCTCAATACCGTTCTTTTGATATGGCTTATGATACAAGGCTCTTCCTGGTCTCCGCCTATGTAGATTATGAAGTAGCCAATGAGGTGCGCCCAGCTGTAGGAGCCATGTTTTTGGTCCTGGACTCTTACCGGTCAGACAACTCTAAAAAAGAAAGGTATGAGAAAAGACCTTTCCAGCAGGTATCACTGGGAGGGAATATAGGAAGAACATCTATTTCTCACCGTTTCCGTGTGGAAGAACGTTTTATAAGCAATCCGGATGAATTTATCGTAAGACTACGCTATCTTATTTCTCTGAGAATTCCTTTCAACAGAGCCGGAGAAAAAGAAAAGCTCTATGGTATTCTGAAAAATGAAATCAGGATGAATGTAGTGAAGGAAGATCCATTCGACAGCAATCGTCTGACAGCAGGAATAGGTATAAAAACCGGAAAGAATTCCGCAATAGAAGTTGCATTTATCAACCAGCTGGAAACCGGATCTACCAGCAACTACGCCTATATCGGCTATAGAAACAGCTTCGACTGGAGAAAAAACAAAAACAAATAATCTAAATACACTCATTATTATGCTTACATTCCTTGGGTTTCTGATGATCATCATCTTTATGGTGCTTATCATGAATAAAAAAATGACTCCACTTACCGCTTTGGTGATTATCCCTGTCACAGTGGCATTATTTGCTGGTTTTGGGCCTCATCTGGGTGAAATGATGAAAAACGGAGTCAAGGAAATAGCTCTTACGGGCGTTATGCTGATCTTTGCCATACTTTATTTCAGCTTAATGATAGACACAGGGCTTTTTGAGCCTTTGGTGAATCTCATTCTAAAAACTGTTGGAGATAATCCTGTCAAAACCACCATAGGAACAGCTATTCTTACGACATTGGTTTCATTGGACGGTGACGGTTCTTCTACCTATATTATTGTGGTGGCTGCCATGTTACCCTTGTACAAAAAGCAGGGAATAAATCCACTCGTCCTGACCTGTATTATCATGCTGGCCGGAGGAATTATGAATATTCTTCCATGGGGAGGCCCTACAGCCAGAGTAATGAGCTCTCTGAAACTGGGACATACAGAAATTTTTGTTCCAATGATTCCTATTATGGCGCTGGGGATCACCTGGGTACTATTTGTGGCCTATATTCTAGGAAGAAAGGAAAAGAAAAGAATTGCAAAATATGGAAAATATACCCGTTATGCAGCCAGTGACATTACCGGCGAATCGGATCCTAAACTCCTACGCCCCAAATTGATCTGGGTAAATCTTGGCCTTACCCTCGTTCTTCTTACCGTTATGATTTTAGATATCGTACCCTTAGGAATAGCCTTTATGATTGCCTTCTGTATAGCTTCTGTCATCAATTATCCCAAACTGAAAGACCAGCAGAAAATCATGTCCAAACATGCAGGAAATGCTTTATCGGTAGCAGGAATGATCTTTGGAGCAGGAATTTTCACCGGAATTCTTAACGGATCCGGTATTATGCAGGCAATGGGTAACAGCATGATAGAAATTGTTCCTAAAAGCTGGGGAGGTTATTTGAATATTATCACGGCTGTATTCAGTGTTCCTCTTACCTTTTTCCTGACCAATGACGCCTACTATTTTGGGATATTACCCATTGTTGAAGCTACGGGACATCAGTTGGGCATTGCTCCCGATATTCTTGGGAGAGCAAGTCTTGTGGGGCAGGCTTCCCATTTACTAAGTCCTTTGGTTCCTTCTACCTATTTATTAGTATCCCTGGCGGGGGTAGAATATTCAGACCATCTTAAATATACCTTAAAATGGGCTATCGGATCTTCGGTGATCATGTTGCTGGGCGCTCTCCTTTTGGGGACTATCTGATCTTATTTTTTTATAATTATTAAACTCCAACGTTATAACCAATGTCCTAAGTTTATATATTTGTTGTATAAAGACAGCCTATTTTTTCCAGATGAATCTCTTACAGTCTCAGAAAACATTTACCGGCAGGTATCTGAAAAACCTCACCTTATATGTATTCACAGCCATTATAGGCGGGGTACTGATAGGGCATTATGCTCCGGAAATAAGTATAAAGCTGGGCGTGGTAAGCCGGTATTTTTTCATCATTCTGGAGACGATTATCCTTCCCATTATTTTTATGGCAATTATGTACGGGATATGCCAGCTGTCTGATATTAAAAATGCAACACGCATCGTATGGCAGACCATTTTATATTTCCTGGTCATCAGCTCAATAGCTATTGTACTGGGATTTATCTTTGGCTCCATCATGCAGCCGGGCGCTGACACAGGTATTAATACAAGCAGGATCAATACTTCCCTTCCCAAAACTTTTGAAATAAAAGATGGAAAATTATCCACTATTTTATATCTGAACAGGCATGGTCTGTTTCTTATTCTGTCCATAGTCCTGGGAATATCCATGAATCTTTCAAAAGGAAGGGATCGATTTTTGAAACTGCTGGATCAGGGACTAGGTATTTTTTACGCGTTCATCAAATATCTCTACCTTGTTCTTCCCATTATCATCTTTTGTAATATTGCTTACGGAGTGGCTATCTATGGGATCAATACCCTGTTGCCGCTTAGTAAAGTGGTGGCTACGGTATACCTGGCAGACATTGTATTTATTTTCGGAATATTAGGATTGATCTCCTACCTGTTCAAATTCAACCTGTTGAAATTCCTGCTTAATATAAAAGAAGAAATTATTCTGGTCATCACCACCTCGACTTCCAAAACAGCATTCCCCTTAATTTTTGAAAAAATGGAATCTGAAGGCTACAGCAGGAAGATTTTAAGATTTATTATTCCTTTAGGCTATAACTTTAACCTGGCAGGAGCCTGTATCTATATTTCCGTAACCTGTTGTTTCCTTGTTCAGTTTTATAATATCTCACTGACGATCAATGATTATATCTGGCTGTTTATCATTATTTCTTTCACCTCAAAAACAGCTTCTGGAGTTCCCGGTTCCGGATTTTTAGCCCTTATATTTACCCTGAACAGATTTGGGAAAATACCCCTTACAGATTTAGCCCTTCTTTACAGTGTAGATCGTTTTATGAATGAAGCCAGATCAGTCACCAACTTTATTGGCATTGCAGTGGCCGGGGCCATTATTTCAAAATTCAACCAGCAGCAGAAAAAAAATTCTACCATGATTTCCACAGACTAATCCATCATGAACATCAAAGCTTAATCAAAGTGTAACTTTTTGAAAATCAATACTACTTATCAGCAAAAAAGCTATGAAGACATTTTTCATCCTTTTGCTCATAAGCAGTACTCATTTATTTTCCCAAAAACTGCTTACTCCATCCAATAGTGGTATTGATCCACAACTGATACAGGACGAAACATCCGAAGCGGTATGGTACACTGAAAATGCCGGCCAAAAAATAGAAATCGGGAACATTACTACCCAGATTAAAAAATTAAACGCAACAGATCTGCTCATCATGACGACCGTAAAAATGAAGCAGACTCCCAATACCCATTGGGTAGATTCCACCCTTGTGAAAACGGCCAGCCTTCAGCCGATACACCATTCCTCTTTCAACATGGCCCGCGATATGGCTTTTACCTACCACAAAAACAAGGTAACCGGATATTATCTTGATAAGAAAACTCAGAAAAAAGATGATATTGACATGCCCGCTACCCATTATTTTGACAGCAGCAGCTATCCGACACTGATCAGGTTTCTTCCCTTGAAAGAACACTACACTGCAGAAATTTCCATTTTTGATTATAATCCCAGTGCAGTAAAGAAAGGAATGATGAAAGCCTACATCCAAAGTGTAGAAAAAGGAGATTATCAAAGTAAAAAAGTATGGATCGTAAAAACCGTTGATGACATTACAGAAAAAAGTACGACTGTAACCTATTATATTGATCCTGAAACAAGGAAAATCCTGAAACAGGACATCGAATCGGGAACAAGAAAAATGTCAATGGAAACAATAAAATAAATCCTTTAACAACTGATAACCAAATCATTATTTTTAAAAAAAATAAAAAAACATATCACACATTAAGGAAAAATATTTATATTTGATCTGCTAAAACACCAAATGTCAAAAACCTGATTGACGTTAAATGTTCAGGAATCGTACACTTTAATATTATTAACTATGAAAAACGCTAAATTATTAAGCAGAGATGCTCAGAAATCAATCAATGGCGGAGCGGCAGGACGCTTTTGCTGTGAATACAACTACAAAGGACAATGTATCCTATGGATTGGGCCTGGACAATATTGTCCATAGTATAACCAACTCATAGTGTTAGATAAAAGCCGGAAGATTTTCCGGCTTTCTGTTTTTATTTTTCTGCCAAATTTTCACATCCTCCCATAAAAGTCTGCCATTTCATCCACTGACCCCTGATGGCATACATTTAGAGAATTATACTACAGAAATACTTAAAAAATAAATATATTATGTCAGTAAACTTTAAACCATTAGCAGACAGAGTTCTAGTAGAGCCAATTGCTGCAGAAACTAAAACAGCTTCAGGTATTATTATCCCGGACACTGCAAAGGAAAAGCCGCAAGAAGGTACTGTAGTGGCAGTAGGTCCTGGTAAAAAAGATGAACCTACAACTGTTCAGGTAGGTGACAAAGTTCTTTATGGAAAATATTCAGGTTCTGAATTGAAATTGGAAGGAAAAGATTACTTAATTGTAAAAGAAGCTGATTTATTGGGAATTATAGGCTAAGCTTCTAGCTATTGGCTTCTGGCAAATGGCCTTCTACATAGAATTTAATTCATGAGAGATTTTAAAAAATTTGAAGTTTGGCAATTAAGTCATCAATTGACTTTAAAAGTATATACTTCAACCAAAAGCTTTCCGAAAGAAGAAGTTTTTGGACTTACTTCTCAAATAAGAAGATCATTTGCGTCAATTGGATATAATATTTCAGAAGGAAGCGGCAGAAATTCAGATAAGGAATTTGCCCATTTCATCAATATTGCATTAGGATCATCCAATGAAGCCGAAAACCAATTAATTCTTGCTCAAGATTTGGGATACATTCATGAAAATGATTATCAAAATATTTTGGAAGAATTAACAATACTCAAAAAGAAGCTTGTAACATTGTGGAATAAGCTAAAGTAAACTAAAATTAAAAATCAAATTGCGACTTGCATAAAGCCAAAAGCTAACAGCCAGTCGCCAAAAGCTAAACAATATGGCAAAAGAAATAAAATTCGATATTGAATCAAGAGACGCTTTAAAAAGAGGGGTTGATGCATTGGCTAATGCAGTAAAAGTAACTTTAGGACCTAAAGGGAGAAACGTAGTAATCGAAAAATCTTTCGGTGCTCCTCACGTTACTAAGGATGGTGTTTCTGTAGCAAAAGAAATCGAACTTGAAGACAGAGTAGAAAACATGGGAGCGCAAATGGTAAAAGAAGTTGCGTCCAAAACTAATGATATCGCAGGAGACGGTACTACTACCGCTACTGTTTTGGCACAGGCTATCGTAAGAGAAGGTCTTAAGAATGTAGCTGCTGGTGCTAACCCAATGGATCTTAAAAGAGGTATCGACAAAGCAGTAACTGCTGTTGTTGAAAACCTTAAATCTCAATCTAAAACAGTTGGTGATTCTACAGAAATGGTGAAGCAGGTAGCTTCAGTTTCTGCGAACAACGACGAAACTATCGGATCTCTGATCGCTGAAGCTTTCGGAAAAGTAGGTAAAGAAGGGGTAATCACTGTAGAAGAAGCTAAAGGTATCGATACAACTGTAGATGTTGTAGAAGGTATGCAGTTTGACAGAGGATACCAGTCTCCATACTTCGTGACTAACCCTGAGAAAATGGTAGCTGAGGTAGAAAACCCATATATCCTTTTAGTAGAGAAGAAAATTTCTTCAATGAAAGAATTGCTTCCGGTTCTTGAGCCAATTGCACAAGGTGGTAAGTCTCTATTGATTATCTCTGAAGAAGTGGAAGGTGAAGCTTTAGCTACTTTAGTGGTAAACAAATTAAGAGGTTCTCTTAAAATTGCTGCTGTAAAAGCTCCAGGATTCGGAGACAGAAGAAAAGCAATGTTAGAAGATATCGCGATCCTTACTGGTGGACAGGTAATTTCTGAAGAGCAAGGTTTCACTATGGAAAACATCTCTTTAGATATGCTTGGAACAGCTGAGAAAGTAACGATCGATAAAGACAACACAACAATCGTAAACGGTGGTGGTGATGAAGCGAAAATCAAAGGAAGAGTAGCTCAGATCAAAGCTCAGATGGAAACTACAACTTCTGACTACGACAGAGAGAAACTTCAGGAAAGATTAGCTAAGTTAGCTGGTGGTGTTGCTGTACTTTACGTAGGAGCAGCTTCTGAAGTGGAAATGAAAGAGAAAAAAGACAGAGTGGACGATGCATTACACGCTACGAGAGCAGCTGTAGAAGAAGGTATCGTTGCAGGTGGTGGTGTTGCTTTAGTAAGAGCAATCTCTGCTTTGGAAAACCTTACCGGAATCAATGCTGACGAAACTACAGGTATCAAAATCGTTAAGAGAGCTATCGAGGAGCCATTAAGACAAATCGTTGCTAACGCAGGTGGTGAAGGTTCTGTAATCGTTGCTAAAGTAGCAGAAGGATCAGGAGACTTCGGATACAATGCTAAAACTGACGAGTATGTTCACATGCTTGAAGCAGGTATCATCGACCCTACGAAAGTAACAAGAGTTGCCCTTGAAAATGCAGCTTCTGTATCTGGAATGCTTCTTACTACGGAGTGTGTAATCACTGAGATTAAGAGCGCTGAACCAGCTATGCCAATGGGTGGTGGAATGCCAGGAATGATGTAGTAGCGAGTCGCTAAGACAAATTTAATATATAAACCGTTCTGCTTTGTGGAACGGTTTTTTGTTTATTATTGTTTTTTGTGAAGAAATAGTATATTTAATGATTAACAAATAGATAGCTAAAATCAAAATAGCGTAGTGCAATTGTATATATTGTATATTGGCCAAATGCATAAATTTGAACGTTAGCAGAAATAGTATCCAAACACTCTTTGACAAATGAAACAAACAATAATAATTTTAATTTTTAGTTTAATCTCAAACTTTGTTTTTGGGCAAATTAATTTCGATTTAATAAAGAAAAATGTTATCGAAAATCCTACAGAAAATTTTTATCCTTTAATGGAAAAATTTAGGACTAATCCCTCTGAGTTAACTCAAGATGAGCTTAATCAATTATATTACGGAAGTAAATTTGTAAAAAATGATTACAGTTTAGGAGATTACAATAAAGATTATGAAGCTATATGGAAAAAAGCTAGTAAAAAATTATCTAAAGAAAAAGCACAAAAAATTTTAGTTGAAGCGGAAACAAAATATCAAAAAAATCCTTTAAACAAATATGTTTTAAAGGAGATGATTAATTTATATAGTAATGCTGGAGACTACAAAAAATTAGATATTATCAACAAACAAATTGAGCTAACAGAGAAAACTGTTGAAAAAAGCGGAGACGGAAAAACTGAACAAAACCCAATTTGTGTCATTTATCCCGGAGATGTTCTTGTTCAACTTGAAAGATTTAGCTACGTTGATAGAAATAAATTTGAACAGAGAAGTAAACAACTCGAAGATGGAAGTATCTTAACTATGTATAAAATGGGAGATGAAGTTTATTATGTGAAATTAGTTGGAGGATACTTTTAAAAACCCCCGCTACGCAAAGTCTCCTGACTTTGAGCAAATAATAGCAGGAATTATTGACCCAACTAAAGTAACAAGAGTTGCCCTTGAAAATGCAGCTTCTGTATCTGGAATGCTTCTTACTACTGAGTGTGTAATCACCGAAATTAAGAGCGCGGAACCAGCTATGCCAATGGGTGGTGGAATGCCAAGAATGATGTAACGAGCAGCGACATCAAAGCAATATAAATTTAAACCGTTCAGATTTTTTCTGGGCGGTTTTTTCACTAAAATAACTAAATATGAAAAATATAGATCACTTTGATGATTTCATATCTCTTCTCGAAAATACTATGAAAGAGTATAGGGATATTAAAACTTTAATAGAAAAAGATAATCTATCAGAAAGATTTGAGGATTTACAAAAGACAAATGAGCTAGCTATGTTATTTACAGTTGCAAATTCTGACCTCACAATTTCTTTAAAAAATTTACATATCGTAAAAAATGATTCTGAAAAATTATTCTTTGTCAAAAATATTTTTTTGACAATACATGAAACAATTGTTGCATATCAGGGAAATGGGAAGTTCATTAATAATCTATGTCAGACTTATGATGAAACAAAAGATGCGTACAAGATTGTAACTGATAATTTAAGAAAATTCAAAAAAGATCATGATTACGAGCGCTATATAATACCTATGCGCAATAGTATTTCCGCACATATTGATATTGATTCTTTTTATGATGAAACCATCCAAATTGACATCAATAAAATATTGGAAATGACATTGCAGTTTGGACAGAAATTTTTATCTACTGCGATATCTTTGGTGAAAATTCTGTTGAAATATCTAATAAATAATTTCTTAAGTCAATCATCACTATAAAATGTTTAAAACTTTCCTCACGTTGGCGCAAGCATCTCGCTTGTGACAAACTAAAAAACAAAGACACCTGTTTTATAAATTGTTCTGCTTTTGTGGAGCATTTTTTATGTCTAATATTGGCATAATGTGTAAATTTGAATATCAACCGTAATTACAACAAAAAGCACATTCAAACCGATTAATCAATTATGAAAAAGTTCACATTACTTATTTTTATATGTTTATGTATAAATCTGTTTTCACAAAAAAATATAATTCAAGATTTAAAAATTGTTGATTATGAATTAATATCGAATAATAAAATTGAAATTAAATCTTACGCTACATTAGATAAGAAAGGAAACTTAACCGTCTATTCAGATAGCTGGGATGGGGAAAATTATTTCCAATACACATTAACTTCAGAAGAAATTAACCAATTAAACTCATTATCAGGCAAAAATATTGAATCCTTTGTCAAACAAAAACAACTCAATAGGAATGAATACTTCGCAGGAAATCCAAGATTTATTTCTTATAAATCCAACGGAAAAGTTTATCGTCTTTGCTTTATTGAGCCATTTATGAATAATGAATTTATGGACATCCTGAAAATTCTAAATTCAAAAATATACAAACATGATGAAACTGCTAAAATTCAAATGCAGACAAACGATTTCGAAAAAGTTGAAATTGAAATTATTGAAAGAAGCAAAGTAGATAATTACTTACCAACAAAAGCAGTTATTATTCAAAATTAAAAAAACTCCCCTTTTTAAATATGCTCCAAATTCCGGAGACTTCAGAGAATGTCTGCTGTGTAATCACTGAAGTAAAGAGCGCTGAACCAGCTATGCCAATGGGTGGTGGAATGCCAGGAATGATGTAATAGCGTGTCGCTAAGACAATTTAATATACTAACCGCTCTATTTTATAGGGCGGTTTTTTTCTTTTATAAAAAATCCAATGGGCTTTTGCTTGAAACTTTATTCACAATTGTAGTATATAGACGTAATGCGTAAATTTGGACGTTAAGAAAAAACAGAACCATGAAAAGAATTATACTTTTATTATTGACACTATTTAGTTTTACATTAAGTTATTCTCAAAATCTTTATCCTGAAAAATACAAAGATTGTAGTTTAGTTTCCTTTTGTCTTGATTGTGGAGAAACTAAAGCTAAGCCTCAAAACTCAATAATAGATGAATTGTTGAATAAATTTGATAAAAAGAGTTTGAGCAAAATAACAGGAAATATTGAAGTCCAAATTTTAATTAACGAAAATGGAAAACCTTGCCTGCTAAGTTCATTCAATCAAACTAATATCTCTTCAAAAAAATTAGGGTTACAGAATGCAATAAACTCAACATCAAATTGGGAACCAGCGATTTCACAAAATAAAAAAACAAATAGCTCTGTTTCATTAATTTTTGAATTTGAAAACGGTAACCTTTCTGCAAAACGTAAAGTTTTTGATTTTAAAAATCAATCCAATGCAAAATCTGTTGGAGCTCCTGATATAAAAGGTACAGACAAAGAAAAACTCTCAAAAGACTGGACTGTATTCACTCAACAAAACTCAGAGTTACCCTGGGATATGACAAGAGCTGTCGCTAATGATTTAGACAATAATATCTGGATTGGAACAGATAACGGAATTGTAAAAATAAATAATGGCAAATGGGAACATTTTAACTCAAAAAATACATTAATCTCCTCTCCTCCTTATAATAAAAATGAAACTGTATCAGTACGGGATTTAGAAGTTGACAAAAATAACAATAAGTGGTTTGTTGCTGATTGGGATGTTTATAGATATGACAATAAAAACTGGACAAAATACGACTCAATCAATTCTCCTATCAACTGGGCAAGAAAAATATTTGTTGACCACTCCAATAATGTATGGTTTACGTCTTGGAATGGTGTAGCAAAGTTTGACGGAAAGAATTGGTCTGTAATTAACAAACACAATTCACATCTCCCAACTGATAAAACTCTTGGTGTTTATGTAGATAAAAAAGATAGAATTTGGATTGGGACATTTGAAGGAAACGTAATTATTGAAAATGGCGTAACAAAATCGTTAAACGAGAAAAATTCACCTTTATCAAAAGCATACATTTCAAAAATCTATGAAGATAAAAAAGGAAATTTATGGTTTGACTTATACAACGGCAAATCAGATGACGCTGGAATTTATGTATTAGATTTACAACAAAAATGGACAAGGATAAACCATCCAAATCGTAAAATGTTCAGTGAAAATACAATCAATGATTTTTATTTAGATGAAGAAAACCAACTGTTATGGATAACATTAAACGGAGTAGGTGTTTTAAGTTATGACACAAACTCAAAAAAATGGGAAACTTACACTAATGAAAATTCAAACGTTCCAAGTATTCATTGCGAGAGAATAACGAAAGACAAAGATGGTTTGATTTGGATTGCGACTTATGCTGGAGTCATTAAGCTTAATAAATAAAAATATCATCTGTTAACAAAGAAATCACTGACCTAAATAAAGTAACAAGGGTTGCTCTTGAAAATGCAGCTTCTGTATCTGGAATGCTTCTTACTACTGAGTGTGTAATCACCGAAATTAAGAGCGCGGAACCAGCTATGCCAATGGGTGGTGGAATGCCAGGAATGATGTAGTCTTAACTACCATATATAAATTAAAACCACTCTATAAAAATAGAGTGGTTTTTTGTATTATATTTGATAACTAACCATAATCTATGAAAATCAACTTTTTTTCTAACTTATATATTTTGCTATTATTAATAGCTTTGCCAGAAATGGTATTTTCACAATCGGCAGACGTTACCATTCAGGATGTAAAGTTTGAAAGTCAGAGTATCACTCTTGCAGGCTCCATTGTAGAGCCTAAAAAACCGGTTGCAGCAGTTGTAATTGTTCACGGGTCCGATCCGGTAAAAAGAGAACTGGAGTTTGCAAAACGTCTTGCTAAAGAAGGCATTGCTGTATTCACCTATGACAAACGTGGAGTTGGAGAATCCGGAGGTGTGTATGTAGGACCATCTGTTGGCACGAATAATATAGACCCTGCTAATCTTAATTTATTGGCTCAGGATGCCAATGCAGCCGTAAAAACATTTCAAACCTATTTGAAAGATAAAAAAACACCCATTGGATTAGTCGGCTTCAGTCAGGCAGGATGGATCATCCCTATTGCTGCAAGCAAAAATCCGCAAATTGACTTTATGGTGTTATTTAGCGGCCCTACCATTACCACTCTCGAGCAACTTCGATTTCAGTTTTATACTAATGGGAACAATAGTTTTTGGGAAAATCATACAGAAGCAGATGCCATTGAGCATACTAAAAATGATCCGGACAAATATCAATTTGCAGCGACTGACCCAAAAACTTATCTGAATACCCTCTCAATTCCCGGGCTTTGGCTTTTTGGTGAAAAAGACATACAGATTCCGGTAAAGTTGTGTATAGAACAATTGAACACCTTTAAAGCGCAAGGCAAGCCTTTCGAATATACTTCTTTTCCTAAGCTGGGACACAATACTTCCTCCAGCAATGATACAGCCCCTGTAGATACTGCTGTACAATGGATACAACAGAAAGCATTGAATAGTAAAAAATCTAAAGCTTCAAAATAAGGCATATATAAACATGCTTGAAGCAGATCCCTTCGTTACCGTGCGATTGTATCGCGTGGTTTTGAGCTTTTAGATTATATCATTGGAAGTTTAATTTATAATATTTAAACCACACGAAAGGATTCGTGCGGGAGCAGGGGAAATAGTACATTTATATTTTACATTTAATGATTAATAAATAGATAGCTAAAACCAAAACAACATTAGCGCAATGCGTAAATTTGGATGTTGTACGATATTTTGACCGAAAAAAAAGAAAAATGAAAAACATATTAATTTTTGCTCTAATTTTTAATGTTTTATCTTGTAAAGCACAAGAATTTGAAAAATTATCTGTTTCAAAAACAGATAATTCCGAACTGTACATTAATGATGATGATTCTACAGAATTATTTTATTATAAATATGTACCAAAAAGTAGTATTAAAGGTGTTTTAGTGATTATCCCTTCTGGTGGAGAACTCGTTGAAAATACATTAAAACAAATAACTCTGCCAAAAATAGCAGTTGAAAAAGGAATTATGGTCATTATTCCATCAATCAATTGGGGAACAGATAATCGAGAAGCAGAATTCAAATTACTGGATAAAATTTTCAGTGAAATTGTCGCAAAGCATAAAGTACCGAAAGATAAATTTATAATCGGGGGCCTTTCAAGCGGCGCAATGATTTCTTTAACTTACGCTGAAAAGGCAACTAAAAATCCGGAAAAGTTTTTTCTAATACCAAAAGGAGTTTTTGCCTTAGACGCACCTTTAGACCAAGCAAGATTTTATAAATATTGCGAAAGAGAAATCGAAAGAAATATTTACAAGCCTGCAGTAGATGAAGCAAAATGGATAAAGAATAATTGGGACAGTATTTATGGAGGATCTCCAGATAAATTTCCAGAAAAATATCTGGAAAATTCTATCTATTCTTATGGAGCAAAAGATGGCGGAAACGCAAAGTATTTAAAAAAAATGCCTCTTTTAATGTTTACTGATTTGGATACAGATTGGTTAATTGATCAAAGACATCGTGACTTACATGATTGGAATGGAATTGATATCATCTCAATGATAAACCAATTAAAAATAATGGGAAATGAAAACGCTAGAGTAATAGTTAGTCAAGGAAAAGGAGTTCGATTAGACGGAACGAAAAATCCACATTCCTGGTCAATTATGGATTCTGAAGTTTGCCTGAATTGGCTACTAGAAACATTGGAAAAATAAAAACATCGCACAACAGGCCTTTGGCAAGATTGCAAATTTTGTAGTAAATCCACGTTTACAGTTCGCAAAAAATTTCATCTTTGATAGAAAACAATCGGTTGTGTATAGAGCAATTGAACACCCTTAAAGCACAAGGCAAACCCTTCGAATATACTTCCTTTTTTAAACTGGGGCACAATACTTCCTCCAGCAATGATACAGCCCCTTTTGATACCACTGTACAAATGGATAAAACAGAAAGCATTGAATATTAAAAAAAACTAAATATTCAAAATAGAGTATCTGTTTACATGTTTGAAACAGACCTCTAAAGTGAAGAGCATTGAACCAGCTATGCTAATAGGTGGTGGAATGCTAGCAATGATGTAACGGTCAACGACCCGGGCAAATATAAATTTAAGCCGTTCAGATTTTCTGAGCGGTTTTTTGTCTGGAATATGGTTTCCCGTAATGAAATCTTAATATTTCATTTTAATTTAGCAAAACAGTATATTTAATAATAAAGCTAATCAAAAAAACAAGATAGATAAAAAAGTTCCATCTTGCTAAAATCCAAAAAAAAAACTAATCTTATGCTTATAGCCACTAACAGAAATCCGATCTATAATAATGCTATTAATCCAGTTTATAACCACTCTATAAATCCAATATATAACCATACTATCAATCCTATATATAATCATTCTATTAATCCTATTTATAACCATTCAATTAATCCAATATATAATCACTCTATCAATCCAATTTATAATCATTCGGTCAATCCTATCTACAATCATTCAATTAATCCAGTTTACAACCATTCGATTAATCCAGTTTATAATCATTTGATTAATCCTATATATAATCAATCAATTCCAGGTCTATATATTTTCAATAGAAAAAATCAGCTAATTGAATTTACTGTGCTAGCTTCTGAAAATTATATCTTAATCTATGATATACAATCAAAAACTCAAATCAAATATGGAATCAAAAATTTAAAAGAAGGTTATGTAATATTTGATCTTAATAGAAAAGTTGTTGAACAATACGTAAAAGATAGTAATGGAGGTTTCATAGTATTTGAAGGTAATACTAATTGGATCGGAAATGCTAATTGAATCTCATGTTGTACAAATCCTTCCAATTTTGAAATAGTAAAATAAAAATAGTTCTTCAAATATGCTCCGAAATCTGTAAAACAAAAATGGAACTGTGAATAGTAGAAATCGAAAATAAAAACTACACATTTCCTCGCTACCGCACTATTGTATCGTATGGCTTTGGTTATACGAAAGGATTCGTGCAGTAGCGGAAGGGATTATGTTTCCCATAAAGGAGTAAAATTTTAGTATGATAATTTTGGTAAAACAAATTAAAATTCATAAAATTATGACATTTAACAAAATATCTTTTACTTGAAGATATAAAAACTAATTTACCATGAAAATAGAAACATTTGAAGCAGAAGGTGTTCATGATTATCTATCCTATAATTTTGCTTTTGAACAAAAACTCACTTTTTTAATTGGAATTAATGGATCTGGAAAAACATCAGTCTTAAAATTAATTTTGGGACTAGTATCTCCCTCATTTGATTTTTTAAATTCAATAGAACATAAATATGTTAAGGTTACATGTTCTAATAATAATGAAAAGATCGTTATTGAGTCAAAAAAAACAGATGATAATAAATTAAAATTGAGTTTAAAAATTGGTGAACAATCTCAAATAAGTAATACAATAAATAAATTAAAAAAATTAGATGGTATTACTTCAGAAGAATTTAGAAAACTTAGTGCTAGTCATATAGAAGAATTTGAAAATTTAACATTTACAAAAAAAATTTTAGAATTTAATACTCCATTTTTCTTAGGATTAGACCGAAGAATCTATGAAGGTAATCAGATAGATAAAATTACACGAATCTTTTACTCTAGAAAATATAATAATTATCCAACAAATGATCATCTTAACAGAAGTCTTATTGAAATTCAAGAGGTAATTTACGACTATTACAGATTGATAGCATCTGAACAGCCAAGAATAAATTCTGAATTTAAGAATAAAGTACTTCTGCAAACATTTGAATTTATTGAATCACAAGAATTTAATATTCTTAGAGACAAAAAAGAGTTATCTGAAAAAAGAGAAAAAGCTACTGAGGCATTTAAAAATCTAAAAATTGAAGGTATTACAGAAAGTCTTAATAAATTTTTTGATAGTTTAAGTGTAACATTAGCTGAATTCAATGAAGTACAGAAAAGAAAAAATAAAGATATAGGAGTTAACGATATTGATGTTATTCAAAAATGGTTTAATAATCAACCACAATTAAAAAAGATTGATAGTCTAATAAGTTTCAATAAAAAATATCAAGACGAAATCCAGCAACTTTACGAGCCTATAGAAAAAACTAAAACAATTATTAATCAATTTCTTAAAGAAAGTAGAAAGGAATTAATTATAGATCCTAAAGGTGAACTAAAAATAAAACTAAAAAACAATGATGAAGTAAATATTTACGAATTATCTTCAGGAGAAAAACAAATCTTAATATTATTAGGAAATTTAATATATTTTGTAGAAAAGTCAAAGAATGATCCTGGAATATTTATTGTAGATGAACCTGAACTTTCTTTACACTTATCATGGCAAGAAATTTTTGTAAAATCTTTGATAGATGCTAGTCCAAATACCCAATTTATAATAGCAACGCATTCACCTGCCATTATTAATGATTTTTCTAGTGCATTATGTAATGATTTAGCCACTTTAAATTTATAGTTATGTTAAAATTTGGAATTGATTCTCTCAAATCTATATCTAAATTTTTCTCATACCGAAATGATATAGATATTTATACTGAAGATAAGGAAGCTGATAAAGAATTTTATAAGGCATTATTTAAAAATTTACTCGGTGATAATATCATTATAAATGATGTGACACCCCTAGGATGTAAAACCAATGTATTAAATGCATATAGAG
>NZ_JAESIT010000016.1:0-112851 GCF_016756935.1 Chryseobacterium sp. KMC2
TTTCGCAACTTTTATTTTTAAAAAGTTTTGATCGCATTTTTTAGAATTATTATCTTATAAAGTATATCGTTTCTGCTTAGCTAAAAGCTCTTCTGCGCTTACTGAATATCTTTCGTTTTTCAGTGGGACAAAGGTAAGCCAACTTACCTATACCAAACAAGTTTATTTAACTTTAAATTTACAATTATGTAATATTTAAATCTAACATACTGGATCGCAGGGTTAAAAATTTTAAACAAGATATAAAATTTAGCCTTCTAGTATTTAGAAACAGGAATTAAATAGGATATTGTTATTTTAATGGTGTATCATCTTTATAAATAAGGCTTAGAAACTCGGCATAAGATTTCTCCAAACCATGCACATCACCAGATTTAAGATTCAAACCACCATTTCCGGAAGTATCTGATTTAACTTTCAAAGATGAAATCTGAAAATACATATTATCCTTATTATCTTTTGGCTGAACTTTTATCGTAGAACCCAAAAGTTTTTTCGTTGAAACGGTATAGATTTCCCCGGGAACAATTTTCACTTTGATAAATGTCCGGGGTTGTAAGGTATAGTCTTTCTGATTAACACTAATCTTCTGAGCTTTCTCTGAGGAGGCAAATACATACAGCATGCCGTCCTTCCCTACCCATTTTTCTTTGGGCGTATAATAAAGCGCAATTTTATAGTTGGCTGGATTAAAGGGCTGAGCAGTTCCATCAACATTTTCAAAAGGTTTTAGTGCAAATGCATTAGCACCTATCTCCTTTGCCTTTTTATACACTAATGAAAAAATTCCAGCGTCATCTTTTGTAAACCCCTGAACTTCTACTTCTCCTAAATAAATCGTCTCTGATAGGGTATCATCTTTCCGGTATAGAAATTTATCCTGGTTATCATTTGTCTTTTCTACCTTAATCAGGTAAACATTTTGTGCATTCCAAAACTGGAAGCACAATACAGAAAAGATGATTGCTAGATTTTTCATATACTCTATAAATTATTGTTGTGAAAGTATGCTTACACATTCTTCCAGGCTATTTTCCCAATGTTTAGCTTCTATATGGTAAGTTTCTTCTATCTTATCCAATGACATGGTACTTCTTACCGGTCTTTTTGCCGGGGTTGGGTATTGATCTGTTGTCAGAGGATTTAGTTTTACTGATGATTTTGAAAACTCAGCAATTTTTTTGGCAAATTCAAACCATGTTGTTTCCGGATAATTTGAGAAGTGGAAAATACCAAAAGTTTTTACCGGAGATTCAATAATGTTCATTATTGCTTCAGCAAGGTCATTGGCATTGGTAGGCTGCCCAAACTGATCGGCAACTATACCCAACTCATCTTTTTGAGAAAATAAATTCAGCATGGTCTTCACAAAGTTTTTATTAAACTCTGAATACAGCCAGGATGTTCTCAGAACAATAGTTTGGGGATTAATTTCCAAAGCAAGCTCTTCTCCTTTTCTTTTTGACTGACCATATACCCCTATAGGGCTTGTAAAATCATCTTCTGAATAGGCCAGGTTTGTATCTCCATCAAAAACATAGTCTGTAGAGACATGAATTAATATACTTTTATAATCTGTACAAGCCTGAGCAAGATGAGCTACTCCTTCAGCATTTACAGCAAATGCTTTTTCTTTCTCTTTTTCTGCCAGGTCTACCGCTGTATAAGCTGAAGCGTTGATGCAATAGTCAGGCTTGTTATCGTAAAAAAAGTCATTAACCTGCTCTTCGTTTGTAATATCTAAGGTTTTTGAATCTGTAAATAAGAATTCATATGTATTTTCAAAATCGGGAGCAATTTTTCTAATACAATTTCCTAATTGTCCATTGCTTCCTATTACTAGTATTTTCTTCATTTATATATTATTTTAAATTATCAAAAAAGATTAATCCTCAATTTTAAGAATTCCTTGCGTTTTGAGATCTCAGGAATTTAACTCTTGGCTGAAAGTCTTTCTGCTCTAAATCTACATAAAACTTATGGAATGTCTCTTTGATATCTTCAGGATGAATTTCTGATTTTCTGGTTTTAATATTGAAATAAATAACCGTTACCCAAAGCACAGCATGAACGGTTTTTTCGTCCAAGCTTTTCATCAGAATTTCTACTTTAGCTGTTCTATCCTGTATTTCTATTGTTTTACTGCTTATTACGACCTGGGTATTGTATCTTACTTCTTTTAAATAGGCAATTTCATTTTGAATTGCGATCCAAGTACAGCCAGTCTGTTTAGTATATTCCTCATAGGTAAATCCATAAAATGTTTCTACATGATCCTCTCTTGCATTGAACATATAGTCCAAATATTTTACATTATTTAAATGTCCGATTGGGTCACAATCACTAAACCTAACTTTAACCGTGGTTGATACTTCTTTTTCCATTCCGCAAAAATAAAAAAACCACCTCTAAAAGAGGCGGTTAGTTTTATAAATCTTTGTTAATTCGCAGAAATTATTGAATTCCCAATTCTTTCTTTACAGCTGCAGTAGCATCTGGTCCTGCTTTGTAAACAAATGCTGCTGAATTTGCATCCATGATATAATCATATCCGCTAGCTTTAGCTACTTTTTCTACTGCATCGTTTAGTTTTTTCTCAATAGGTGCGAAAGCTACATCTTGTTTTGCTTGTAGATCTTTTTGAGCTTTATCCTGCATTTGAGCTATTTCTTCCTGAATTTTTTGTAATTCAGCTTCTCTAGCTTTGTTTTCGTCTGCAGTCTTTTTAGGAGCTTCTTCAGTATACTGCTTTAGTTTTACTTGCCCTGCATCAGCTTTTTTCTTGATCTCAGCTTGTTTAGTATCCAAGAATGTTTTGATATCAGCATCTGCTTTTTTCTTTTCAGGCATTGCATTAAGAACTCCCATCACATCTAAAGTAGCAATTTTTTGAGCTTTTGCCATACCTACCGATACAACCATCATTACTGCTGCAAATAATACACTTAATTTTTTCATAACTGGTATAATAAATAATTTAATTTGTTTTTAGACTTCAAATTTAAGCAAAAGTTAATTTGATAATTAATTTTTATTTTTTGCTATTCGTTTTTTCTTTCTTATCAGTTCCTTTCAACAAAATGTCTAAGACCTTGTCTGTAAAATCATATTTTTTTTGGAGAAAAATAACACTAATGTTATTGCTTTTATCAAGAACTATGCCCAAACCATTTTTCTCAGACATTGTTTTAATAGCATTCCATATCTGATCCTGGAACGGTAAAACAAGATTTGTTCTCAGTTTTGTAATTTCACCATTGGCGCCAAAACGAAGACTGGTAGTTGTTTTAACATTCTTATCAAGATCTACTACTTCTTTTTCTCTTAGCTTTAACTGATCTCCTATCAATAATACTTTTTCACTTTCAAATGCAGATTTCTTTCTTTCATACTCTGATTGCAGATTTTGAAGTTCTGACTGCCATGTATCGATCTGTGAGTTTAATCTTGCTTCGGCTTCTTTATACTGAGGTAATTTATTTAAAATATAATCAGTATCCACCACTCCTATTTTCTGAGCATTATTAAGCCCAAACAATAAAAGCAATACGAATGTGAAAGTTACTTTAAAGTTTTTCATATTTATAATTATAATGATTGGTTCATCAAGAAGTGAGTCTTCCAGCCTGATGGGTCTGTTCCGGAAATTGTCTTATCAAATCCATAAGCGAAATCAAATCCAATCAATCCAAACGCTCCCATATAAACCCTTACCCCTACTCCTACTGATCTCTTCAGCTGGAAAGGATTATAATTTCCCCAAGAATTCCAAACATTACCTCCTTCAGCAAACGTTAATGCATAAATCTTAGCTGTCTGATTCATTGAAATCGGATATCTCAATTCTAAAGTAAATCTGTTATAGATTGTTCCACCTCCTTTTGGAGTGATGTCTCCCTGAGAAGCATCTCCTCCGTAGTTAGAAGCATTTTCATAACCTCTTAAAGGAATTAATTCTCGACCATCATATCTACCTCCGAAAAGACCGGTTCCTCCCATATAAAATCTTTCAAATGGCGGAGCCCCTAAATTGCTGTTGTAACCGTCCATGAATCCCATTTCAGCAGAAGATCTTAAAACTAACTTTCCGGCAATTTCATTATATACATCTGCCTTGAACTTAATTTTATAGAATTCCATCCACTTATATTTATCGATGGCAGCCATTGTAGAATAATCTTTTTTACCAAACAATGAATATGGAGGGGTCAGCTTTGCAGAAAGCTCAATATTAGAACCTGTTGTAGGGAAAATAGGGTCAATACCTGCTGAGTTTCTGCTCAACCCTACATTGATACTAAAGTTATTAGCATCTCCATAATATTCTGTAGTATCTCCAAACTGGAAAGGATAATTACTGAAGTTATACTTTTGAAACTGAACACCTGTATACAATGAGAAGTAATCATCAGGCCAGTTCAAATATCTGTTTAATCCAACAGATGCCGAGAAGATATTTAACTTTTGTGAGTTTCCTAAATTATCACTGTATCTTACTCTTGAGTTATTTAAACTTACAGAAAGTGCAGTTGGTTTTGTTCCGAATAACCATGGTTCAGTAAATGAAATACCATAGTTTTGGAAATATTGTCCTGCCTGCATTTGGATAGATAACGTCTGTCCATCACCCTGAGGTACTGGTTTAAAGTCTTTAAATTTAAGAAAATTCTTTAGGGAGAAGTTATTAAACGTCAATCCTAAAGTACCAATAAAGCTGTTACCACCATATCCTGCCTGCAGCTGAACCTGGGAAGATCCTTTTTCTACAAGCTTCCAGTTAACATCTACGGTATTATCCTGCTGGTTAGGCTGAATGTCCTGTCCGATCTGTTGTGGATCAAAGAAAGACATCCCGGCAAGATCAAAATACGTTCTTTTGATTTCCGTCTTTTTGAAAAGGTCACCAGGCCTTGTTCTTAAAGCTCTCAATATAACGTGGTCATGGGTTGTGGTATTCCCTTGCCATGTTACTTTATTCCATGTAGCCTGTTCTCCTTCGGTAATTCTGATTTCCAGATTAACGGCATTCCCCGTTACGGATTTTTCTATTGGGGTTACATTAGAGAAAAGGTATCCATTATTCATGTATACAGATTTAATATCTGAATCATCTTCTTTACCACCATCTTCTCCAACTTTTTTGTTGAATCCTACTGCATCGTAAATATCTCCCTTCTTATATCCTAACAATCTCTGTAAGTAATCTGTAGGATACACAGTATTTCCAGTGAATGTAACATCCCCGATATAATACTTTTTACCTTCATTCAACTTTACATTGATTTCGTAATTATTTCTCTTATTTCTCCATACGGAATCTGAAACGATTTTCGCATCTCTGTATCCTAAGGAGTTATAATAATTGATCAGGCCACGCTTATCTTCCTGGTATTTGTCTTCAATGAATTTTGAAGACTTCAAAATTCCTCCGATACCAAAACGCTTTTGCTTAGTTTCTTTGAAGGCCTTATTTCTAAGTTTACTGTCTGTAACACTTTCGTTACCTTCAAATTCAATATGATCAATTTTTATTCTTTTACCCTTATCTACATTGATCGTCCAGTCTACTAATGCAGGATCTCCTGCATTGACTTTATCTTCAATGTTAATTCTAGCATCTGCAAAACCTTTTTTAATATAGTCTTTTGGGATGTTTGTTTTAAGGCTTGAGATTAAATTCTGGGTAATTTTAGTTCCCGGTTTCAGATTATTATCCTTAGCAAGTTTTTCGCTTTTAGATTTACCGATTCCTTTCCCTTTGAATTTAACTTCTCCAAGTTCTTTAAGGTCTTCCAGATAGAATCTAAGAATTACAGTTTGCCCTTCAATACTTTGAACGTAAACTTCCACTTCGGAAAAAGATTGCGTATCCCATAGCTTTTTAACAGCATTGCTGATTTTTTGCCCTGGAATATCTACGCTTTCTCCTTTGGATAATCCTGTAAATCGTAAGATTTGAGCTGGTGTATATTTTTTTACCCCATCTACAACAATGTCTTTAAGTGTATAAGTACCTACTTCACTTTCTGCATGCACAGCATTGTTTACTTTTGTGCTATCCTGTGGAGTTACTTGTCCATAAAAATGCGCAGAAGCAGCAAACATAATGATGGGTAATAGTCTAAACTTCATTTTATCGAGTCTTTCTTTTCTTAAAATTTTATTGGCCTGTTAGTTGCTCACCGGTTAATCCGTATCTTCTTTCTTTGTTTTGATAATCTACAATACACTGGAAGAAGATATCCTTGGTAAAATCCGGCCATAGAACATTTAAAAACTGTAATTCTGCATAGGCGATCTGCCAAAGAAGAAAATTACTTATTCTTATTTCTCCACTGGTTCTTATCAGCAAATCTACAGGAGGAAAGTCTTTTGTATACAGATAGTTTTCGAATAATTTTTCATCAATATTCTCTACCTCTACTTTTCCTTCTTTTACATCAGAACTTATATTCTTTATGGCGTTCAAAATTTCATTTTGTGAACCATAGCTTATAGCCAATACTAAGTTTCCTTTTGTGTTTTCTTTTGTAAGTTCTACCACACGCAGCAATTGTTCTCTTACTAATGTAGGCAGTTTTTCCAAATTCCCTATGACATGCATCCTTAATCCTTTACTGAAGATCTCTTCTGCCTCAAGCAGTAGAGTCTCAACCAGTAGATTCATAAGGCTATTTACTTCTTCAGCAGGACGGCTCCAGTTTTCTGAAGAGAACGTATAAAGAGTTAAATAGGGAATATTGATCTCATTACATGCATTAATGGCATTTCTTACAGCATTAATGGCATTTTTGTGGCCGAAAGTTCTTTCTTCGCCACGAGATTTTGCCCATCTTCCATTGCCATCCATAATGATAGCCACGTGTTTCGGTAAATTCTCAGAATTTATTTTATCTTTAATCAACGACATATTAATTAATCACAATAACATGGAGGTCTTCCGAATGAAAAAGTCAGTCCTAAACTGAAAGTATTCATCCAATCATTAGATCTATCATCTCCAATATTTCTTTTTTTAATAAACTCCTCCTCTCTTTCTTTAGCAACAGCATAATAGTTTCCTGACTGCAATAATGAACCTCCGGTGGTAGGGTCTAAAATATCTGCATTATAAGAAGCTTTGATATCTTTAGAAAGCACTTTGCTATGATCCAGCTGATCAGTCAACGTATATCTAAATGTAGCCTCTGCAAATATAGCCCAAGAATGGTTAAATTTATATTTCAAACCAACACCAAAAGGAATATGCATTGTCACTTTTTTTCCTAATGAATATTCTGTGGAAGTTTTAAAGTCCAATTCATTGATAGGAGCTTGTGCTACTCCATCTGCATCTCTTCTGAAATCATTCATAAGAGTAGCCTTAGGAGCATCAAACATTAAAGCTCCGATACCTCCGAAAATATATGGACTTACCATGCTTATCTGCTCGTTATTTATTGGAAAAAAGTTGTATTCAAACATTAAGCTTGCTTCATACACATTATTCTTTCCAAATGAGTTTCTGTTTTTTCTGTATTCTTCTTTCGCAACCTTGTCGCTAAACTGAATCTGGTTATACCCTAAGTCCAATCTAACAGTCTGGTGCGGATTAAAATTAAATCTATATAATAATCCTCCATAAAATGGGAATCCCCAATCTGAAACTTTATTTAAATCCAACGGCTTTTGTAAAATATAATTCGTACTTCCTACATCTCCCACTAGGTTACTCATACCTAGACGAATCCCCAATTCGTTTCTTTGTGCCTTAACACTTACTACTCCAAGGAGAGCAAGGAAGCTAAACAATAATTTTTTATTCATAAAAGAATATGGATTTATGGTTATTTTAAAATTTAATTTTTGCAAATATAAAACATTTTTATATTAATGATAATCTTAATGTTTAGTTAAAAATAAACAAAAAAACATAATTTGTTATAAAGTAAACGATAAAGTGGCAAAAATATTCTTTTTTTCACAGATTGAAAATACATAATATATAGAAAAACCCCCATTATATGAGGGTTTAAAGCTCTATTTTTTATTAAACATTGTCTGCACTTTGTTCCTTATCCTGATCAACAATGGTTCTTTATAATTTTTATCTTCATCAAAATAACCGTACCCATAGCCGTAACCGTAGCCATAACCATAGCCGTAACCTTGTTTTGTATTATAATCATTATAAATAAGCCCTAGATGATTAATTTCATTATTATGATACTTATCGGTAATCATTTTAAGCATATATTTTTCGGTATACTCATGACGAACGACATAGATATTGGCGTCAGAATATTTCATCAGTTCATAAGAATCTGCAACCAGACCTACCGGCGGAGAATCTATAATAATGAAATCATATTTTTCCTTTAGTTCTTCCAAAAATTTAATATTTCTCTGGCTCATTAAAAGTTCAGAAGGATTTGGCGGAATGGGCCCGGAGGTCGCTACATCCAGATTTGGGATTCTCGTTTTATTGATAATCTGGTCTATTTCTACTTCTCCTGTCAGGTAGTTTGAAATCCCATATTTATTGTCAATTTTAAAGTCTCCAAAGATCTTAGGCTTTCTAAGGTCCATTCCCAGGAGGATTGCTTTTTTATCACTCAGACCAATTACAGAAGCTAAATTGATAGAAACATAAGTCTTTCCTTCTCCACCAATGGAAGAAGTTACCAATATTACCTTCCCTTTTTCTTCTTCATTATTCATTAGGAACCTCATACTCGCTCTTATTCCTCTAAACGCTTCTGAGACTGATGATTTTGGCTGTTCCAAAACAGTAAGCATATTTTCGTTACTATTATTTCCGATAACACCCAGTAGTGGAATCTTAGTGGCACTTAATAGTTCTTTAATATTTCTCACCTTATTATCCAGAAGTTCTCCTATTAAAATAAATAAAAGAGGAAGAAGTAACATTCCTAATATAATAATAATCTTAGCCAGTTTTATATTGGGAGCGATAGGGTTCTGGCCTAAATTCTTAGCAGGGTCAATAACCGTGATATCAGACTGGTTGGTCGCCATTCTCATCTGTGTATCATTCTGCCTTCCCAAAAGACTGTTATAGGTAGCTTCTATCATATTATACCCTCGTTCTGCATCCAGATATTTTCTTTCTTTTTCAGGGTATAAAGCAAGGTCTGAATTGGCATCTGAGACATCCCGATCAATTTTATTGATCTCATCATAGTATTTAGTATAATAATTTCTCAGACTATTTGATGCCCCCATTCTCGACTCATTAATAAGTCGGTTGATTTCTTTCATAGGTTCAGAATTCGCTTTATAAATTAAAGCCATTTCTGATCTTTTAGCATATAAAGCCTTCAGTTCGGTAACAGAAGCAGAGAACATACCATCTTCGAAGCCTGCTGCATTAGTTCCGATCATTTTGTCGAAATCCTGGGATTGAAGGGTATTCTTAATTGTATTGAGTGAACTTATTTTACTGATAAGATCAGCTTTTCTGGATTCAAGCTCTTTTATTTTATCAAGAGACTTCTCATCCCTGTCTTTAATATTATAAAGTTTCTCTGATGTTTTTAAATAATTCAGCACGTTAGCACTTGAATCTAACTTCTTTCTTATATTACTTAAGTTCCCCTGCAGATAAGCTTCCGTGTTTTTGTTCACTATATTTTTATCAGCAAGTCTTTTTTTCTGAAGTTCAGCCACAGACTTATTAAGAAAGTTTACAGTACTGTTCAGATTGTACCCTTTCTTTACAATAACCATTATCGTACTGATTTCTTTATCGAAATCTACAGCAATTGTAGAAACAATATCATTAACACTTTCATTGACAGTATTCAGATTAATAATGATATTCTCAAATTTGATTTTAGGAGTTACCAAGTTTTGAACCAGCTTAAATCTTAAGTTAGGAGAATTATACCATTCATTTATCCTGATAATTTTATTAGCAGGTCGGGTATAAGGTCTAATGGCCTGAAAGTTTTCTGCTTCGTAGCTGTATAAGTTGGTAGATTCTCCTTCTTCCGGAAGAACCACCTCATATGTTCCATTTCCTTTTGGAATTAGGGTAATGGGGTAATGGGTCTGCTGAAGATGTTTTTTATCAATCTCAAGAAATACCGGAGAGTCATCTTTGTCCAAATAGGTAGACTTTATAAGCCCTTTGGTAGAATAATTAACAAACAGATCCAGCTCTTTTACCAAAAACTCATTGTGAGATCGTGATAAAAGCATTTTCTTTAAAAATATTCCGTCCTGGTTACCATTTTGCCCCCAGATAAAATTAATGGACTGGCTTGCCTGAGTGGGTTGTAAAAAGCTGGCAGTATTGTTTGAAGTACTTAAGGATATATCTGATGCAAATATATTCTGCGCGTAATATTTACTGTATATCCAAGAAATGGCATATCCAATAAACAGCATAAATACAAACCAATACCAGTTTTTAATTATTCTTCTTACAAAATGTTCAATATCAAATAATGCAAACACCCCATACTTTTCTTTTGAGGAGTCATTTTTTCCTACTTTTTCGTCTTTTCCTGGAATCATAGGATTAAAGTTTTTGTAGGATTGTATATAAAGTCAATGCAGTTGTAATTGCCGTCACACTGGTAAGTAGTGTCTGAATAGGATCTTTTCCGAATCCGTTCAAGCTTTTCTTTCTCGTGTTCAGATAAATTTCATCTCCATTCTGCACATAATAAAAAGGAGAATTCATAAGATCTTCCCGGGTAAGGTCTATTTTAGCAATTTTAATTCCTTCCGGTAATTTTCTATGAATTACAACATTTTTCCGGTCGATTGTTCTGTTCAGCCCACCATTTATGGCTAAAGCTTCGGTAATAGTCATTGTATTTTTATGCGCCACTTTTTCACCTGAAATACCGGTAGTTTCTACATCTCCAAGAATATAGTAGGTAATTCCGTTCGTATTTAATCTTACTTCAGATTTACCATCCTGAAAGTTTTCATTTACTTTTCCTTGAATTTCCTTGCTTATATCATCCAACGTTCTTCCTTCAGCTTTTATATAGCCTACTCCAAAAACATTGATATCACCATTAGAGTCTACTTTTAAACCGTTAAAATAAAAGCTTGTATTTCCTCCAAAACTGGAACCTTCTCCAGTTCCTCCACTAGTTCTTCCTATTCCGGAAGCGGCATTATTCAAAACGGGAATACCTACTCCTCCGGATGCATTATAGGCAGAATAAAACTGGGCAGCATCTCCTTTAGGAGTGGTAACGATGTTTAAATTGAGGATATCATTTTTAGTAATCCTATAAACAGGGATATTGTAGGGAACAAGACCTTCTTCGTTTATGACAAGACTCTCACTTGGCTGTAAATATCGCACATCCTTTGTTGTGATGCAGGAAGTAATTAAAAAGGGTAATATTAAAAATAAATACTTAAAGTTCTTCATCATGTTAAAATATGTTTACAAAAGTAAAGATTAAATTGTTAATTTTTGTTATTTCTTAACCGATACAATAAATCCGGTAAATAAGCTCCCAAAAAGCCCAGTGAAATAATAACCAGTAGCAGTAGATTTACATTCATATGTCTTAAATAATAAGCAATCCCTACAATCATGAGATAGTAAAGAATGATATAGAAGGTTGATCTCCTGTGGGTAAGGTCAAGTTTCAGCAGCTTATGGTGAATATGGTTTTTATCTGCATCAAAAGGTGACTTTTTATTGTAAAGCCTTATCATAATTACATTTAACGTATCTACAATAGGCAGAATTAAAATAGCCACAGCCACAACGGGTGCAGATTGTAAGTGATATCTTGGTACATCTGCCAGTTTTTTATCAATAAAAATATCAATAAAGCAGATAGATGTGAATGCTAACAAAAAGCCTAGCAACATAGATCCTGTATCCCCCATAAATACTTTATTGGTTCTATAGTTTGACAGATTATAATACAGAAATGCCAAAACAGTTCCTATGATCACAACAGATAAAATAACCAATGGATAATTATATTCTCCAAGTCTGTAATAGCTTATTCCGAACAGGGCACTGCAAATCACAGAATATCCTCCTGCAAGACCGTCTATACCATCTATCAGGTTGAATGCATTGATAAGAACAATGAAAGTAATAATACTGAATACAACACTTACGAAGTAGCTCAGTTCGTATACTCCAAATATTCCAAATAAACTTCGGATTCTGATATCTGATCCAATAACAACCAATGAAGATACAATTACTTGTGCCACAAGCTTTTTATAAGCCCTCATCACGACAATATCATCCATTACCCCTACATATAGCAGGATAATTAATGATGCAAATAAGAACTTATAGAGATCAAACAGCTCGTAGGCAAAAATAGAAGCACAGATCCCTATGGAATAGAAGATCGCTATACCGCCAAGATTCGGAATTTTTCTGAGATGTGAACTCCTTATTCCAGGTTCATCCATCAGATTCTTTCTTCTTGAAATCTTTACAATGGTAGGTACAGAAAAAAAAGTGATTAAAAAGGAGAATATAAAACCTAAACCTATCTTCACATAGAAAATAGGTATCCCCGATCCGCTTAAGAACAATTCAAAATTTTTCATTTTTTTCTTATTCAGTTACTCATGCCTCGTTTGAAAAATCATCATATAGATACAACGAATCATCTACATCATAACGTTACTATCCGAAACAATAGTACTTACATTTGTGTTTACATTAATTTTCTTATCAGTTTCTTCTGCCCCGCAAAAAATAACAGATAAAAAATCTTTTTTTTCACTGGCAAAGATAAAAGATAATTCTTACCAAAACGACTATAGTTCAATATATCTTGAATTTTTATATGTCTTTTTTTCATGAAAACATCCAGTTGTTCAGCCATTTCATAAAACACTTCATCTTTTTTAACGAATGCCAGATACGCCAGAAATGAATAAACCCCTTCAAAAATCTGAAAATTTTTCAGCTCTTTTCTTTTATGGGTGTATTGGGATTCATTAAAGATATTTTCAACATCTGCTACTGCTTTCAGCATATCAAGTCCTTTTTCAGTATGGGTCTTTGTAATGGAGTCTGTACGCTCAAGGTACTGATAATGGTAATTCTGAGTTTGAGCAATTTTTTTGCATTCTAGCAAAAGCTGTGGAATAAGTTGAATATCTTCAAAGTGTACCCCTTTCTTAAATCTTTTCTGATGAAAGAGTTCTTTTTTAAACAATTTGTTACAGGCAAAATAGCTGATATCTGAAAAAACAGAAAAGTTTTTTTCAAGGTCTATCTCCTCAGGCATATGAGGTATTTGGGTCAGCTTCTGGGTAATTTCTCCATTCTGATCTACTTTTTGGATATTGCAGATCACCATTTTAGCCTGATGCTTTTCTGCCAGAAGAAGCATTTCTTCAAACATTGTTTCTGTAACATAGTCATCGCTGTCCACAAACCCAATATAATCACCTGTTGCCCTGTCAATTCCAAAGTTACGGGCATCACTTAGGCCACCATTTTCTTTAGTGAAAGCTTTGATTTTTTCAGGATATTTTTGAGAATATTCATTAATGATATCTTCAGAACGGTCCTTACTGCCGTCATTCACCACAAGAATTTCAATGTTTTGAAAACTCTGATTAACCAAAGAGTCGAGGCATTTTGTCAAATAATTTTCGACATTATACACAGGAACAATGATGGAAACTTTTGAAAGAGTATTTATCATACATTAAATTTTCGTCAGCCTTGCATTCAGCCAGCCTTTTTTGGCATCATCAAAATCTTTTCGGGAACACGGAATACAGTTTTCTATATTCTCATCCTCACCAAAATACCATAAATTACTGAAAGTATCCCGTTTGAAAGCATACTGCCTGTCATCAACTAACACATAGAATATTTCATGATGTCTTTCTTTCGGATGTGATCTCTGAATATTAATACCTTCAGTCAGGTACCAGAGCATTTGAGCTAGTAACTGGTGATTCAGTTGATTTTCAGAATAGATATTATAATTAAAGATTCCTACAGATTTCAGATTTTCACTCAGCCCTATTTCTTTCATATAGGCACAAATTTCTCTTCTATTCAACCCGTTCACCTGAGGATTCATAGAAAAAGGCTCACTGAAACTTTCAATAGCATCGCAATTTACAGTTACAAGATCTGCTCTTCGGAAGAAAGGCTCTGTCTTTTCAGTAGAGTTCATCATTTCAGCCAAACGGATAATATCAAATTCTACTTCCTTAATCAGCCGAACAGAATCTATTTCATTTAAATGTTTCTGATATCCTAAATGGTGGTAATTTTTAATAGAAAAATTTTTTGCTCCAAAAATTTTGCTTAAAAACGTATACTCATTAATTTCTTCTCCCTGCTTAAGGGAAATCATATTACTGATCTGAGTAAAATTGAGACTTTTCTGATGAAAATTTAATGCAGAAAATAAAGAAAAGGCAAAGTCGTTGGAACCTCCTATAATGACAGGAATCGCTCTTTTATAATGACAGGCCGACAAAACTTCCTGTAAAATGTAATGGGTGTCCTGAACAGATTTTCCTGAAACCAAATCTCCAAGATCTACAATAGGAATTTCAAAATCAAGCTGAGAAAGTTTGTAAAACTCCTTTCTTACTGCTGTAAAATCCTGTACCTCTGCTTCACCGCCTGCTCCTCTGTAATCTGATACAAATAAAAGTACAATACTGTCCTCTTTTATATCTTTTGTAATTCGACTTCCAATCTGCCAGGTTTCTGCTTTGAAATTTCTTGGTGAAATGATAAAGTCTTCAAAATCCATATTAATTCAAAAAATTTGATAAGGTGATAATTTACTAATTGCTTTATCTAACAAACATACAAAAAAACCATAGCAACTCCTCACCTCTTTAGTGCTTTTATTCATAAAAAAAGCCGTTAACACTATTTGTTAACGGCTTTGTATTATTATTTTAATATTACTTCTTTTTAGCAGCTGGCTTTTTAGCTGTTGCTGTTTTCTTTACAGCGGCAGTTTTTTTGGCAGCAGGTTTTTTCTTTTCTGCAAAGGCATTTTTATCCTGAGCGGTAATCCATTTTTTCACCTCGTCCAGAGAAATATCCTTCAATTCTTCAGCATCATATTTTGTATCATCGTTTTTCTTTGGAATTTTAAACATTGCTTTTCCAAATTTGATGAAAGGCCCCCATCTTCCGTTTTCAAGAGATATTTTTTCTTTTTCCCACTGCTGGATATAACGGTTCGCTTCTTTTTCCAGCTTAGCATCAATCAGTTCATTGATATCGCTTTGAGAAAGGTTGTCAAAATTATATTTCTTCGGAACATTGATGAAGATATCTTTGTATTTGATAAACGGACCGAATCTTCCTGCTCCTTTGGTCACCGGTTCCCCTTTGTAAGTGGCAATCGGCGCATCGGCTTTTTTCTTTTCGTTGATAATTTCCTCTGCACGGCTCTGACTCACAGATAAAGGATCTTCACCTTTAGGGATACTGATGAAAGTATCGCCCCATTTTACATAAGGTCCAAATCTTCCTACCCCTACAGAAACAGCATGCCCTTCAAATTCATTTAAGTCAAAAGGCAATTTGAACAATTCTATAGCTTCTTCAAAAGTAATCGTGGCTATATTTTGGCCGGTCATCAATGAAGCAAAGATTGGTTTTTCTTCATCGTCAGTTTCTCCAATCTGGATCATCGCTCCAAATCTTCCAATTCTGGCGTGAACATTTTTACCTGTTTTAGGATCTACTCCCAATAATCTGTCTCCAGTTGCACGGTCAGCATTTTCTTCTACATCTTCAATTCTTGGGTGGAATTTTGAATAGAAATTGGTCATCATTTCTTTCCACTTTTGATCACCACTTGCAATTTCATCAAAACTCTCTTCTACCCTTGCCGTGAAACCATAATCTAAGATTTCTTTAAAATTATCGGTCAGGAAGTCATTAACAACTTCTCCAATATCTGTAGGAATGAATTTATTTTTATCACCACCAAATTTCTCGTCAAGAACTACTTTTTTGATTTTATCTTTTACCAAAGACATTTTAATCACTTCACGGGTCTGTGGTTCAATCTCACGCTTGTCTACATATTCTCTATTTTGAATCGTCTGAATAGTAGGAGCATAGGTAGAAGGTCTCCCAATCCCTAATTCTTCAAGTTTTCTTACCAAACCGGCTTCCGTATATCTTGCACTCGGTCTTGTAAACTTTTCTGTGGCAGTAATACTTTTATAGCTTAGTATTTCACCTACCTTTACTTTTGGCAATAACTTTTCGTTGTTCTCATCATCTTCATCTTCCGTCTTTACAATACCATAAGCTTTCAGGAAACCATCAAAAATAATAACTTCTCCCTGTGCTTCAAAATGATGTGGTAAAGATGCATTTCCGATTTCAATTACCGTTTTTTCAATTTTAGCATTAGACATCTGAGAAGCCAACGTTCTTCTGTAAATCAACTGATATAGCTTACTCAACTGTGCATCACCTATACTTTTCACTCCAAAGTCCGTAGGACGGATCGCTTCGTGAGCTTCCTGTGCTGATGCTGATTTTGTAGTATAATTTCTTGGAGAAGAATATTCTGCTCCGTATTCTGATATGATTTGCTTTTTAGCTCCTTCAATAGCTTCCTGAGAAAGGTTTACCGAGTCAGTTCTCATATAGGTAATGTATCCCTCTTCGTATAACCTCTGTGCCAGACGCATGGTATTGGTCACATTATATCCTAATCTTGACGAAGCTTCCTGCTGTAATGTAGAAGTGGTAAACGGAGCAGATGCAGAGCGTGTACCAGGTTTTGTTTCCACATTCAGTACTTTGAACTCTGTAGTTTTTGCCTGCTCAAGGAACTTTTCTGCATCTTGTTCTTTTTCGAAATCTTTTTTCAGCTTAGCGGCAATTTCCTGTTCTGTATTATTCAGGAAGATCCCGTCTAGCTTAAAGCTTGCTTTTGGAACAAACTCTCGGATTTCTTTTTCTCTTTCAACAATTAATCTTACCGCTACAGACTGAACTCTTCCTGCGGATAATCCCGGCTTTACCTTCTTCCATAAAACAGGAGACATTTCAAAACCTACAATTCTATCCAGTACTCTTCTTGCCTGCTGAGCATTCACCAGGTTTTGGTCAATATCTCTGGGGTTGTCAATTGCTTTTAGAATGGCATTTTTAGTAATCTCATGGAAAACAATTCTTTTTCTGTTTTCAGGCTTCAGCTTTAGCTCATCTGCTAAGTGCCAGGCAATAGCTTCTCCTTCGCGGTCTTCATCGGAAGCCAGCCAAACCATTTCGGCCTTCTTTACTGCAGCTTTTAATTCTGTCACCAATTTCTTTTTATCTGCAGAAACTTCGTAATCGGGACTGAATGTGGCAAGATCTATTCCCATACCTTTTTTAGGTAAGTCCCGGATATGACCGAAACTGGATTTCACTTCAAAATCCTTTCCTAAATATTTCTGAATAGTTTTTGCTTTTGCCGGGGACTCGACGATTACTAAATTTTTCGACATTCTAAAAATTTTTTGCAAAAGTAAAGCTTTTTTATTATATACTTTTTGTTCTATTCGTTTAATTTGACAATTAGATTTCTTAAGCGCGCATGATGACAAACCCCTTCAGACTAATCAAGTCCTTTATATTGTATGTTTTAGCATGTTACCAACTTATCAATCTTAAGGGATATAGAATTTTTCATCAACTGTTATAGACACAGAATATATGTATTCTCCCAAAAAAGCAGAATAAACCTATTTATTCTGCTTTTTTGGGCTCTATTACTACAGATTTACCTTTTTATAATTTTCACAACAGCTTCACAATTATTTATTCTTATTAAATATCCTCCCGGAACTAAAGAGGAAAGATCTGTTTGTTTATTTTCAAATGTTCCCGATTTCACAAGTCTTCCGGAAACATCAAATACTTCATAGGTGTAGTCCTTATTTTCCGATTCTTTAAGGTAAAGAATATCTTTAAAAGGATTGGGAAACACTGAAATATGCCTGGTTTCCGTTTTAAGCTCTATAGTACTGAACCCCACGGAACTTCCTATACCATTCCTCAGCGCAGTGATTACAAATTTGGAAGCAGGTCCTTCTTCTTTTCCAAGAGCATTATATTTAATTCTTACACACCGGCAGCCCATTCCAAAATATGGATCATTATTATCATGAAAGGCTATCAGGCGATTGGCAGCAGAAGCCGCATCAAATAATACATTAACAGCTCTTCCCAGATAATTTGAAGCCAGTGCATCCGTCCATATTCCTGCATACTGAAAATTCACCACATTAAAAGTTCCTTGTGGAGACTGATTACCTACAACATTTCTGAATGCCCGGGAACCTGAGTCAGGATAATTTCCAATGCTATACGTATTATCTAAAAACTGATACCCGATTGTAGAAGTGGTAGATGGATTTCTCACACGAATTCCCTTATAGTCGGTCACAATACTATAGGAGGTCGCTATATTTTTATCCTTTTTATACCATGGAGTCTGTCCAAAATCCTGTCCGGAAACCAGCGCTACACTGGTAAGATCCGGAATTCTCCATCCTTCAGGACATGGATCGAAAGGAGATTTCCCTCCACCTCTTCCCCATCTTTCCGGAGCAAGATTGGGCTCATTAGCAACCCAGTCTGTTCCATTGGTATAGTTGGGCGACGAACTGTTAAATGGTGAAAAGGTACTTGGTATCATAAAAGCCAAAGGGTTCTGCACTGAATAAGATATTATTTTATTCACTTTATCAATCGGTTTATCTATTCCCTGAATACCCGAAGCGGGAGCATATGTATCATAAGGAACTATATATCCTGCCGAAAGGTTATTATAGGTTGCAGCTGAAAGTGTAGTATATGAAATGCTGCCATTATCATGAACCTTCCCTAAAAATACATTGAAAGAAGCTCGGTTATCCGCATATTGAAATGTGGGAATAGGATCTTTCCTTCCCCATTGGTAATGCAATCCTGTAGATGCTCTTATCTCTGAAAGCTCAGCAGCAGTAGGAGTTAACGGATTTTCAACATTGGGAAAAGCAGACAAAGCACCTATATTCCGGTCCAGAAATTCAGTCATCAGTACGATATCTGCTTTGTTTACATAATTTACATAATTCACTGCTTCTTTGACCGGCAGCTCTGTTGTATATGCGTAAGAAACCACAGGAGTATTCGTAATCCAGATATGCCAGCTCCAGTATACAGGGTTTGTAATGCTTCCGTTATGCAGTGTTATAACTGCATTTCCACTTTGGTTAGGCCGTATCTCTACTGATATGCGTGAAAATCTGATATCCTGAAGTGTAGACGGAGATGGATTGACTATGGAAACACTGCTAATGAGGTTGACATTGGTAGTCCAGAGAACATTGGCTTTCAGATTATTGAAGCTTGAGGAAATCAATATATTGGGATTATTCAGCACCTGACTTTGCACCGAGAAAGCTTTACTGACAGGAATTTCCACGGTATAGGGCTGTGTACTTTTTGTAGCCAGATAGGTATTAGGATTATTGATTCCTTCCTTGTAATCTGGCACTGCAGCAGGTATATATTCCGTTGGAAAATCATAATCATTGACCTTATACAGCGGGTCTTTTATACATCGGCATCCATTGGCATCTGAAGTATACATTCCGGACATGGGCATATAAAAATATCTTCCCCGGATATTGGGATAACCCGGATCCGGTACATCAGGTTGCCCTTTATCCGGAATCATCGTTAAGCCCCTGACACTAACTGAAGGAGAAGTATCAAAATGTCTGGTCATAGTAGCCGTCCATAATGCAGTATGATGCTGATCACTATATTGTCCTAAATGAGCATTCCTGATGAGTTGCCCGGTCCCCGGAAATACTCCCATATCATAGCCGTTAACACTTGAGAGATCAAATCCCCAGTTCGGGTAGATCTTAAAACCGGTCATAAACACCGGAACACCTGCGTCTGTCGGTTTTATAATGTGGTATTTATTAGCTTCGAAAGCATTTTTCCCTATATTGGTTTTAACTCCAAAAGGGGAAAAATCTACTCTGATATCATCTATATAAGAGGAAGATCCAAGATTGGCAACAAGCATAGACGGAATACGCCAGCCATTCGGACAGGGGTCATATGGGGATTTATCTCTATATGGCTTGGCACTGCTGTCATTATTATAGCCTTCCGCAATTTTCCCTTGTGAATTATCAGACCAAAGATTAAGTTCCGAGAGCCTGTTATCAGGTAAATCGGAAGTTCGACCAAACCAATTTACAGGAAGATTGACGTTATTATTGTAATAGGCCTGTCCGGAATTATCATTTTTATTAATATAGATCAGGCTCAAAGGATTTTTTACAGAAAGCCTGATATTATCTGTCACCTCTGCTGCAGAAAGCAGTACTACTTTCGTGAGGTCATCAATACTTAGCGCATTGGTGAAATTTTTTGCAGCTCTATGTCTTACCCGCCCTATAGATCCTGATGCTTCATAGAAATCATTCCCTCTTGTTACCAGGGGCGGAATAGGGTCTTTTCTTCCCCATTGATAAAGCAATCCATTGCTTCTGTTCCAATCCGATGCAGTAATAGAACTGGTAAGAGCTCCCAGGTTTCTATCCATCCATTTCCACTCAAAATCAGGAATAAGCTCAACACTACCGTCCGATCTTAACCTTTGAAGGTTCTCAAAACTTTTATAAGATGAGCCATTGGAAGGATCATCGGTAACCCATACATGCCAGCTCCAGTAGATTTCTCCATTTACCCTGAAAGCAATAACTGCATTTCCTTTTTTAGTCTTATTAACGGGAACTTTTATTTTCGCATCCTGCCCTGATCCCGAAATTTCTAAAGCATAGGCCGCTCCTGATTTAATCAAACCATGCACATCTTCCCAAAGCACATCTGCTGTCACCGTCCCTCCAGGAATTCCGTTTCCTTTAATATAAGAATCACCTTCCCACATAGCATAAGCTTTTCTTACAGGAATAAACAAACCGTCACTACTTTGAGCAGGATCAAAATAATAGCTGTTAGGTGCCTTTTTCCAGTCAGGAATAACAATCAAACCAGGATTATTCTGAGGCTTATTCAACGAATCCAACTCCCTCGCAGTCAAAACGTTTACGCTATATCCAATTGAAGAAAGATCCTTCATGGACATTATGTTACCTTTAAAACAGAGACCAATCGACACTAAGCAAAAAATTGCTACTAATTTTTTTACTAAACGTTTCATATTCTGGTTTTGTGTGTACTACAGAAATACAATTTTTAAGCCTACATCAAAAAAAATAGATTTAATTTAAAAATAAGCATACCATATTTTAATTAAAATAAAAATAATTAAAAATAAATCAATTACCACTAAAAACTCACTATTCCTATATAATGAGATATTATTATAGTGCAAAAAAGACAACTCTTCGTGAGCTGTCTTTTTTTTAAAATTTTTGAATATTTTCTAAGGAAGAATGTGGTTCTTATATAAATCTATGGAGAACCTTCCTGCTTTTATATTATTAAAGGATGCAAAAACAACAAAATTAAATACTACCAAAGCAATGATAAATGCATAGATCATATTTTTAACCCTGGCCGAGACCACATACATTGCATTAGGAATTATGATGTATGAAAACCCGATAAATGCTCCCGCAAGACGGGACGAGAATATAGGATTGTTCCTGAAAATAAAGTAGAAGCAGATTCCTACCACGGCATAATTCCGGTGGTATTCGTAATAAGGATACAGCTCTTTCATCTTGGTATCAAAAACAAAGAGGAAAAAGGTAAGAATTGCCATCATTGCTTCCGGAATACCAATACCCCCATTCAATCTTTGTACAGTCTCATCCATATATCCGTTAAACCCTTCTACCAATGTACTTTCTTCCGTCATTCCATTTAAAAAGTCTCCAAAGACCCTATAGATTTCAAAGGGCGACAGAAAGACGGAACCTATGATCATAATCAGCATAACGGTCTTGTTCAGAGGAACCCGGGCCAGCCAATACATGGGTAAAAACAGATAACATACACTATGAATTCCCGATCCTAAAAATATAAAGAACAGGTAATGCCATAGTTTTCTTTCTTTGATATAGCGTATTGCAAAATAGACGATAAAGGTACCCAGGTTTTGTCTTATCTGCCCACTTTCTCCGATGAAGAAGTTCGGAATAAACATAAAAAGGGTAAAGGTAAAGGGGTAAAAAGTATTGTCTTCTGTATATTCTATCTTAAAGCTTATTGCAAAAATGGCTATAACAAGGGTAACAATATAAAAAGGGGCATTAAATACATTAAGCAATATCTTATTAATCAATGTATAGAGCCATTCTACATCCAGGGTATCCGGCCCCTTCAAATGGAGCATCTTCATAAAGATACTGTAATAGCTTTTCGTATCGGAATAAATATAAATACCCCGATAACTACCATAATCCGGCCCTACACTATCACGAAGCCCGGCAATGATGATCAGATAGATACCCAGAAACCAAAACCATTTTTTATCTACTTTTTTACCATATACCTCCTGAACACTGAAGAACAGCATATATATAATTGCAATAATATAATATGGATGTAATAAACTCATACTAACTGAATCTCTGCTGTTTTTTTAAACTGGTGAAATGTTATGATAATCCCGGTCAGAATCAAAGGAAGAAAGAGTCTCACTTCCCAAAACAATCCGACTAAGGTAATCATAATAAGATAAGGCAGTGAAAAGAAAAGATATTTGCCAAATACAAACCTGTTTTCTCGAACGGTACAAAGCCTATATATAAAATAAAGAACGATGACTGCAAAAACCAATCCCGCCAGATTAAACGGACTTGAAAAGTTTCTGTCTATATAAAAACCTTCTACAAAGGTTGTTTCTTCTGTGGTAATAAATTTTCTTAATCCAAGATAGGGAACCAGAAAAGCAACAACCAATGGAATTATTATCCATACAAATTGGTAATTTTTTTCCTGAACGTCTTTCACATTAAAGAAAACCGCCGCAAAAAAAGCAATATTAAGACATGCCGTTTCCCTTACAAAGGTGGAAATAATGATCAGGACGATTAAACTTCCATAATACCCCTTTTGCTGTGTATGCAGATATTTCAACGTAAGAAAAACACCTGATAAGTAACAAAATAAGGCAATAGTATCACAATTTGTAGGTGCATATTGAGTGATAACAATGAAAAAAACTGAAAGTAAATGAATGACCCTTCTTTGATTAACATCAGAAAACAACGTTTTAAACTGAAGCATTTTATTAATAAGAACCGAACAGAGGATAAAGAAAAAACTGTTCATCAGAAAAAGGCCATGATAAAATGGTGTTCCATTCTTAGACAGAAAATCTTTAAAGAAGGAAAAAGGCCCATTGATCAGATAATACATCACATCCGTCATCTGTACACTGAGATAATTAGGAATCACCCTATAAGCATATACAGAGGAAAATAAAAATTCCGGAGTTTTTTCTGATGTTTTCAACCTTGTATAGGAAGATTCAAATCCATAATAAGACATGGCAAACAGCAGAAGCGGAAGTACTATCACAAATAGAAATCCGTTTATTTTTTCATCATTTTTTTCCAACATATCTAAAACAGATTCTTATTTTTTAATAATAATTGTGGTTTAAAATACATTTCATTAAAGGGGAACTTTTGCAAAAGTAGAATATTTTTTCATTCTGCCTAGAATATTTTATTGATTTTCAGACAAAACTTATCCCTCAATTATTTTGAACTAATACTTAAAAATTTAAATTTGCAGACTTGACTTTTAATTGTAATGCATCGTTTTTTCATATTTTTATATTATCTGATTTCTAAAAACAAAACTATTGCTGTATTGAGTGCATTAGGAATCGCGACTTTGTGTATTTTTTTCGCTTCAAAAATCAACTTTGAAGAAGACATCAATCAGATTATTCCTAAAAATGAAAAATCTGATCTTACCGCAAAAGTTCTTAAGCAACTTAACTTTTCAGATAAGATTATTGTTATTATAGAAAACAAATCCGGTGAAGACAGCTTTCAGCTTTCTGAAACAGCAGATACCTTTTTACAGAAAATTGAACCTTTACAAAAATACATTGGTTCGGTTCAGGGCAAAGTAAATGACAATGAAATTTCGGAAACATTTGATTTTGTCAATCAGAACCTTCCTCTGTTTCTGAATGAGAATGATTATAAGGAAATAGGACAAAAACTTCAGAAAGACAGTATTGCCCGGCAAGTGGAGAACAATTACGTATCATTGGTTTCTCCTACAAGTCTTGTTACCAAAGAATTTATCAAAAAAGATCCTTTGGGACTTACTTTTTTGGGGATCAAAAAACTGAATGCTTTAAACATCAGTAAAGATTTCAAACTTGAAGACAGCTATATCGTTACCAAAGATGGCAAGAACCTCTTACTGTTTATTGATCCCAGGAATAAAAGCAATGACACCAAAGGCAACGAAGCTTTTGTGAATCAACTCAATACAATAAGGGAAGATATTAATAAACAGTTCAAAGGCAAAACTGAAATCAGTTATTTCGGATCTCCGGTTATTGCTGTGGCCAATGCCCAGCAAATCAAAAAAGATATTCAGAATACGGTCATCATTTCAATGACGGTACTTCTGGTCCTGCTGATCTATTATTTCAGAAATGTTTTTACCCCTATTATTGTTTTTCTACCCACAGTATTTTCTGTGCTACTCGCTTTATTAATATTATATTTTATCAAGGATAAAATCTCAGCCATTTCATTAAGTGTAGGCGCTATTCTTATTGGTATTACCATTGATTATGCCCTGCATATCCTCACTCATTATAAACACAATAATAATATTGAAGAGCTATATAAGGAGATTACACAACCCATTATTCTTAGTAGTGCAACCACTGCCGTTTCTTTTTTATGTCTGGTTTTCGTGCGCTCTGAAGCATTAAAAGATTTGGGGCTTTTTGCTGCCATCACTGTTATTTTATCTTCCATCAGTGCATTGATCATCGTACCTCAGCTTTATAAGCCTAAAAAAACATCGGAAAAACACAATACAAATTTTATAGACCGAATTGGTTCATATCCGTATGAAAAAAACAAACCCTTGATTATTGGTTGCTCTTTAATTATTCTGGCCTGTTTATTTGGCTTCAGACATGTAGGCTTCAATGAAGATATCGGTGATTTGAATTATATCCCAAAAGAACTGAAAATAAGTGAAGCGAAACTTCAAAAGCTTTCTGATATCACTTCAAAGTCGATCTACACAATCTCATACGGAAACTCCGAAGAAGAAGCATTGGCCAGAAATTCAAAGTTGAATCAATTCCTTGAAAAAGAGAAGAAAGAAGGGAAAATTTTAAGCTACAATTCAATTGGTAACATTGTCCTTTCTGAAAAAGATCAACAAAAGAAATTGGCCGAATGGGAAGGTTTTTGGGATACTGATAAAAAGAACAACACCATTTCTGAACTGATCAGCAATGGAAACAAATTTGGATTCAACAGTTCGGCTTTTGATAATTTCAATGAGGTTTTACATAAAAAATATTCGGTTTTAACACTGAAAGACTATGAAAGTGTAAAAGCATTACAGATTTCAGAATTCTTAAGCAACGAAAACGGTTTTTACACCGTCTCAAATGTTGTAAAGGTTGACGAAAACAAAAGAGATGCTTTCATTAAAGATATTGAAAAGAAACATGATGCTCTCGCCATTGACCGTCAGCAAATGAACGAAAATTTCCTCGGTCTGTTAAAAAGGGACTTCAGTACTTTAATCAACTATTCTCTTTTAGCGATCGTTTTAACTATTATTGTTTTCTTCAGAAATTTTGAACTGACCATTCTTACCATGTTTCCTATTGTTTTAACTGGAATTGTTACTGCTGGAATCCTTTATTTCCTAGGTCTGGAACTCAATATATTCAGTACAGTGGTATGCACCCTGGTCTTCGGGGTAGGTGATGATTTTAGTATCTTCCTCACGCAGGCTATGCAAAAAGAGCATACTACAGGGAAAAATGAACTTCCAACTTACAGAACATCAATTATTCTGGCTGTGTTCACTACGATACTTTCTATTGGATCCCTGATTTTTGCCAAACATCCGGCATTACATTCTTTAGCATTGGTTGCTTTAATCGGGATGTTCTCTGTGATTATCATTACCTCCACATTATATCCGTTCTGGTTTAGGCTCTTAATTACCAACAGAACCAAAAAGGGACTTTCTCCAATTACATTCAGATTATTCCTTAATTCATTTTTATCATTTTTATATTATGGGTTGGGAGGACTGTTATTTTCAGCTTTCGGAAGTTTTTTCGTAAAAAATGCTAAGGGGAAAACCTTGGATATTATAAAACTGATCTTAGCCCGGTTTTTAACATCAGTACTTTATTCAAATCCTTTTGTCAGGAAAAAAGTCATCAGAAATACCTCTGAAGATTTCAGCAAACCGGCAGTGATCATTGCCAATCACACTTCTTTTTTAGATACCCTGGCTATTGCTATGGCTACTCACAAAATTATTTACCTGGTCAATGATTGGGTATATGAATCTCCTGTATTTGGAAAGCTGGTAAAAGCATTAGGCTTCTATCCCGTTTCCCAGGGTATTGAAAATGGAATGGAAAAACTGAAAGAAAAGGTTAATCAGGGGTATTCCCTTGTCGTTTTTCCTGAAGCAGAACGTTCTTATACCCATGATGTCAAAAGATTCCACAAAGGAGCCTTCTATCTTGCCGAGCAGTTTGGCTTAGATATCCTACCCCTTTATATTCACGGAAATTCTGAGGTACTACCGAAAGGAGATTTCATTATTTATGACGGAAGCATTACTGTAAAGGTAGGAAACAGAATCAGTAAAGACGATACAAGCTTCGGGACAAACTATTCTGAAAGAACAAAAAAGATCAATGCCTACTTCAGGAATGAATTTGCCAAGCTTAGAGAAGAGCTTGAAGATGAGAATTATTTTAAAAAGAAATTACTCCTAAGCTACTTATATAAAGACACCGATCTAGTACAAGAGGTAAAAAAAGATTTCAATACCTATAAATCTGTTTATTTTGAACTCAACAACCACATTTCTAAAGATGCCAACATTCTGCATATAGCAAATGATTTTGGGCAAAAAGATGCTTTACTGGTACTTTATCAGGCAAGCAGAAAAGTCTTCTCATTCATTAAAAACAAGGAAAAAAGAGAAGTTGCCGCCCAATCTTATCTGGTGAAAAACAGGAAGCTTCACTATATACAAGATCTTGCGGAAGTCAATAAAAATATAGATGTACTGCTTATTTCTGATGAAGGATTTTCACTGAATAACATCCAGGTCCTTCCGGAGATTATCATTTTTGTTAATATAAATAATACCTCATTTAAAAACGAAAATTATACATTAAAATTCAGCTCTGACTCATTAAAAGTATTTAAAGCTGAATAATAAATATGAAAAACATATTTTTGTAAACGTTAAAAAATAGTAATGAAAAAAAACATACTTGTAATATATTATTCACAAACCGGCCAACTGGAAGATATTGTGAGAAATATTGCCAGGCCTTTTGAAGCTCAGAAGGAAGAATATCATATTACCTATTATAATATTAAGCTGAAGGAAGATTTTCCTTTCCCCTGGCCAGGTGATGTTTTTTTCAATACCTTTCCGGAGTCTTATCTTCAGATCCCTAAAGAAATACTCCCTCCATCGGAAGAAGTCCTGAATACAAAGTACGACCTCATCTTATTCGGATATCAGGTATGGTATTTAACGCCTTCTATTCCTATTATTTCATTCCTTAAAAGTGGGTATGCAGAGAAGGTTCTTAGGGATACCCCTGTGGTGACCATTTCCGGAACAAGAAATATGTGGATGCTTTCCCAGGAGAAACTTAAGGTCTATTTAAAAGACTTAAAAGCAAAACTCGTTGGAAATATAGCTCTGGTAGACAGACATGATAATTATACCAGTGTATTGACTATCTTACGATGGCTGACAACAGGCCAGAAAGAAAAGTCGGGAATTCTTCCCGCAGCCGGCATTTCTGAAGAAGAGATTACAGGGTCTGTAAAGTATGGAGAGATCATCAAAAATCACTTTAAAGATAATGATCTGGTGAATTTACAACCGGATCTGGTAAAAAACGGAGCCATTGAAATCCGTCCGTTTCTGGTACGGGTAGAAAAGGTAGGAAATAAAATTTTCACCGTATGGTCTAATCTGATTATAAAGAAAAAAGAGAAACGCCCATTGCTGATAAAATTCTTTAAGGTATATTTGATGGCAGCGATATGGATTATCTCACCAATCGTTTTGGTCTTACACCTGCTTACAACCCCTATATTTTGGTTTAAAAGACAAAAGCAAAAAAGATATTTACAAGGAATTAATTTAAAATAGAATGTACGACGTATTTATAACAAAAGCATCAACATACTTACCCAATGAGCCGGTATCGAATGATGAAATGGAGACCTATCTCGGTCTGATCAATGATGCGCCTTCTAAAGCAAGAACACTTATTTTAAGAAATAACAAAATCACAACAAGATATTACGCTTTAGATAAAGAAGGGAATCCTACGCACTCCAATGCGCAGATTACAGCAAAGGCAATCGAAGGGCTTTTTGATGAAAATTTCAAAAAGGAAGATATGAAATTATTATCTGTGGGAACTACTTCTCCGGACCAAATGCAGCCTTCACACGCTTCTATGGTTCATGGCGAGCTGAATATCGGAAAATCTATTGAGATTAATACCGCTACAGGTCTTTGTAATTCCGGGATGAATGCCCTTAACTACGGATTTCTTTCTGTAAAAGCCGGTGTACACCAAAGTGCTGTATGTGCGGGTTCTGAGAGAATGTCTGCATGGATGACTGCTGATAAATTCAACCATGAAGCTGAAAATTTAAAATTATTGGAAGAAAGACCTATCATCGCATTCAAAAGAGAGTTCCTAAGATGGATGCTTTCTGATGGGGCAGGTTCTTTCCTGTTAGAAAATAAACCCAGAGAAAATCAGATCTCTTTAAAAATAGATTTCATTGACTTCTACTCCTACGCTCATGAAATTGAAGCATGTATGTATGCAGGATGCGAAAAACAGGAAGACGGAAGTTTAAAATCATGGGCAGATTATTCATCTGACGAGTGGTTAAAGCAATCTATCTTTGCATTGAAACAAGATACTAAAATCCTGGATAAATATATTCTGGTAAAAGGAGCAGAAAGTTTAAGATCTTCTTTTGACAAACATAATTTAGATCCTGAAAAAATAGACCATGTTTTGGCCCATATTTCTTCAGGTTATTTTAAAGAAGGCTTAAAAGATGAGTTTGCGAAAAAAGGAATGGATTTCCCTTGGGAAAAATGGTTCTACAACCTTTCCGATGTCGGAAATATTGGAGCCGGTTCTATTTTCATTGCCTTGGAAGAAATCATGAATTCCGGCAAACTGAAAAAAGGAGAGAAAGTACTTCTTTGCGTTCCTGAAAGTGGAAGATTTGCCTATTCTTGTGCCTTATTAACTGTTTGCTAATGGAGAACAGACTGCCAACATCCGACAAAGATTTTGTAGAAAGCCTTATTCCACAAAGATTCCCTTTTGTAATGGTACATGAGCTTACAGAATACTCTGAAAACCATCTGATTTCCGGATTTGAAATAAAAGAAGACAACATCTTTGTTCAGAACGGAGTTTTTCAGGCTTCAGGTATGATAGAACATCAGGCACAAAGTGTTGCATTACACACAGGTTATAAATATTTCCTGCTAGGGAAAGAAGCTCCTACAGGATATATTGGAGCTATAAAATCCTTTGAAGCGGAGGTACTGCCTAAAACCGGAGATCGTCTTATCTCAGAAGTTACCATTCTTAATGAAGTAATGGGAGTAACACTTGTAGATATCGTTACCAGATTAAATGGTGATGTGATAGCAAAATCTCAAATGAAAACTGCTGTAAAATAAGTCTAATGGAAATCAGGGAAGACCAAATGATCAATATACACAACTTTCTGCCTCATCGTGAACCGATGTTGATGGCTGATCATATCTTGGAATTAACCAAAGAAAAAGTTGTGACTTCCTTTGAAATAAAAGAAGAGAATATCTTTGTTCATAACAATGAATTCGTTGAAGCCGGGCTTATTGAAAATCTGGCGCAAACCTGTTCTTCCATCCTTGGACAGAGTTTTTTCGAAAACCCTGAAGCAGATACAAAAGTGATCGGCTTTATTACCAATATCAAAAAAATTGAGGTTTTTGCCCTTCCAAAAGTAGGGGATAAAATTATTTCAAGAGCCTCGCTTGTTTCTCAGTTTGAAAACATTTGCCATATCTTCTGTGAAACTTTCAATCATGATGAATTATTAATCAGAGCTGATATCAGCCTTTTTATTCAGGAGGTCAAATCGTAATAATCAATTCAAAATAAAAACAAAAAGCTGTACCGCAACGTACAGCTTTTGTTTTTTACAGTAGTAAAATACTTATTCCCTTTCATAGCCTGCCAGGTCTCCGTTCCGATTCCGATTTCAACCGCTCAACTGGTGATATATTTTGTTTACAACGTAATAAAATTGCTAATAAAATCTGAAAAATACGGAATTAAAAAGATAATACCTTCTCCAGAACAAAACCATAAAACAATATTATTCAAATAATTACATCGTAAAAAAACCAATCCACGCTTTGATAAAAAAAATATCACACTGATGTATTTCACGTGAAACATTATATAAATCCGTGAAACCTGCATCATCACAAACAAGCTCATATGAACAATAAAAAAGTGAGACATTCCTGCCTCACTTTTTTATTATATCAATCCAAAAAGATTAGTACCCAAAGATCTCCTCAAGAGACACTTCCTGGAATTCACCCATTTTGTTGATCGATTCCATATTCAGGTTCTCCTTCTTACCGATGATCGCTGTATTATACTGTACAGGTTTCACTTCTGTATTGTAGAATCCTGTAAGCTGAGGCAGTGTCAGCCCCTGGATTTCTGCATAAGTATCTTTTCTGATATCATAATCAATACCTAATTTTTTCAGCGCAAGCTGGCTAAAGAAGATATTCGTTCTGTTTACTCTGTTAGAAGCAATCTGCTTCAGGGCAGAACCTCTTGCATTATCAAACTGTGCCGGGATTTGTGGCAATTCTGCCATCAGATCGTTCATTGCACTTACAGCCAAAGGAAGCTTATTAGACTGTGTTCCGATATAATTGGTAATATAATTTGCATGTCCTTTTTCTGATGCATTACCATAAGAAACATAGGCTGAATAGGCTAAAGATTTACTTTCTCTGATCTCCTGGAAAACAATTGAAGAAAGACCTCTTCCGAAGTATTCATTAAAGACATTTGATTTTCCAAAGTTGCTAAGGTTTACTGTACTTCCTTTTGCTACTTTAGCCATCTCCATCTGAACCATATCGTAATTGGTGAAATACACCTTTCCTGTTGTAGCTGGTTCCGTATATTCTTTAGCTTTTGCAGGCTGAAGACTTGTATTAACAACATACGGCTTCACCGCTTTCTCCAGACCTGTCTGATCCTGCCCGTAAAGGAATATCTGATAAGGATACTGATTCAGCGTTTTAATTTTTTTCATCAGCTCTGTAACATCTATACCCTCAAGACGATCTTTGGAAACAATATCCGTCATTCTTGAATCCTTACCATACTTGGCATAATTCGAAAGAGCAGCCATGATTCTCCCTTTATCTTTCTTTCCTACGGCTCTTGCCTCCAGGATCGTTTTCACAGTCTGACTGTATATTGCTTTATCTGCTTTTACATTCGTCATCCAATGATTCATCAGCTCTACTCCTTTCTTCATATTGCTTTCAAGACCGGTCAGAGTAACGATCATCTGATCATTGGAAGTTCTTATACTGTTGCTGATTCCTAATTTATAGAATTCTTCTTTTAACTGCTCGGGAGTATATTTATCTGTACCAAGATAACCAAAAACAGTTCCTGCGATAGAAAGTTCTTTATCATTATCCGTTCCGAAAGGGAAAACATAACTTACCTGAGCAATTTCATTATACTTATTTTTCACAAAGCTTACCGTCTTATCTTTGACTTGTGAGGTTTGAATCGCTGCCTTATAATCAATAAACTCAGGCTTGATTTCGGCTACTTTTGTATTTAAAATACCTTTAAGAAAAGGAGACTGAACTTCTCTGTTCAGTTTAATGGGAGTAATCCCCGGGTTTTCTACCCGTACAAGCTTATCGTTGACTCCTTTTTCTTTATAAACTACTACGTAATTATCTTTAAAAAATTCATTGGCAAACTTAACCACATCTGCTTTTGTGATCTTCTCATACTCATTGATCTCATCCAGCTCCTGCTCCCATGTTCTTCCTTTAATATAAGAACCGTAAAGCTCTGTAGCTAATCCGTCTGCTGTTTCCCAGCCTTTCATACGCTGAACTTTCTTATCATTTACAATAGCTTTGAATATCCAGTCGGGGAATTGTCCCTTTTTCACAAGATCAAGCTGATCAAGCAACAACTTTTTAGCCTCATCAAAGCTCTGTCCTTCTTTAGGAGTAACACTCAGTGCAAACAGACCATACATTTTGAATGGTGATTCATAAGCCCCTGCTCCAAGAGTCTTTTGCTTCTGATTGATATTAAGGTCAATTAATCCCGCATCACCATTGTTGCTTAAGATTTCTGCAACAACGTCTGCAAGTCTGGCTTCCTGGCTTCCGTAAGAATCTGTTCTCCATGCCATGGTCATTCTTTGGGTAGACGGGCTTTTTACAGTTCTGGAAACCACTTTTGTCATAGGTTCTTCCGTTACCATTTTTTTCATCGGAAGATCTTTGTATTTGAAAGCACCAAAATATTGATCAACTAATTTTATAGTTTTATCAAAATCAATATCTCCCACCAATACTACAGCCATATTATTAGGAACATAGTAGGTATCAAAATACTTATGAATTGCAACCATTGAAGGGCTCTTCAGGTGTTCTGAAGTTCCGATCGTTGTCTGCTGCCCGTTCGGATGTTTAGGGAAAAGGGCTTCCATTAAAGCATAGTTCACAAGACGTCCGTCATTGTCCTGAGCTCTGTTGTATTCTTCATACACGGCCTCAAGTTCTGTATGGAACAGACGCAACACCAATTCTGAAAAACGCTCTTTTTCTACTCTCAGCCATTTTTCCAGTTCGTTGGATGGGATATTGTTTTTATAAACAGTTTCATCCAACCAGGTATGGGCATTGGTACCTGTTGCTCCCAGTGAAGAGATCGCCTTGTCATATTCATTGGCAATAGCATATTTTGAAGCCTCCTGGGATACCTCATCTATCTTTTTGTAAAGTTCTTTCTTTTTCGCAGGATCTTTTTCAGCTTTATGCTGCTCGTAAAGATCAGAGATTTGCTGTAGCAAAGCCTTTTCTTTTACCCAATCCTGAGTTCCAAGATTGGATGTACCTTTGAAAACCATATGTTCAAGGTAGTGGGCCAATCCCGTATTATCACTTGGATCATTATTGGATCCTGTTCTTACAGGAATATAGGTTTGAATTCTCGGAGCATCTTCATTTTTTGCAAGATACACCTTCAGTCCGTTTTTCAAAGTATATACTCTTACACCGGCCTGATCATTCTTTACCGTTTCATAGGTATACCCTTGAGCATCCGTAAGCTTTTGTGTTTCGAATTTCTGCGCCATCGCACTTAACATGCAGAAAAGCGAAACAGAAATAAAAAATTTCTTCATAGTTGGTATTTAATAATTAATTTTTATAATCAAATTTCTCAAAAACATTAGTCTTACTATATAATACACTTGTTACAGCAAATCCATTACAAAGCAAATAATAGCACTCCATGGTTGGATAAGGTGGTATTATTTTCGATTAAAAATCAAATACTGGTATGTAGATCTAATAAAGCAGTAAGGCTAAAAGTAGACTCGATCCAACCTGATAAACAACACCCATCTATTTCCCCATACACCCTATCTTTCAAGACAATAACTCCTCAAAATTTAATATGATTTACATATAATGTATTTTCACTATTTTAGCCAACTGATTAAAAAAATCAAAACAGGTGAACCATTTTTCATCTGGAATCTAAAAAATAATATTATTTAGATGAAAAAACAAGACCTGCCCCAAGACGAAAGCAATCTGAAATCCGCGAATATGACAGAAGTTCTGTATGTAACGGATGAAAACAACAATTATACTACGGCAAACAGCACAGGCTGGGATGCAAAGAAAGCTGCTTTGGATGAATCTATGGAACTCATTTATGAAAGAATTGAGGAAGCCAAGCAAAACGTTGCCAATAATACCGTAAGTCCCATCGTTTATTTTATGGAACTGAATAAAATGGATCTTGGAGTACTTGCCTCATATGTAGGCATGTGGCAATGGAGGGTAAAAAGACATTTTAAGCCCAGAATATTTACAACACTAAGCGAAACTGCACTGAAAAAATATGCTGACGCATTTGGAATTTCAGTGGATGAATTAAAAAACTTCGATGGGAAATAAATGGAAGCAGTCTATGCAGAATTCCATTGAACCAATGAAAAAGATAAAAGCTACAAATGAAATTAAACTTTGAACACCATCAGACTGCGCATTGCGAAAACGGTGTTGCTTCTAATCTATTGCTTAATAAAGGACTGAAACTAAGTGAACCTATGATCTTCGGAATAGGTTCCGGATTATTTTTCGTGTACCTTCCCTTTTTAAAGGTGAATTTTGCGCCTGGCTTCAGCTATCGTCCGATGCCCGGTGCTATTTTCAGCAAAGCAGCCAAAAGATTGGGAATTAAAATCAAGAGAGAAAAATTCTCCAATCCTCAGGATGCTCAAAAAGCACTGGAAAAAAATCTTGAACAAAATATCCCTACAGGGCTACAGGTAGGAGTCTTCAATCTTACTTATTTCCCTGAAGAATATAAATTCCACTTCAATGCCCACAACCTTGTGGTATATGGTAAAGAAGACGGAAAATTCCTGATCAGTGATCCTGTCATGGATTATGTCACTTCGCTTTCTGAAGCCGAACTGGAAAAAGTAAGATATGCAAAGGGAGCCCTTCCCCCAAAAGGACATATGTACTACCCTATTTATGTTCCTGAAAATATCAATCTTGAAGAAGCGATAAAAAAAGGAATTAAGGATACCTGTAAAAATATGCTGGCACCGGTACCGCTTATTGGAGTAAAAGCCATGAGATGGGTAGCCAAAAGTATCCCTAAATGGGCAGAAAAGAAAGGAACGAAGGTAACCAACCATTATCTGGGGCAACTGATCAGAATGCAGGAAGAAATAGGAACCGGCGGAGGTGGTTTCAGATTTATTTATGGAGCCTTTCTTCAGGAAGCAGCAGTAATCCTCAAAAATGACCAGTTGAAAGAACTATCGCAGGAAATTACAGCGATTGGTGACCTTTGGAGAGACTTTGCCGTAGACATTGCCAGAGTGTATAAAAACAGAAATTCAAAAAGCAATATCTACAACGAGCTTTCAAAAACGATGCTTCATATTGCAGATCTGGAAGAAGCTTTCTATAAAAAACTGAGAAAAGCAATCTGATATGGCAGAGAATATGATTGAGGTTAAAAATTTATATAAAAAATACAAAAATTCCGATGAGTTTTCTGTCAATGATATCTCTTTGGATATTGGCAAAAATGAAATCTATGGAATTCTTGGACCTAATGGAGCGGGGAAGACCACTTTGATCTCCATGCTCTCGGGGCTCATCAAGCCTACTTCCGGGAAATTTCTGATCAACGGATTATCTCCTCAGAAGGATAACTCTACCATCAGACAGATCATTGGTATTGTTCCTCAGGAATACGCACTTTATCCCACTCTGACAGCAAGAGAAAATCTCATGTTTTTCGGAAGCCTGTATGGGTTAAAACATAAGCAGCTCACCCAAACCATTGATGAATCTCTGGAAATTATGGGTCTTTCAAAATTTGCCAATAAACAGGTAGGGCAGTTTTCCGGAGGAATGAAACGCCGTTGTAACCTCATCGCAGGAACACTTCATAACCCGAAAGTTTTATTTTTGGATGAACCTACGGTAGGAGTTGATGTTCAATCCAAAAAAGTGATTATTGATTTTCTTCAGGAACTGAATAAAAACGGGACTTGTATCATTTATACTTCACATCACCTTTCAGAGGCCGAAGAATTCTGTACGAAAATTGCCATCATTGATAAAGGAAAGATTCATGCAGTAGGAACCCCGGAAGAACTGGTTTCCCAAATTGCTCACGCCGAAAACCTGGAGGATGTTTTCATTTCATTAACCGGAAAAGAATTAAGAGATGTTGTTGTATAAACTGTGGAGGAGTTTTATTAAGGAAATTCTTCTCCTGAAAAGAGATATCGGAGGAATAGTCATCATTTTTGTGATGCCATTGCTTTTAATTGTTACCATTACCCTGATTCAGGATTCCACCTTTAAAAATCTTGAAGGCTCAAAAATCCCTATTATTTTTATTGACAATGATCAGTCAGAGGTTTCCAAGAGTATAAAAGGTGAGCTGGAAAACAGCAAAACATTTCAGCTGCTGACCAATTTCAACGAAAAATCTGCTCAGAAAGCAGTCTTCTCCGGAGAGTATCAGATGGCTATTGTCATTCCTGAAAATCTGACTAAAGACCTCAATGCCAATATTGATTCAAAAGTTCAGACCATTGTAAGTTCCTTTGGATTGGAAGCGGATACTGCAGCAGTCAAAAAAACGGATTCAAAAACAAAAGAAATTCACTTATACTTTGATCCTGCTACCAATGCCGGATTCAAAAATTCGGTTATGAATTCTGTCAACAAGATGGTTTTCGAAATCGAGAATAAAAAGATTTATAAAGCATTCCAGGATCAGCTGGGAACAACAGAGAATCTCAGTGAGAATAAAAATCTGATCAGCTTTAAAGAGATTACACCCAAGAAAGGAAAAATGGATGTGATGCCGAATTCCGTTCAGCATAATGTTCCTGCATGGGCTCTTTTTGCCATCTTTTTCATCGTTGTTCCGCTCTCTATCAATCTGGTAAAAGAAAAGAGCCAGGGAACCAGCGTACGGGCAAGAATAAGCCCTACTCCCTATTTCGTTCATATTTTAGGAAAAACATTTACGTATCTTATCATTTGCATCATCCAGTTTTTACTGATGGTAGCAGTAGGAATATATCTTTTCCCTTATATGGATCTTCCGGCATTTGATGTTTCCGGAAAAATGTTTCAGCTTATTACGGTAACCTTGTTTTCAGGGCTTGCAGCCATTGGATTTGGCGTTTTGCTGGGCACCATAGCGGATACCCAGGAGCAGTCGGCACCTTTTGGAGCCACTTCGGTTGTTGTGTTGGCCGCTATCGGAGGAATATGGGTTCCCGTATTTTTAATGCCTGAATTCATGCAGACCGTAGCCAAGTTCTCTCCTATGAACTGGGGACTGAATGCTTATTATGACATTATCTTAAGGAACAGCGGAATTGGGGGAATTGCTAAAGAATTAATATTTTTATTTGTATTTTACCTTGTCACCATATCCATATCCATTTTTTATGAAAGAAAACTCCATAATGTTTAAGCCAGGAGTTTCCTTACCCCACAAAAACAAAAAAAATATAGGAAGAAAACAAAAATGCAGTCTAAAGAAAACATATTAACCTGTACTGAAGAAGTAAGAGTACGGTTCAATGAGACGGATCCACTGGGAATTGTCTGGCACGGTCATTATATTGTTTATTTTGAAGATGGCAGAGAGGCTTTTGGCCGTCAGCATGGTCTTACGTATCTTGATATTCAGAAAGCAGGATTTGTAACACCTATTGTAAAAAGTACCTGTGAGCATTTTCTTCCTTTAAAATATGGTGAAACCTTCAGAATTGTCACTACATTTATCAATACGGTTTCAGCCAAGCTGATCTACAGGTATGAGCTTTTCAACCAGGAAGATAAATTGGTTTGCAGTGGAGAAACTATCCAGGTATTCCTGGACAGCGAAGGAAATTTATGTCTTTACAATCCTGAGTTTTTTCAAACCTGGAAAGATAAAATGGGATTATCATGATGAAGGAAATTTTTATTACAGATTATAATTGCGTTACTCCCCTTGGATTTAATGTAAATTCCAACTGGAGTTCACTGTTAGAAGGGAAATCAGGAGTAGCACTACATAAAATTACAGAAAATCAGGAAGCTGTTTACGCCTCTATGATTGATTCTGAAAAACTGAACGAAGAATTCAGTAAAAACTTTGAAAATCAAAGTTTCACAAGGCTGGAGAAGATGATCCTTCTAAGCTTGAAACCTTTGATAGAGAGCCATCCTGTCACAGCAGACACGGCACTTATCCTCTCCACTACAAAAGGAAATGTGAGTTTATTAAAAAATCAGACTGTTTTACCCGAAGGTGCTTACCTTGCTGTGTTAGCACAGAAAATTGCAGATTTTTTTGGGTTTAAGGCTAAGCCTATTGTTGTTTCCAACGCTTGTGTATCCGGAGTAATGGCTATCGCTGTTGCCAAAAATATGATTCAGGCAGGACAATATAAGGATGCCTTTGTGATCGCAGGAGATGAAATTACAGAATTTGTGATTTCAGGTTTTAATTCTTTCCAGGCCATTGGCACAGAACCTTGCAAGCCTTATGACAAAAACCGGAACGGAATCAATATCGGAGAAGCCGGAGCTGCGGTATATATTACCTCTTCTCCCTCTGAAACTGAGAAATTCAGATTTAAAGTGGCAGGAGACTCCGCGGTGAATGATGCCAATCATATTTCAGGACCTTCAAGAACCGGAGACGGTCTGTATGCAAGTATCAGAAATGCCATGGCAGAAGCAAAGGTTTCTTCAGAACATATTGATTTTATTTCGGCTCATGGAACAGCTACCCTGTACAATGATGAAATGGAAGCTATTGCATTCAACAGGATGGAACTTCAAAATGCTCCGCTAAACAGTATGAAAGGATATTACGGACATTGTCTTGGAGCTTCCGGATTGCTGGAAAGCATTATTTCAATGGAGAGTGCCCGCCACCATACATTACTTCCGTCTAAGAATTTTGAAGAAATGGGAATATCCCAACCCTTGAATATTATCAAAGAAAATCAGACTGCAACCATTCAATATATTTTGAAAACAGCTTCAGGATTTGGGGGATGTAATGCCGCAGTGGTATTGGAAAAATGTTAAAATGAATATGATGAAGAAAATAACTGCCTGTACCTTGGAAAATTCAAAAATAATCGTTGATGGAAACCTTATTTTTGAAAGTGAAAGCAATACATTCCCGGAATTTGCCAAAGAAGCTTATAAAAATCTGGAGCTGAACTATCCTAAGTTCCACAAAATGGACAGTCTAAGTAAACTGGCCTTCCTTGCTGCTGAAATGATATTGAAAGACGGGGATCATAGCCGGACCGCTCTGGTTCTTGCCAACAAATCATCCAGTCTTGACACTGATTTCAAATATCAGGAAAGTATTAATTCCAAGGAAAACTATTTCCCAAGTCCTGCAGTATTTGTTTACACCTTACCCAATATTTGTGTAGGTGAAATCAGCATCAAACACAAAATGCAGACGGAGAATGCTTTTTTTGTTTTGGTTGAATTTGATGAAAATTTTTTAAACAATTATTCGGAGCAGCTCCTCCGGTCCGGAAAAGCAGATAAAGTATTATGTGGCTGGGTTGAATTGTTTCAGGAAAATTACAAAGCTTTTGTATATTTGCTAACCTTATAAAAAAGTAACAATATAACAGTGTAGCAATGTAACAATTATTGGTAAACTGGTACATTGGTAAACTGATAAATGATATAATTATGGAAAACTTAAAAACTGAATTGAAGCACAAAATTATTGAAGTTCTTAACCTTGAAGATGTTTCTGTAGAAGAAATCAAAGATACAGATCCATTATTCGGAGGCGGATTGGGACTTGATTCTATCGATGCTTTGGAACTTATCGTTCTTCTTGATAAAGATTACGGAATAAAATTAGCTGATCCTAAAAAAGGAAAGGAAATTTTCCAATCTATCGATATTATGGCTCAATTTATCGAAAACAACAGAACAAAATAAACTAATACAACAATCTAACGGTGTAACAATGTACCAATAATTGGTAAACTCTTACATTGTTACAGTACTTACTAAAATGAGCCAAAAAATTGCCATAACAGGAATGGGCATCATTTCCTCTATTGGAAACAATGTGGAGGAAAATTTTATTTCACTACAATCCGGGAAGCACGGAATTTCAGATATCCAGATGTTTGAAACCCGTCATGCCGGAGCGATTAAAACAGGTGAAGTAAAGTTATCTAATGAAGAACTTATACAAAAGCTTCAGCTTGATGAAGACAATAATGTAACAAGAACTTCTTTATTAGGAATGGTTGCCGCAAAAGAAGCGATAGAAAGTGCCGGAATTTCAGAGATCAACAGATACAGAACGGGATTGATTTCTTCTACCAGTGTAGGGGGAATGGATATCACTGAAAAGTATTTCTACTCTTATGAAAACTTTCCTGAAAAGCAAAAATATATTGATGCTCATGATGCCGGAAATTCCTCATTGGCTATTGCGGGTTATCTGGGATTGAAAGGCATGGTTTCTACCATCAGTACCGCCTGTTCATCTGCAGCCAATGCCATTATGATGGGGGCCAAGCTGATTAAAAACGGAGTTTTAGACCGTGTCATCGTGGGAGGTACCGATTCTCTTTCAAAATTTACTTTGAATGGATTCAATACCCTGATGATTCTTACAGATTCTTATAATACTCCTTTTGACAATGATAGAAAAGGATTAAACTTAGGAGAGGCAGCCGCTTTTTTGGTGCTTGAATCTGAGGAAATTGTAAAAAAAGAAAATAAAAAAGTTCTTGCTTACCTTTCCGGTTATGGAAATGCTAATGATGCCCATCATCAGACAGCTTCTTCAGAAAACGGACAGGGCGCATTTCTGGCCATGCAGCAGGCTCTCAAGATCTCGGGATTAGCTAAAGAAGACATTAACTATATCAACGTTCATGGAACCGCAACTCCTAATAATGATTTATCAGAAGGAATTGCTATGATCAGAATTTTTGGGGAAAACCAGGTTCCTGAATTCAGTTCAACAAAAGCATTTACAGGACATACTCTGGCCGCCGCTGCCGGGATCGAAGCTGTTTTTTCAATCTTAGCAATGCAAAATGGTCTCATTTTTCCGAATCTTAATTTTACAACGAAAATGGCAGAGTTTGACTTAACACCTGTCACTGAACTTAAAAAGAAGGATATCAATCATGTACTTTCCAATTCATTTGGATTTGGAGGAAACTGTTCAACCTTAATATTCTCAAAATCATGAGTTCCGTTTACATCAACAGTGCATCCTGCATATCTGTTCAGGACACTTTAAACGAAAACATCCTACAGAATCTTAGTCCTGAAAGTTCAGTACAAATGCTAAAAGCGATAGAACCTAATTACAAAGAATTCATTCCTCCTGCTATGATCAGAAGAATGTCTAAAACAGTAAAAATGAGTTCCGTTGCTTCACATTATGCATTACAGGAGGCAGGAATCACACAGCCGGATGCTATTATTGTAGGAACCGGAATGGGCTGTTCTCAGGATTCTGAAAAGTTTTTGAAAAATGTAATTGATAATAATGAGGAGTTTTTAACGCCTACATTCTTTATCCAGTCTACTCATAATACAGTTTCAGGGCAAATTGCTTTAGCACTGCAATGCCATGCTTATAATTTCACCTATGTAAATACCTCTTCATCTCTGGAGTTTTCATTACTGGATGCTCAGCTTCAGATCAAAGATGGCGAAGCCGAAAATATCCTGGTAGGCTCTACCGATGAACAGACCGGCAGAACGATGGAACTCTACTGCCTGCACAACATCATTAAAAAAGAAAAAGACCTTCCTGCAGATTATTTACATTCCACAACTGATGGAGTGATCTGGGGCGAAGGAGCCAGTTTTTTTGTAGTAGGAAAAAATAAGACTGAAACTTCTTATGCAAAGCTTACAGACATTCAGATTATCAATACATTAGAACTGAATGAAACTCAGGATTTCATTCAGGATTTTCTAAAGAAAAACAATCTTTCAGCCCGTGATATCGATGCAGTTATTCTAGGTTTCAGCGGAGCTGCAACATCTGATGTTTATTATACAGAAGCTATGAATATATTTCCAGCTTCAGCTTTACTCTATTACAAACATTTGAGTGGAGAATTCAATACAGCCAGTGGTTTTTCAACTTTTTTAGCCTGTCATATTCTTAAAGAACAACAGATTCCGGAGGTAATGATGATCAACGGAAATACAAAAAGTGAAGTGAAAAACATACTTTTATATAATCATCTGGCAGGGCATGATCATAGTTTGGTATTACTGGAAAGAGTGTAATTGACAAAAAGACAAACCAACAGATAATAATACTCTTTTGTTTAGCATTCAGAGCAGGATGAGCTGAGGTGTAAAAAATCTAAACACTAATGATTTGAATTAATCAGTCCCGATTCCTCCGGAATGGCACAGTCAATGCAATAATATAAGTAATCAACAGGATAAAACAGGTTCTCATTCCCCTGTTCAATTTTAAAACAACGAACGATGAAACACTATTTCTTCATTCTATTTTACCTTTTCTGTAACGTTTTTATTTATGCGTTTCATGGAAGCTTTTGGGTATATATAGCTTGTTTTCTGGCTTTTTCTGCAGTAGTTGTTTGGGGTTCTTTCCATATTGAACTGGGATATTTCGTCAACAGTATCACCCATAAGCGGACAAGAGCTAAAGAAGTTGCCCTTACTTTCGATGATGGTCCTACGGAATTTACGCCCCAATTTTTAGATCTGTTAAAAGAACATCAGATAAAGGCCACTTTTTTCTGTATTGGAAAACAGATTGAAAAACATCCGGAAACCTTTCAGAGAATCATTGAAGAAGGTCATACCATTGGAAATCACACGCTGACTCATTCTAACTCGACAGGCTTTTTATCTGCTTCTAAAATGATTGAGGAAATTGAAAAATGCGACGACGTGATATCCAAAGTCGGAAATATAAAAACGGAGTTGTACAGACCTCCTTTCGGGGTTACCAATCCCAATATTGCAAAAGCTATTAAAAGAACCCATAAAAAGAGTATAGGTTGGAATGTCCGGTCTTTAGATACCGTTATTGATAATGAACAGAAAATTTACAGAAGAATAACGAAAGGCTTACAAAAAGGAAGTATCATCCTTCTCCATGATACATCGGAAAAGACTTACCGTGTACTGGTAGATTTATTAGTATTTTTGGAAGATAAAAAGTATGCTACTTTTACCATTGATTCAATTACAAATTCAAAGAAAAATGATTAAAAATATTGCTTTCGGAGCATTTTTATTAATATCCGGTCTCTTTTTTGCTCAAAACACAGCAATGTCCGGAGCTGAAGCAAAAGCTTTTGTCTCCAAAGTTTCCTCAGAAACCAAAGAGATCAAAACACTGCAAAGCGATTTCACCCAAACCAAAAAAATGGACTTTTTGGATAAGAACATCGTTACGTACGGAAAAATGTCATTACAGACTCCGAATATGCTGAGCTGGAAATATACAAGGCCTTATCAATACAGCATTGTATTTAAAAACAATAAGATCTTTATCAATGATCAGGGGAAAAAGTCCTCTGTAGATGCAAAGAGCAAAACATTTGAAAAGATCAATAAACTTATTGTAGGAAGCTCGAATGGAACCATGTTCAGTGATCCTGAATTCACTGTAACTTATTTTAAAAGCGGAAATTACAATATTGCGAAATTCATTCCTAAAACATCTCAGCTTTTGAAGTATATCAAGCAGATTGAACTGTATTTCCCGAAGAGCCAGTCAACGGTTTCCCAGGTTAATATGACAGAAGCCTCAGGAGATACTACCAATATTGTTTTCAAAAATACCAAGATCAATGCTTCGATTCCTGCGTCTGAGTTTAGTTTATAGCCTGATGTCAATAGGGGTTATTTCCTGTAAGTCTTATCAGCTTACGGATGTACAACCTGTTTCTGAATCAAAGAAAACTGTGGAGAATCTTTACTTTTCTTCTCCTGAAGATTATGTGTACAAGTGCCAGATGGACATTTACAAAAATCATGTAAGCGGCATTCTGATCATCAAAAAACTGAGTGAGACGACACACCGTGTCGCTTTAACTTCAGATTTTGGAAATAAGCTGATTGATTTTGAGATTTCACAGGATGATTTTAAACTGAATTATGTTCTTCCGGATCTCGACAAAAAAGTGGTCATCAATTTTCTAAAAAACGACTTTCGGGAACTTTTGAAAAAGCAATATCCAATCCATGAAAGTTTTGAGAATAAAGACGCCAGAATTTACCTGTCAAAAAACGATCATAAAGGTTATTATTTATTTTTCAATAAAGAAAGCGGATTGCTGAAAAAAATCATCTATACCAGGAATAATAAAGAAAAAATCGATTTTACTTTTGAGGCAAAAAAGCATATCTTCGCGGACAGCCTAAACCTGCAGCACAAGGATTTTAGGATCAATATAAAACTAGTTCAAATAACCGAGACGGAATCAGATTAACCTCATGAAAAAATTATATTTCTTATTTATTGGACTCCTTTCAGGGTTGTCTTTTGCACAGGTAACTTTCAACCCGGGAATAAGATTGGGAGCCAATATTTCACACCTTTCTGACGGCCAGACTAACTATTGGTACAATGATAACCAAAGCTACTATCAGTACGGAGCCGATAAGTTTGATATAAAGTCAAAAGTCGACTTTTATATCGGTTTTCAGGCCAATATACGTTTCGCTAAGTTCTATGCTCTTCAACCGGAACTTTATTATACCCGCCAGGGCGCTAAGTTTGAAAGCGAAAACCCCGGTGTAGAAACAAAAACAGTCGATCTTTCTTATGTGGGTGCGGCAGTCGTCAATAAATTTTATTTTGATAAATTTAATATCCATTTCGGACCCACTTTAGAGCTTCTTACCGATAGCAAAAACATCCCTTCCCCTATTGGTGTAGATTTAGGAATATTACTCGGTGCCGGATACGACATCACAAAAAATATCGGAGTAGAAGCCCGAATCAAAAAAGGATTTGTGCATGTATATAACGATCACACCAATGTAACATTCCAGACTGGAGTTTATTATACTTTTAATCTTAAAAAATAAGATCATGCAGACCATTCTTACAGATTTTTATACATTACAGTCATACGAAAAAACAGAAAACGGAAGTTTTATTGCTGATATCAGCTTAAACAAAGACCATGATATTTTCAAGGGACATTTTCCGGGAAACCCTGTGACACCCGGAGTATGTATGATGCAGATTGTAAAGGAACTCACTGAAGAATTTGTGGGTTCAAAATTATTTTTAAAAACAGCATCCAACGTTAAATTCATGGCAATTATCAATCCTTTTGAGACTCCTGATTTAAAACTTCAGCTGGATATTGATGAAAACGGAGAAGATGTTAAAGTAAAAAATATCACTTCTTTTGGCGAGACTATTGCATTAAAGATGTCTGTAAGCTATAAAAAATTGACGTCATGAAACTTATTTTATCCTTCTTAGCGGCATTTATTTTTTTCTTCCAGTCTGATCTGGAAACGGTGAGAAACAGCTATGCTAAAGCCAACGAATCTAATGCCAATACCCAAAATTTTATTGATACTGCAGAAAAGCAATCCGGCTCTGATGCGGTAACTTTAGGATATAAGGCGGCAGCTAAAATCATGGAAGCTAAAGTTTCTAAAGGAAATAAAAAATCTTTGGTAAAAACTGGAGCAACAAGTCTTGAAAGCATCATCAAAAGCAATCCTAATAATGCAGAACTGCGTCTGATCAGATTAAGCGTTCAGGAAAACATTCCAAAAATAGTAGGATACCGCGGCAGTCTGAAAGAAGACAAAACCTTCCTTCTGAATAATTACAGCAAACAGAATACAGCCCTGAAAAACTATATCAAAAGGTTTGCTATGCAGTCTAAAACCATTACCGGAGCAGAAAGAGCCACTTTAAAATAAAACCATGTCCCTTGCTGAAGTACAAAATGCAATTTCCGAAAAGAAGATCTGCATTTTAATACCTACCTACAATAATGAAAAAACTCTGAAAAGGGTAATTGACGGCGTTCTCAGCTACACCGGAAGTATTATTATTGTCAATGACGGTTCTACCGATTCTACACCGAATATCCTTTCTCAATATCCTGAATTAACTGTCATCACCTTACCTCAGAACAAAGGCAAGGGGAACGCATTAAAAACAGGTTTCAGAAAGGCTAAAGAATCAGGATACCATTATGCCATCACCATCGACTCAGACGGACAGCACTATCCGGATGATATTCCGGTATTTGTAGAAGCGCTACTTCAGGAAAAAGAAGATATATTACTCATCGGGAACAGAAATATGTCTCAGGACGGTATTCCTAAGAAAAGTAGTTTTGGAAACCGTTTTTCCAATTTTTGGTTTTGGTTTGAGACCGGAATTAAACTGGAAGATACCCAATCCGGTTACAGGCTTTATCCCTTACATAAAATTCCAAAGAAATACTTTACTCCCAAATTTGAATTTGAGATTGAAATCATTGTAAGAACCGCATGGAGACATGTTCCGGTAAAGAATGTCCCTATAAAAGTTCTGTATGACCCTGCTGAGCGGGTTTCCCATTTCAGACCGTTCAAGGATTTCACAAGAATCAGTATCCTGAATACAATTCTGGTGACGATTACCCTGATCTACATTATTCCACGAAACTTCATTAATAATTTCAAAAAAAAAAGTTTTAAAAGATTCATTCAGGAAGATGTCTTAGAAAGCGATGGAAGCAACCGTACAAAAGCTTTTTCCATTGCACTTGGAGTCTTCATCGGGCTTTCTCCTTTTTGGGGGTTCCAGACCCTTCTTGTAATTAGCTTATCGGTTCTTTTCAAATTGAATAAAGTTCTTGCATTCATCGCTTCCAATGTGAGCCTCCCTCCCTTTATTCCTTTAATCATTGCCGCGTCTTTATTTCTGGGCGCCCCATTTGTAGAGGGTGACAGCAATATCCTAAACCAGGATTTAAACTTTGAACTGATCAAGAATAATCTCCTTCAATATGTCATCGGGAGTTTTATCTTAAGCACAGCATTATCTGCCATCTCAGGAATAATCACTTTCCTGTTTCTGAGCAAACTGAATCCGGAGTCCTAAATAAAAAAATAAAGCCCCAAAATATAATATTTCAGGGCTGTTTACAGTATAGTATTTTGTTCTATTTTGAAACAATAATCTTCTGCGAATAATCAATTGCGTTATTTTTGATTTTTACGATATATACTCCGTTGATCAACCTATCAGCACTGATTTCAGTCTGCTTATTAAGATTGATATTTTCCGTAGTCATCAGTTTTCCTGTAAAATCATAAACAGACACGGTAGTGATTCCTGATACGTTCATTCCATCAGGTATTCTTATTGTAAATTCACTTTTTACCGGGTTTGGATAGATAGAAATACCTTTAGAAGCAGAAGCTTCTTTTACCGCAAGGGTGCCACATTCTGCAGGTACTGTAAAATCTTCTACCTGATCGCTTAGATCTGGTGCAGGCTGGTCACTTCCTGGCCAACTTCCCTTGAGTCCCCCTGATGCTGCATTCACTCCTAATCCTCGTTTTGCAAATGTTTTCCAGATGATACATTTATCTGCTCCGTTTGTTTTTGCCTGATCCGCTGCCAGAATAGCATTTCTTCCTGTTACAAAAGTAGGATAACATGGCTGTAATTTAAGTGCATCTACTACAAGCTGCAGTACTCTCGCACTTCCACTGTTAGGATTATCCAAAACATTACTGCTATACCCATATTTTTCTACATAATTCCAATGAAGATCCCAGAGCATGGTGGCCCATACAAACCCTACGCTATGAGAATTAACTCTTGTAATTGGGTTCCCAAAGTTATCCGTATCATTATACTTCATCCCGTTTGTTTTTCCATACGTAAAATCATTTATTGTAAATTCTGGTGAATATTTCTTAGGCCTTATTCCAACCGCATCCGTAGGATCTCCTTCAGCAAAAGTTCCCATTCCTCTAGGTACAGAAGCATTATCTCCCGGTCTATTGGTTAGCATTAACGCAAAAAAATCTGACCAACCCTCACCCATTTGTTCATTATCAACTGTATAATTTAAGCAGCTCACAGTTGTCCCTGTAAGACGGGCCGAAATACCATGCCCATACTCATGGGTAACAATCCCATTATCTAAGCTTCCGTCTTTATAAATATAGTTCGGCTTATCATATTTTAATGTTCCATTTACAGCAGTAGATGCTAATTGATTTATAATAGCAACGCCTTCAGCATTATCTACAAGTATAGAAGGAATCGTAATGGTAGCATCTGATCCTCCCATCTGGGTTGTAAGTGGTACTGATGTTGGTGCATTATAAATAATAGCTCCCACGGCTCCTTTTAACTGGGCATTTTTAACTTTAACAGCAAAATTACAAGTCCCACGTTGGATTAAAGCAATTTTTCCAGTTAGATCTTCAGAAATAGCAGTACAGCCATCAGTGGGCGTTGTGGCTGCAATATTTGCAGTAATTCCTGTTGCTGTAAGCTTTGGACCAAAACCCGCTGTTTTAGAATTGGGACCTCGTGATGTAAATGTAGCAGGTGAGTTATAAAACAGGTTTTGCATGTTTTTAGGTTCATATAAATACATCTGCATTCTAGGCTCAAAGCCATCATTACGTGTACTGAAGTTAGCATTATTATAGCCTGTTCCATCTCTGGCTTCTGCCAGAACAGCATCATTACCAGCACCTCCTTTCCCAAAGTTACTGGTTTGAAAGTTTTTGGCAGATTCTGTAAATCCGAACCTATAAAATACATCATGGATCTTATTATTCAGATAAAATAAGTTGGTCACTGCTGCCGACGTATAATTTTGTGGTGGTAATGTTATATCCAATGGATAATCAAAAATTCTGCCTGCTCCTGCATCCGGTGAAAATTGTGGGGTGTTGGTAGCATTTTCATCAGTATAGGCATACACATTATTTCCTCTTGTATTCGTATAGTGATTTGTTTCATCAGAATGCCACCCTTCAGGAGATGCTATTAGATCCCATGGATTCGTAATCAATGCTCTGTTCCCAAAAGTAGGCGCTTCAACAGGTAAAGGAAATACATTATAAGAAGCATTATCCGGAGCTAAAACAAAGTTCGCATGCTGAGGCATTGTATGCTGCAATTGTGGAAACAAGCTTGGCATAATATGTTCTGTATAAGAATGTTCATAAGCACCGGAATGGAAATTACAGGAAAGCGTCAGATTTTCTTTGTATAGTACAGAGCCATCTTCAGCACTGATAATAACCATCCAGCTATTATGAGTTCCTTTTTCCTGAATATCAAACTCATATCCGAGGATCAGGCTCCCATTTTTTTCAAAATAAACTGTGGTAGCCTTAATAGGTTCGTCTTTTCCATCCCTATTTTTGGAAGTAGGATTTCCATTTATTTTTTTTGTAGCAGCTACAATAAGAGCATCTTTATCGGCTCTTTCTTTTCCTTTAATAGAAGATGGCGAAATTTTTATGAAAGTATCAGCAAAGCTCAATACCTTACCTTCTCTAATCAACACATTGGCAGAACTTCCAAATATAGGAATACCGTTAATCGTTTGTTGTATGCCTACCACATCCCCTTTTAAACTTTCTGAAGGGTCAACATTCACTATTTTAAATGTTTTCAGCTCAGGGTTTACCCTTAGAAATGATCCTTTTGCAGAATTCATATACTCTTTTATCACCTGTTCCTGATTTTGAGCAAAAATCACTCCTGCAGGCAGCAGAGAAGATAAAAGCAGAAATTTAATAGTCAATCTAATTTTTTTCATATTTAAATGTTTTTTACAGAATCTAATGTAGACACATACAACACAAAAACACAACAAAAAAGACTTTTTTTAATTAATTCATAACCAACTCGGCAAAAATGGAAAATAAAATTTAAATTTTTCGTTAAAATGAATATTTAATTGTTTTTTATGATAGTGGATGCAAAAAAAGATATCCCCTAAGAGATTAATTGACGGTGTTCTCAGCTACACCGGAAGTATTATTGTCAATGATGGCACTGCATGATCTGCACTCTCAGTAATAATCACTTTCCTGTTTCCGAGCAAACTGAATCCGGAGTCCTAAATAAAAAATAAAGCCCTGAAATATTATATTTCAGGGCTGTTTACAGTATAGTATTTTGTTCTATTTTGAAACAATAATCTTCTGTGAATAATCAATTGCGTTATTTTTGATTTTTACGATATATACTCCGTTGATCAACTTATCAGCACTGATTTTAGTCTGCTTATTAAGATTGATATTTTCCGTAGTCATCAGTTTTCCTGTAAAATCATAAATAGACACGGTAGTGATTCCTGATACGTTCATTCCATCAGGTATTCTTATCGTAAATTCACTTTTTACCGGGTTAGGATAAATAGAGATACCTTTAGAAGCAGAAGCTTCTTTTACCGCAAGGTTGGCACATTCTGCAGGTACTGTAAAATCTTCTACCTGATCATTGATATCCGGTAAAGGTTGATTAGCCCCAATCACCAAGCCGTTAAGAGTACCTGCCGATGCATTCACCCCTAATCCTCTTTTAGCAAATACACTCCAGATCATACATTTATTCTCTCCATTGGTTGTGGCCTGATCGGCTGCCAGAATAGCATCTCTTCCCTGTGCAAAGGTAGGATTACACTGCTGTAATTTAAGAGCATCCATTACCAGCTGAAGAACTTTTGCACTTCCACTGTTAGGATCAGCTAACACATCACTGCTGTATCCATATTTCTCAACATATTTCCAGTTAAGATCCCATAGCATGGAAGCCCATATAAATCCGATACTATGAACATCCGGTACCGTAATTGCAATTCCAGAGATACTGGCATTAACCTTCATCCCATTGGTACGTCCATAGGTATAGTTATTGATTGCAAAATCCGGAGAATACTTGGCTGGTCTTATCCCTGCTCCGGTTGTTGTTTCTCCTGAAGAGAATGTTCCCACACCTCTTGCTATAGAAGCATTATCTCCCGGCTTTGTAGTTAACATCAATGCAAAGAAATCAGACCATCCTTCTCCCATTTGCTCGTTGGATGTGAAATAAGATAGACAAGAGCTTCCTGTTCCTGTAAGGCGGTTAGAAATTCCATGTCCATATTCATGACTGATAATACCATTATCTAAACTTGCATCTCTATAAACGGCCTCTGTCTTCAATGTAGCGTTACCTACAATACCATTATTCAAATCATTGACTAAAAACTGCCCTTCTGATTTTCCAACCATAATGGTAGGAATTGTAACGGTATTATCAGTTCCTCCAAGACCTACCGGCTGATCACTGCTTGGATGGTATTGTATAACCCCTACTGCTCCTGCATTTTGAAGATTTTTTGTTTTAACGGAAAAATTACATCCTGCCGCACTTACTACAGCTATTTTCCCTGTAAGACTTCCTGCTGTTACAGCAGTACAGGCATCAGCCGGTACGGAAAGAGCTAAATCACCGGTTACCGGTGTTCCACCGATAAGCTGTGGACCGAAATTAGCCGTTCCGGCTGCCGGTGTTCTTGCTATATAATTGGTAGGTGCATTATAATAAAGGTATCTTGCTCCATTGGGAACAAAAAGATACATCTGCATTCTTCCGCTGGTTCCGTCAACTCCCGGATTAAAGTTAGCATTATTCAGACCACTGCCGTCTCTTGATTCTGCCAAAACAGGGTCATTTTCGGCACCTCCTTTTCCAAAATTATTTTTCTGATAGTTTCTCGCAGTCTCTGTAAATCCGAATTTATAAAATACATCATGCATTTTATTGCTAACGTAAAACAGGTTTGTAACCGCTGCAGAGGTATAGTTTTGTTGCATTAATGTCACGTCCACCGGGAAATCAAAAGCTCGTGCAGCTCCTCCGTCAGGGGAAAACTGTGGGGCGTTTGTATTAGCTTCATCAGTGTAGGCAAAGGCATTATTACCTCTTGTAATGGTATAATGATTAGTCCCGTCAGAATGCCATCCCTCAGGAGAGGCTGTCAGATCCCAAGGGTTGGTAAGCAGTGTTCTGCCACCAAAAGTAGGCGCCTCAACTGGAAATGCGAATACGTTATAAGATGCATTATCAGGAGCTAAAACAAAATTGGTCTGCTGTTTCGAAACTCCTGCCATGTGAAGCGGAGCTCCCACAGGCTGAATAGCTGGAGCCGCCGGAGACAAGCTTTGAGGCAGCTGTTCAAATGCATCTGTATGGAAATCACAGGAAAGCGTTGTATTCTCCTGGTATAGAACAGAACCGTCTTCTGTGCTTACAACAATATTCCATACGTTGCTTGTCGCTTTTTCTTCAATATAAAACTGATATCCAAGTAGTAAATCCCCTCCTTTTGCAAAATAAACCGCATTGGCTTTTATTGGCTCTTCTTTTCCTTCGCTATTCTTTACTGTTTGGAGACCATTAAACTTTTTAGCTGTTTCTGCAATAAAAGTATCTTTTTTGGAGCTTTCGCTTCCCCTGATCCCTGCAATGTTTTTAACAAAAGTATCCGCAAAGCTCAACACCTTACCTTCTCTTACCAAAACATTTGCCGAGCTTCCAAATACGGGAATACCATTTACGGTTTGCTGTATTCCTACAACATCACCTTTCAAACTAGTAGACGGATCTACATTGATTACTTTAAAAGTTTTAAGTTTTTCATCAACTCTTTGGAAAGAGCCTTTTTCAGAATTAACATAATCTTTTATTACTTGTTCATACTTCTGAGCAGAAACTGCTCCAAAGCCAAAAAAAGAACAAAGCAATAAAAACTTAACACTAAGTCGAATTTTTTTCATTGATTTTACTTTTTAACCGATGTTAATATAAATTATTTCACCAGTTAGTAGAGAAAACCATAAAAATGTTACATAATTTTCAAGAAAACTATCAAATCACTTAATTAAAATACAGTTAAAGCATGTTTTTACAAAAAAATAATGATTTAAATCAAAATAAACTATTGATAAACAACATCGAAAAACGATAGAGGACTCATCATGATTGTGACAAATATCGAAAGAATTACTAAAATCATCTGAACCGTATGATAGGTTTTTTCACGGTCACTTTCATTGATCTCAAAAGTAAATTTAATCTTATCCGGTCTCCTGATAATCAGTCCGGTAAAGATGAGAATGATAAGGTTTAATACTACCGGTAAAAACAGAAATATTTTGCTCCCATACTCATCTTTTCTCCCTCCATAGCTGTGAATGGGTATAATTTCCGGAACTGAGCTATACACTGAGAAAAGATAGACCGAATAACACAGAATAATAACAAAGGGAATACAGAATAAGACTTTTATATATTTTGGGATCATTTCAGTTTCTTTAAAGTTTTTTTCAGAAATTTCTCAGTGTCCTTCCTATCGGGTACTGTTGTAATTTCTTTTGTTAAGGCTCTTTCAAATTCCGCCTTTGCTTTGGAATACTCTTTCCTGTAAAAATAATATTTTCCAGCCATATAATATCCTTTCCAAAAATCAGGATTTAAGGAATGATAGCGGGCAATATAGCTATCTGTAAGAAACTCTCGATTTTGAATTGCATCACTTATTTTTGTATTCACCACTCTGTATTCCTCATAGTTTTTAAACTCCTGAGATTCTACAAAGGGATCCTTCCCGATATTAAGCTGTGATTTTGAAAGGTCGCTATGCTGCAACCCATTATCCGAGAATACTGTATTAAGATCATAACATACGAATTCCCCAAGCTGATATGGGTTGGAAGAGACCCAAACCAATTTTTTCTGAGGAGAAAATATAACCGCATGATGAGCCAATAGCTGGTTTAGAGACTTTTCGTTGCCATAACCTATATTTTCACCCTGCAACCCTGATCTGTTTCTTAAAATAGAAGCTATTTTCTCCGGGGTAAGTTTTTTTTCTTCCTGAAGAAGTTCCTGCAGCTTTTCGTACCTATATTCTGAATGACTTTCTTCGATATGCTTTTGGTTCCTTGTATCATCTTTATAGGCCTCAGACTGAAAATGATTAGTGCAAAGGACTCTGCTTGTATTTTGCACGCTGTAGACTCCAAAGTTTTTGGGCGATACTTCAATGATTACAGCCTTTTTATCATGAGCACTACCGACCAAAATAGATTCTGAAACGAAAACCTTTCTCTTTCTGGCAATAGCAATGGCTTCATCTATATTTTTGGCATACTGTAAGATCTCTCTTGTTACCAAGGAAATAGGTGTTTTGGCTGTTAAAGGAATTTTTGATTTCCCCGCATTGATAGTCACCGTGATTCCTTCTTTATTCATTCCTGAAACCACTCCTATCATTCCCGGCCAGCTTACTGACATATAAGGAATTCCCTCTTCCGGCTTCACAAATTCCACCAACTTATTTTTTGCAAAATCATCACCCACATAAAAATCAAAATTCCTTCCTATCAGAAGATCTCCGTCCTCTGTATTTTCATTCCAGACAGCCAGTGAAGAGCAGCCTACCATGGCCAGATCCTGCATAGCATGTCCAATATCGTGTGCTCCATGCAGGTAAAGATTCCGTAAGTATTTTGGGGCAATAAAATCATACTGATCTGATGAATACTGTGATAATCCATACAGCTCAGCCTGATAATCTTCTCTTACATTAAGATACATTTTTCTGTTGTACCATTTTAAAAAGCCTCTCAATATCTTCTGTCGAAATTTTGAAGGGACAAACCCCTCCACTTTTGAAAAGAAAATTCCCTCCTGTTTCTGCATCAGATCTTGTGTTAAAGCCCCATTATTATACCCTAACTGAAGTGGATTCCCTGTTATATAAAGCTCCCAGAGCTGCTGTTTATTTTTAGTCAGATAATTCTGTTTATAGCTAAAGGTCGTATCATTTATTCTATTTACTTTGGGAATCTCCAGTGAATATTGTTTTACATCGGGAAGGTGATGAACAGACTTTGATACCCCACATGAAATCAGGATACAGCAAAAAAGAAAATACAGAAAAAGTCTTTTATAGATGAGAGAATTGGTATCAGCTTTTTTCACGTTGGGTTCTTATTACATCATTTGATTTAAATGTCTGTCTATAGTTTCCTTACCTAAAATTTCAGAGCAGGTATTGAAAGCTCCGATAGTTACCCCTAAAATTCCGTGCATATTCACAGACTGACCTGTCAGAAACAGATTATCAATTTTAGTACGTGGAGAAACCATTGTTTTAAGTGGGTTTTCAGAGTTTTTCATATAACCGTACATATTTCCTTCAAAACTACCGATATAATCACGATAAGACAACGGTGAAGAAGTATATATTTTTTTGACAGCATGTGTAAGGTTAGGAATTTTCTTTTCCAGGGCATCAAGCATTTGCTCTGCTTTCGCCAGCTTAAACCGCTCATACATCTCTCCCCTTTCATGATCATCAGCCACTGTATTGAATGTATTTTCCCAGTCTTTAACCTCATCAAAGTCCATATAGGAAATAGCTGTCAGACTTTCTGCAAACTCAGGATAATGCCTGGAGGGTGACGATGAAAGCATATAGGTTTCCGGCCATGTTTCTTTCCTGTAACGGAAGGCACTCCACACCAGCTCCTCGGAGGAATAGTGGTATACATTATAATTAAAATTGGGAATAGTATTTGGCTTTAAGACCAAATATACACTGAAGCATGATGAAACAGGCTGCCAGCTTAAAACTCTGTTGAGAAAGGATTTTTTTAATCGCTCTTCTCCTATTAATTTGATGGTTGAGCGGATTTCAATATTTGAAATTATTTTTTTTGCCGTATATTCTTTACCGGAAGCTGTTTTCACTGATGTCAGTACATTATTGTCATCAAAAATAAAACCTGTTACCTCAGCATGTTTATGAATATCTGCCCCATACTGACGAAGTTTTCTGATCAATAATTTAGAAATCTGGCTTCCTCCTTTTAAACATTTGTAAGCACTCTGGATGTAGGAATTTACAGTTAAAGCATGAACATAAAAAGGAATGTTTTCAGAATCTCCGGCATAAAGGAAATTAGAGCCTAGTAAAACCGATTGCAGTTTTTTATCTGAAGTAACTGACTCTATAAACCTTCGGGTATTCAGATGCAGTATTTCTTCATTGTAATTATCTTTTCCCACGACGTTATATCTGGGGAACTGGCTGCACACATATTGAATTTCCTCACAATAATTTTCAAGGTTTTCTCTTTCGTCCGGAAAATAGACCGATAGCTGCTCAACAAAGTTCTGATATCCCTGAGCATGTGGGTAATCAATAGCGTCCTCACCAAAGGAGATTCTGTCATATCCGTCTTCATCCATTCGCTGAAGGTCCAGATCATCCATAATTTCCAGATAGGAAAAAAAAGTATTTAGATTTTGCCCCTTGGAAAGACCTCCCAAATAGTGAACTCCCGTATCAAAGACGAGCTTATCCCGTGAAAAAGTCTGTAAATTACCTCCGTACTGATTGTTTTTCTCCAATACACATACTTTAAGCCCTTCTTTCGCCAAAATAAGAGCCGAAACAAGACCTCCCAATCCGCTGCCGATTACAAGTATGTCATATTCTTTCTTCAAGGAGAATGTGCTTTAATTTAGAAATTAAGACTGCTCATCAAGAGGTGATCTGCCTTCGGTCTTTTAAAGATCCATAGACAGGCTAATCTAAATGGTTTCAGTTTTTGTTAGTTTTCAGGGATAAAAATAGAAAAATTAATCAACATCATCCCAAAAATCGAAATAATTAAACCATTGGAGCGGATATTTTCTGACCATGGTCTCCAGATTTTGAACGTAAGACTGCAAAAGTCCCTGAGAATCCCTGTTTTTAATATTCTGAGCAAGTCTTGCATAGAGATGGTAATGAAGATTATTTTCTTTCATTACATAAACATACACCACAGGTACTCCTAATCTTGAAGCAATAAGAAAAGGGCCTGCCGGAAATTTCGCACTTTTCCCCAGTAACTCGGCTTCCAGGAATTTGGATCCTTCAAAATAACGGTCGCCGGTAAAACAGATCAACTCATTATTTGACAATGCCTGATTAATCTCAAAGATATGCGACATATCTTCTTTGACATAAATAAATTTAATGGAACTTTCTTTTACCGCAACACTTTCCAGGTATTCTTTGATCACGGTAACCTCCTGATCTGTAGTCACCAGATTGATCTGGCAGTCGAAATCGATATCTGCAAAGAAATGTTCTGCAATTTCAAAATTACCGATATGGGCACTGATCAGAACACCTCCCTTTTTGGCGGCTAAAAGGCTTCTGAGGTTTTCAATACCATCAAATTCATAGGTGTATTTTTCTCGTAGTCCGGCAGAAATAGCCGTTTTATCAATCAGTACTTTTCCAAAAGTGAAATAGCTGTGAAATATGGAGCGCAAAGCCTTCCCATATCCGTAATTGAGCCTTTTCTGAAAATAATAAAGAATATATCGGTTGCTTTTTTTCTGGAACAGAAAGTAATAGGCAGCCACAAAATATAGGACAAAATATGAACTTCTGATTCCGATATTTCTAATACACCAAACGAATATTCTGTATCCTGATACCGTTCCTTTAGATTTACCTTTCCACTTGTTCATAAATATTGTTTACCAATGTAACCGTATACCAGCGTAACAATTATTGTATTAAATGTGTCCGGCATTGGTATACTGTCACATTATTATATGGGTATTATTGTAAAGAATAAAGATCTACTCAATACTAGGTAATTAAGCTTTTTTCTCAGCAATCTTATTTTCAATGGTTGTATAGAAGTCATCAAATGTCACCATTTTTTTGAAATCTGCTTCTCCTAATTTCACTCCGAAATTAGATTCAATCACCACAACCATATCAATATAATCTAAACTATCTAAGCCTAATGTACTTTTAAGATTGGCCTCATTACTGATTTCGTCTCCGTCTACCTCGAATTCATTTACCAGAAAATCATTAACAATGGCCACTATTTTTTCCCTTTCCATGTTTTTAATCAAATTTTTTAACTATTAATGCAGAATTGGTTCCCCCAAACCCAAAAGAATTCGACAAAAATACATCAATTTTTTGATTTTTTGTTTTGGAGACTAAATTTATCCTTTGAGCCTCATTATCAGGATTTTCAAGGTTTATATTAGGAGCTACAAAATCATTCTGCATCATCAGAATAGAGTAAATAACTTCACTTGCACCTGCCATCCAACATTCATGTCCCGTCATGGATTTAGTAGAGCTTACGGGAACCTCACTTCCGAAAATCTCATAAATTGCTTTTGCTTCGTTAGCATCCCCAATAGGAGTGGAGGTAGCATGAGCATTAATATAATCAATATCTGAAGCAGCTAATCCGGATTGCTGTAAAGCTCTGCCCATAGCTAAAGCCGGTCCATCAACATTAGGGGTTGAGATATGTCCTCCGTTTGAAGAAAAGCCGTAGCCTATAATTTCAGCAAGGATAGGAACGCCTCTTCTTTGTGCTGATTCTAAGCTTTCTACAATTAAAGTGGCTGCACCTCCGCTGGGAATTAAGCCATCTCTATCTGTATCAAAAGGTCTTGATGCTTTTGCAGGTTCGTTTTCCCGTGTTGAGAATACTCCCAACCCGTCAAAGCTTGCCATTGAATATTTATTGGTTTCCTGTGCTCCTCCACAGATGATCATATCCTGAAAACCGTTCTTGATCATCATAAAGGCCAGCCCCAAAGAATGCGACCCACTTGCACAGGCAGCACTGATGGTAAGATTAATTCCTTTCAACTTGAAAATCGTAGAAAGGTTCATGGTCACTGTTGAGTTCATTGATTTAAAGATCGCTCCCGATCCCATCAATGTAGTATCTTTTTTTTCCCGGGCAATATCAATAGACTCTACTACTGCCTTAGATACACTGTCATTTCCGTATAAAATCCCAACTTCATGGGTATCTAAAAAAGCTTCGTCAAGATTCGCCTGCTTCAAAGCATCAATGGTAGCAAGATAAGCATACTCACTTTCTTCTCCCATGCTTACACGCTGGCGTCTGTTAAGAAGATTTTTCAAATCCGGCTTTGGAACGACCCCTGTAAGGCCTGATCTGAAACCGAAGTCTTTTCTGTCTTCGTCTAAAACAATACCGGATTTTCCTTGATATAGGGATTCCCTGACCTCTTCTAAAGACGTCCCGATGCAGGAATAAATTCCCATTCCGGTAATCACAACCCTATTTTCCATCTTATGAATAAATTCCGCCGTTAATATTAATTATCTCTCCCGTAATGTAGGATGCTTTTCGGGAAGCTAAAAATGCTACTAAATCAGCTACTTCTTCTGCTTCTCCGAATCTGTTTGCAGGAATCATCGCTTTAAGCTCGTCTTCATTAAAATCCTGGGTCATATCTGTTTTGATGAAACCCGGTGCCACAGCATTTACGGTGATATTTCTTTTCGCCACTTCCTGGGCAAGCGCTTTTGTAGCTCCTACCAGAGCCCCTTTTGCTGCCGAATAATTGGTTTGTCCGGCTGTTCCTTTTACCCCGGAAACCGAAACCATATTGATGATTCTTCCGTATTTATTACGAAGCAGTTTTTGGATAAAAAAATTCGTCACATGGAAAAACCCGTTTAAGCTTGTATTGATCACACTGTTCCAGTCTTCTTTCGGCATCCACATAAACAAGCCGTCTCTGGTGATTCCGGCATTATTTACAATCACTTCTACTACAGCAGAAGGATTTGTATCCTGCCATTCTGTAAGGACGTTCTGTGTTTCCTCCGCATTTCCTACATCAAATTTAAGAATTTCTCCTGTAGAACCAAGCTCTTCCACTTTGGTCAATGTTTCCTTAGCTGCAGCCTCATTAGAGGTATAGTTGATCAGTATATGATAGTTTTTTTCTTCAGCCAGTTTTATACAGATGGCCCTCCCGATTCCTCTGGAGCCTCCTGTTACAATTGCACATTTCATGCGTTAGTGTTTATTTCGTTTTAGTTTTTTTTAAGTTAGCTTATACTCCTCAATCTAAAGACAATTCATTACGGTAAATAATTACATTGCTTTTAAATACATCTTTACCTTCTCTAAATATGGATACATCACCATATCATCTGAGAACGCAGGAATAATTTTTCTGATCTCATCATAAAGCTCTTTTGTAGATGATGAAACCTCATCCGGGAAACCTAGGTATTCAATTGCCTGAACTATAGTAATTGCCTCTATCGCCAGTACTTCAAATGCATTTTCAATTACTTTTCTACAGATCACAGCTGCATTGGTTCCCATACTTACAATATCCTGATTGTCATTATTATTAGGAATACTGTGAACATACATAGGGTTTGACAGCATCTGACTTTCCGCTGTAGTAGAAGTTGCCGTAAACTGTACTCCCTGCATCCCAAAATTGAAACCTAATTTACCTAAATTTACAAAAGGAGGCAAAATTTCATTGATCTTCGCATTTAAAAGATAGTTCAGCTGTCTTTCTGCAAGCATGGTCAACTTGGTTACCACAATTTTAAGTTTGTCCATTTCTAAAGAGATATAATCTCCATGAAAATTTCCACCGTGGTAAACATGCTGATCCTCAACATTGATAATCGGATTGTCATTGGCAGAATTGATTTCATTTTCAAGCACCTTTTCTGTATACTCCAAGGTGTCCAGCACAGGACCTAATATCTGAGGAACACATCGTAAAGAATAATATTCCTGAACTTTTTCTTTAAATACTTTTTCCTGCTCTTCAAAGTGAGTATAAAGATGGTCTGCTCTTTTTCTGATCAGTTTACTGTCTGCAAGATGTGTACGCATTCTTTCTGCCACTTTCTGCTGACCATAATGTCTTTTTGTGCCGTTCAAAGCTTCAGACAGGTGATCATCATAAGCCTGAACAATCTCATTAATTGCACAGGAAAGTCTAATGGAAATATCGGTCAGCTGATTCGCTTTATAGGCATTGACAATCCCTATACCCGACATTACAGAAGTTCCGTTCATTAAAGCAAGCCCCTCACGGATCTCCACTTTGATAGGTTCAAGTCCTTCAATGGCAAAAACATCGTTTATAGATCTTCTTTCTCCTTTGTAAAACACTTCTCCTTCACCAATCAGTACTAAAGCCAGGTGTGCCAGCTGTACAAGATCTCCACTTGCTCCTACTCCACCGTGTTCAAAAATCAAAGGGGTAATATCCCTGTTGATCAATTCCTGAAGAAGATAAATAACAGACTGATGTACTCCGGAATTTCCTAAAGACAGGGTATTCAGCCTTGCCAGCATACAGGCTTTCACTTCCTGTGCCGGTAAGGGATTTCCTATTCCCGAAGAATGACTTCTAATTAAATTATATTGAAGCTGAAGGGTGTCCTCATCACTGATTTTAAACTGAGCCATCGGACCAAAACCCGTATTGACTCCATATATTACTTTATTTTTTGAAAATTCCTTTAAAAATTGAAAGCTTGTATCGACTCTTGATAAAAGTGATTCATCCAGTTCAATTTTTTCATTTTCAATGATAATTTTTTGAAAATCTTTCAGTCCTAAAAAGTTATTTATTTTCATTAATCAAAAGTAATAGTTGATAATTTTGTAAAATATTAATTATTTGTCACTAATTTTGCGGCAAAGATAGAAGTTATTATTAAAATAAAAAATCAAGATGAGCAAAGAATTTGTTGACGTTCTTGTAATCGGAGCTGGACCTTCCGGATGCGTATCTTCTTCATACCTTAAGAAGAATAATGTCAACGTAAAGGTGGTTGAAAAGACAAAATTCCCAAGACTGGTAGTTGGAGAAAGCTTGATTCCAAGGGTCATGGACCACTTTGATGAAGCCGGACTTTTCCCCGCATTGGACAAAATGGGCTTTGAAAAAAAACTGGGTGCACGTTTTCTTCGTGGAGACGAGGTCTGCATTTTTGATTTTAGTGATAAATTCGGAGAAGGCTGGGACTGGACCTGGCAGGTTCCGAGAGCTGATTTTGACCATACCCTGGCTCAGGAGGTCATTAATAAAGGAATTGACCTTGAGTTTGAGACAGAGGTTACTGCTATCAGATTTGACGGTACGGATTCAGTGACCACAGTCCGAAACAAAGATGGAGAGACAAAAGAGATCCACGCCAAGTTTGTTATAGATTCCAGCGGTTACGGAAGAGTACTTCCCCGCTTACTAGATCTTGAAAAACCTTCAAAATTATCTCCCCATTCTGCTATTTTTTCTCATGTAAAGGATACCAACAGAGAAGAGGGCGAAGAGGGAACATTAATATCTTTCGACATCATTGAAACAGAGGTATGGCTTTGGGTCATTCCTTTTTCTAACGGGAACACAAGTGTAGGAATTGTAGGTCCTACAGAATATATTGATAAATTGTCTGAAAACGGAGATCCTTCTGAAGCGTTAAGAAAAGCAATTTCTCTATCTGACTATTATGTAAAACGTTTTGGAGAGGTAGATTTTCTCTTTGAGCCAAAACATCTGAAAGATTATTCATGTTCAGTAAAAAGTTTATTTGGAGATGGGTTTGCTTTAACGGGTAATGCATCTGAGTTTCTTGACCCGGTTTTCTCATCGGGAATGGCTTTTGCTACAGAGTCGGGAATGCTTGCCGCAAAATTAGCTGTAAGACAACTGAACGGAGAAAAAATTAACTGGCAAACAGAATATACAGATTATATCTTATATGGTGTAGATGTTTTCACCACCTATGTAAAGGAATGGTATACAGGTAATCTTCAGGAATTATTCTTCCACCAACCGGAAAACCCTGATGTCAAGAAAAAAATATGTGCCGTGTTAGCAGGATATGTATGGAATAAGGACAATCCTTTTGTGAAAAAACATGATACTGTGATTAAGAATCTTGCCAACCTCATCAAACAGGAAAGACAGGAACAGCAAAATCAACAATAAAAAAACGGTCTGAAATTCAGACCGTTTTTATTTTTATTTTAAAGTTTTTTTAATCTCTTTGCCCAAATACCTTCCGGCAGATTCGTAGGCAGCAGCAATTCTGCCATATTCCATCACGAATTCTTTATTATTGACAAATTTATCAAACTTGTTAAGTTCTACTTTGGCTAACACAACTGAGGGATTAGTGGTTTCCACCAGTTTTATAGTACCGGTTATCTCTGCTGTCATGGCAGTAAGTCCGGCATGCCAGCCCGGGAAAATCCATTTGGGTTCCACTATTAATGTATATTTTGCGGAGCTGTCTTTTTTAAATGAAATATTCTTGTAAGATTTATTAAGCCCTTTCGCAAAATAATCTATATAGTCTTCTTTTTTATATTTCTCCCATTCTGCAATCCACTTCTTCCACGCTTCCTCTCCTCTTTTAGGATTTTCCAACACTTGTTTTTTCCTGTTTTCAAGATATTGAGCTTCTGTAATATTTTCTTTCATAAATAATACATTCTCAAATAGAAGTTCTACATTTACTTCAGTCTGATCTTTTAATAAGCCGAGACTCCCTGAAACAACTTTCATTTTGTCCTGTCCAAAAGCCGTTGTAATCAACACCATGAACCCCAGCAATAATAATTTTTTCATAGTTAGTAGCATTAAATTTAAGCCACCAAATATATCATAAAAAAGGAATTATTTTAATGCTGAAATTCATATTACCTTAAATCAATAAAAGTTATTGGTTTTCTGCTATTTGGATGGTAAACAGTTTTAGATAATATTTCAAAATCTACCATTTCAATCTTAGGACTTACCCTAAGTTTTGCCCGGAAATGATCTCTTACTTCATGTACAAAGTTTTCATTCTCTTCCTCTGTACTTACCCTGATTATAATTTCATCAAGTCCTATTTCATTAGCCTGAATAACGATCTGATAACAGAGAATACCATTAAAATCATTCAGAATATCATTCATGGCCGGAGGATATAATGTTGTCCCTTTATATTTAATCATCTGTTGCTTTCTGCCAACTACAGGACCCAATCTCATGGTATTTCTTCCACACTGACATGGCTCATAATGAGCTTTTACAATATCTCCTGTTTTAAATCTCAACAAAGGAATTGCTTCTACCCCCAACGTAGTAATCGTAAGCTCACCGCTTTCTCCTTCTTCCACAGGATCTCCGTGATCATCCAGAATTTCTGTAATAATAAGTTCAGGGTGATGATGTCCACCAATCTGAAACTCACATTCCGTGAAAGCTGTACTCATCTCGGTAGATGCATAGGTTGAAAAAAGATTGATATTCCATTTTTCTTTGATTTTCTGAGAAAGAATATTATCTGTAAAATCCTGGTTTTTGATACTTTCTCCAATACAGACAGCACCGTAAACACTGGAATTTTTATAATCAAGACCGTGTTTTTCGGCATAATCAATCATTTTCAGCAAAAAAGAAGGCACAGTAATCAGGTACTTAGGCTGGTACCTAAAAATAGAATCCCACTGAAGTTCCGGAATTCCTGGTCCCATTCTCACAACGCTTGCCCCCATTTTTCTTAAACCCAAGAAGTACGCAAGACCAGCCATAAAGCGTTTGTCAATGGTTGTGATCATCTGTACCACATCTCCTTTCTGAATTCCTGCACAGGCAAAAGAGATGGCTTCATTGTAAGCCAGTCTCTCAAGATCACTGTCAGACAGTCCAAATGTCACTGGATCTCCCAGTGTTCCTGAAGTTGTGCTATAATCAACAATTTTATCCGGAGGAATACAGAAAAAGTCATGATTATGCTGCTGTAAATCATCTTTTGTAGTCGTAGGGATTTTCTGCAGATCTTCCAGAGTGATGATATTCTTTATATGAATATCATTTTCTTTGAATAGTTTTTGATAAAAAGGTGAATTATTTTCAAGATAAACCAATAGCTCCTGAAGTTTTATCTCCTGAAACTTTTTAATTTCCTGAATGGATGACTGTTCGATGGATGGATGAAATTCCAATGATTTTAATTTTAGAAGACAAATTTATTTAAAAATAAAAGATTGAAACATGAAAAGATTAAAAGATTAGTATCCTCCATTAATTTATCTCTGAAACGTTAAAGTTTGTGTATTGGTATTTCCTGCAGTATTGACTGTAGTTACTTTTAAAGTATGTTCACCAGATCCTTTGGGACACTTTTCATCGAAGGTATAAATAAAATAATCTTTTACTCGTGCAAATCTAAGCCACTTTCCATCAAGCTCAGCTCTAAATGAAACAATGTCACCCACTTTTGTATTTCCTTTCAAACGTAAAGTCCCGGTGTTTATAAGTGCTCCATCTTTCCATTCCGTCATAACAGATGGAAAACTATGGTCTACGATCAGTTGCACAGTACCCAATCTGTTAAATTGCCCCTGTACCCAATCTCCGGTCCAGCTTCCTTTTACAGCATCTTTATCACTTCCATAATCCAGCAACATAACCACTTTATCTTTTTCCTGTTGGGTTAATTTCCTGTTGGGTTTTATTTTCAATGTATATTTATCATGAATGGAAACATAGGGATGATGCAGCACTATTGTATTGGAAACTCCATTTTCCTCAGCGTTTGGTTTTTCATACATGTTAAAATTCACTGCATCATACACTGCATTTTTACTGAAAACTATTTGCCCATTTTCTGTGGTCATTGTTTTTCCTTCATTTGGCTTTATCGTTGTACTGGTAGACGAAATACTATTTCCGTTATTATTCAGCTGCACTTTTGTTGCCAACCGGCTTGTATTTCCGTTCACGTCTTTTAAAATAATCTCAATATGATGAACCTCTTTATCCTGAAGATTAATAACTCCCGATAAGTTGGGAAGGCTGTAGTTCTGTAATTTCATTCCCGGTAAAACAGATAAATGCTGGATATTCATTTTGTCCCTGATGAATTTGGTGTAATCTATACAGCCATTCTGATAGCGGGTATCATCATAGCTCACTTTATCAATGGAAAAACCATAGATAAGCTTACCGTCCATTACTAATTCTGCCTGGTAAACGCCAAGGTTAAATCCCTGATTGGCCTTATCCACCGCTTTAACCGCAAAGCTGATCATCGGCGAATTTACCGTGACAAGATCCGTTGTATATATATTTCCTGCTTTTTTTACAGCGACTCCGTTTGCTCCCGGTTCATAGGTACTGAAGCTTCTGTCATACCAGTACAGCCCACTAATAATAGGAGCTACAGAGTCTGGAATGGCAAAACCAAACAGCAGAGGATTAAGACATTCTTCCGTTTTGGTATCCCTTATTTCAAAATGTAAGTGGGGCCCTGCGGAACCTCCTGTATTTCCACTCAAAGCAATAAGCTGCCCTTTTGTTACGGGAAACTGCCCCGGCTGAAATGTAATATCCTGTTCCCACTTTTCATCTTTATATTGTCTTTCTTTTACATACTCATCAAGTCTGTCAAAATATTTATTCAGATGGGCATACACTGTGGTATAGCCGTTGGGATGGGTAATATAGACTGCATTCCCAAAACCATAACGTTCCACTTTTATCCTGCTTACATAGCCGTCTGCTGCTGCCACTACCGGCAGGTTTTCTTTACTGTTCGTCCGTAAATCCAAGCCCATATGAAAATGGTTAGCCCGGACTGCCCCAAAATTGGCAGCCAGCTGCATGGGAATATTTAGGGGATTGCGGAAGTAGTTTTGTGGATAATTATGTTGAGCCTGGGCAGAGAAGCTGTTGATGAAACAAACAATCAGCATCAGTTTATAAAAGATTTTCATACAGCATTTGGGTTTAGATCTATTTAAATATACGGAATTTCAAGCAATGATTGTGCTATTTTCCTCGTATAGATTTTATTTTTAACCGGAGATATACCTGGATTTTCAAAGATCATGTGAATAAAAATCTGAGCGATCTGAAATAGTTCATATTTACATTTGGGTTAAATCCGATGGCTGGAGTAATTTACATTTTAGGTTGACCAAAGCCCAATTCTACCGAATAAGGACGGTGAAATTTTATTGTAAAAAAAGACGGAAAAACTCACTTATTCACCATTCATCATTCACTTTCATGCTTACCCTACATTTATATTTCTGAAATTGAACTTTTTAATAGATGATATCAAAATAAAACATATATTATAAACCGACAAAATTTAGTAAATTTGCAGACTTAATTAATCAACGATATTGAGATATTTACAATGAGCCAATTTAAAGAATACAAAAACCTCAACCTTATTGACATAGCCGACAATGTAGCGGAATTTTGGAAACAGAATAATACGTTCAGTAAAAGTGTTGAGATTCGTCAGGGCAATCCTGAGTTTGTTTTTTATGAAGGTCCGCCTTCAGCAAACGGTATGCCTGGAATTCACCACGTAATGGCAAGAGCATTGAAAGATATTTTCTGCCGTTACCAAACGCAAAACGGTAAACAGGTTTTCCGTAAAGCGGGTTGGGATACGCATGGTCTTCCTGTGGAACTGGGTGTAGAAAAAGAATTAGGAATTACGAAAGAAGATATTGGCAAAAAAATCTCTATTGAAGACTACAATAAAGCATGCCGTGAAGCAGTAATGCGTTATACGGATGTGTGGAATAACCTTACTGAAAAAATCGGGTATTGGGTAGATCTTGAAGATCCGTACATCACGTACAAGTCAAAATATATGGAAACCGTTTGGTGGTTATTGAAACAGTTATATGACAAAAGCTTGTTGTATAAAGGGTATACCATCCAACCTTACTCTCCAAAAGCAGGAACAGGGCTTTCTTCCCACGAGCTGAACCAGCCGGGAACGTATCGTGATGTTTCAGATACTACGATTGTAGCCCAGTTTAAGGTAAAGAAAGATTCATCTGCTTTATTCAGTGATGTTGAAGGAGATGTGCATATCCTGGCATGGACAACTACTCCATGGACATTGCCATCCAACACAGCACTTACAGTAGGCAGAGATATTGAATATGTGGTAGTGAAAACTTTCAATCAGTATACTTTTGAACCTGTAACAGTAGTCTTATCAAGAGTTTTATTACCTAAGGTTTTCGGTAAAAAATATACAGAGGGAACTGATGAGGATTTCGCGAACTATACTTCGGAAAGCAAGGTCATCCCTTTTAAAGTTTTAAAAGAATTTACAGGAGAACAGCTTGTTGATACAAGGTATGAGCAATTAGTTCCTTGGTTTACCCCTAATGACAACCCTGAAAATGCTTTCAGAGTAATCCTGGGAGACTTTGTAACAACAGAGGATGGTACAGGTATCGTTCACACGGCTCCTACTTTTGGTGCTGATGATGCGAGGGTTGCTAAGATGGCTCAGCCTGAAATTCCACCGATGTTGGTAAAGGATGAAAATGACAACCTTGTACCGTTGGTAGATTTGCAGGGAAGATTCATCAAAGGAGAAAACGTTCCTGAAGTCTATGCTGGAAAGTATATCAAAAACGAATATTACGATGAAGGGACTGCTCCTGAAAAATCTTGGGATGTAGAGCTTGCCATTCTGTTGAAAACAGAAAACAAAGCCTTCAAAGTAGAAAAATATGTCCACTCGTATCCGCATTGCTGGAGAACAGACAAACCGGTATTATACTATCCATTAGACTCATGGTTTGTAAAGATGACCGCTGTAAAAGACAGATTGGTAAACCTGAACAAAGAGATCAACTGGAAGCCAAAAGCTACCGGAGAAGGACGTTTTGCCAACTGGCTTGAAAATGTAAACGACTGGAACCTTTCCCGTTCACGTTATTGGGGTATTCCATTACCGATCTGGAGAACGGATGATCTGAAAGAAGAGAAAATCATAGGTTCTGTAGAAGAGCTTTACAACGAAATTGAAAAGTCTATTGCAGCAGGATTAATGACTGAAAACCCGTTCAAAGGTTTTGTTGTTGGAAATATGTCTGAATCAAACTATGAACTGGTTGATCTTCATAAAAATGTGGTTGACAAAGTGGTGTTGGTTTCTGATTCCGGAAGAGCAATGAAGCGTGAAAGCGACCTGATCGACGTTTGGTTTGATTCAGGGTCGATGCCGTATGCACAGCTGCATTATCCTTTTGAAAATAAAGAATTAATAGACAATCATAAAGCTTTCCCGGCTGACTTTATTGCTGAAGGTGTTGATCAGACCCGTGGATGGTTCTATACACTTCATGCTATCGGAACAGCTGTTTTTGATTCTGTAGCCTATAAAAACGTAATGAGTAACGGTCTTGTTCTGGATAAAAACGGACAGAAGATGTCAAAACGTTTAGGAAATGCAGTGGATCCGTTTGAAACACTTTCTGTATATGGGCCTGATGCTACCCGTTGGTATATGATCTCCAATGCCAATCCTTGGGAAAACCTGAAATTTGATATTGAAGGAATTGATGAGGTAAGAAGAAAGTTCTTTGGAACACTGTACAATACGTATTCATTCTTTGCACTATATGCGAATGTTGATGGGTTCAACTATTCAGAGAAAGAAGTGGAAAACCGTCCTGAAATAGACAGATGGATCCTTTCTGAGCTGAACCTTCTGATCAAAGAGGTGAAAGCATTCTATGAAGATTATGAACCTACCCGAGTAGCAAGAGCGATCAGCACATTTGTGAATGACAACTTAAGTAACTGGTACGTAAGATTATGCAGAAGACGTTTCTGGAAGGGAGAATATTCGGATGATAAAATCTCTGCTTATCAGACTTTATATACCTGTCTGGAGGTAGTAACGAAACTATCTGCACCTATTGCTCCATTCTTTATGGATCAGTTGTATCAGGACTTAAATAAAGTAACAGGTAAAGAAAACTGTGAATCTGTGCATTTAACGGATTTCCCGGTTGCAGATGAAAGTTTAATCGATCAGGATTTGGTTGAAAAAACTCATTTGGCTCAGAATATTACCAGTATGGTTTTCTCTTTAAGAAAGAAAGAGAACGTAAAAGTACGTCAGCCATTACAAAAAGTATTAATTCCTGTATTGGACTCTAAAACAGAGGAACAGATTTTGGCAGTTGCCGATCTGATCAAGCAGGAAGTAAATGTGAAAGAATTACAGTTAATCAATGCTGAAGAAGCATCTCATTTAATTGTAAAACAGATAAAACCCAACTTCAAAGCACTAGGTCCTAAATTAGGAAAAGACATGAAAGTAGTAGGGGCTGAAATCAGCAATCTTAGTACAGAACAGATTTCAGATCTTGAGAAAGAAGGGAAGCTTGATATTCAGGGATATGAGATCACATTAGATGATGTGGAAATCTCAACAAAAGACATCCCGGGATGGACGGTAACCTCTGATGGAAAAACAACTGTGGCATTAGATTTGACATTAACAGATGAGTTAAAATCTGAAGGAATCGCAAGAGAGTTCATCAATAGAATTCAGAACCTGCGAAAAGATAAGAATTTTGAGCTGACAGACAGAATTAATATCTTCATTGAGGAGAATTCTCCTTACATTGAAAATGTTAAGAAAAATGAGGAATATATTTCTTCTGAAGTCTTGTCAAATAAAATAGAAATTGTATCTTCACTTTCAAATTTTAACGAAATCGAAATAGATGAGGTTAGTTTTAAGATAAATATCGAAAAAAATTAACATGTAGTTATTGTATTTCAAAATCCATTTCATAATTTTATTAAAAAAGAGAAAGAATATGTCAGACGAAAGAGTTAGATACAGCGATGCTGATTTACAGGAATTTAAGGCAATCATAAAAGAAAAAATAGAGAAAGCAGAAAAAGATCTTCAGCTCATCAGAGAAAGTTTCATCAATGACCAGAATAATGGGACAGATGACACTTCACCTACCTTCAAGGCTTTTGAAGAAGGAGCAGAAACATTGAGTAAGGAGCAAAACTCTATTTTGGCAGGAAGACAGGAAAAATTCGTGCGTGATCTTAAAAATGCTTTAATCAGAATCGAAAATAAAACGTATGGTGTTTGCAGAGTAACAGGGAAGCTTATTCCTAAGGAAAGACTTTTAGCCGTTCCTCACGCTACCTTGAGCATCGAAGCGAAAAACATGCAAAAATAACCGTAAGGTTTGTAAAATAATATTGGGTTTATATTGTATTCACGGATACTTTATAAACCTAATTTTTAATGTATACCCATGAACGAATTATTAATTTTAGTAATTATCGTCGTAGGAGTTTTATTGTTTTTCAACAGAGAATGGATCAAAAAAAGGATCTTTCCCGATAAACATACAAATTACACGATAGATGATCAGTTTAATTCCGATAAACGTGAAAGGGAAAAAGAAGTCGACAGGCTTTTGAGTAAGATGGGCAAAAACGGAATTAATGATCTTTCTCCAAAAGAAAGAAAAAGACTTGACGAATTGTCCAAAATGTAACATTTAAATATAAGAAATGGAATCTATCATCGTACACCCAAAAAATGCAATGGAGCTCAGCGCTCTGAAAGGCGTTTTAAAAGAAATGAACATTAAATTTGAAAAGGCTCATGTGAAAAGTTCATTTAATGGACAGAAAGTGATTAAGAAAGCGAGCGATAATAAAAATGCAAAAACAGCTTCAAAACCGCCAAAACCTAAAGGACTGTAATGAAAAAGATATTAGCTATCACATTTTTGGTATTGTTAATTGACCAGGCTTCTAAAATTTATATTAAAACCCATTTTAATCTGGATGACAGCGTGACTGTTCTTCCCGGATTCAAACTGACCTTTGTGGAAAATCCCGGGATGGCTTATGGGTTTCACTTTGGAGGGATCATCGGAAAATACTTTCTGGTTATCCTGAGACTTTTCCTAATTGGAGGAATGGTATATATGTTTAAAAAATGGCTGAAAGAAGGAGCCTCAAACTATCTTCTGATTCCTATGTCTATTATTTTTGCCGGAGCTATCGGAAATATTATCGATGGCATGTTTTACGGAATGATCTTCGACAGCGGAACGGTTTATGATCAAAGCATTGATCGTTGGCTGGGATATGGCGGAATTTCTAAGTTTGTTCCTTTTGGCCAGGGATACTCTACTTTTATGAAAGGCTGTGTGGTTGATATGCTTCACTTCCCACTGGTAGACTGGTACGTACCGGAAAACATCCCTTTGATTGGCGGAAAACATATTGAATTCTTCAAGTATATTTTCAATGTGGCCGATTCTGCTATTACCGTAGGAGCCGCTTTACTGTTAATCTTCAGAAAAAAAGCTTTCCCGAACGGGCTTGAGTTTTAAAAGATTTATTTCGGATGAAAAAAATAATCAAAAATATTTTCACATTTTTCCTGCTTCTTTTTGTGGCAGGAATTATTTTTATTGCCTGGGCAAACTATAATATAAAAAAGGAAAGTGAAGCTTTTGTATCCTACACTATTGCCGATGTACCCGAAACCAAAACAGCATTACTTCTGGGAACCGGAAAAACATTAAGCAATGGAATGCCAAATGCCTATTTCTACAATAGAATTAAAGCTGCTACAGATCTTTATAAGAGTGGAAAAATCCAATACATCATTGTAAGTGGAGACAACAGCACCAAAGATTATAATGAACCGGAAGATATGCTGCTGACCTTAATGCATCAGGGGATTCCACAGGATAAAATCATTATGGATCATGCCGGATTCAGAACCTTGGATTCTGTAGTAAGGGCTAAAGACATCTTCGGACAGACAAAGCTGGTGATCATTTCCCAAAAGTTTCATAATGAAAGAGCTGTTTTCCTGGCCAGAAAAAATGGCATGGAAGCATTTGGATATAATGCTGCAGATGTCAATAAGTATGCAGGTCTGAAAACCAACATGCGGGAGTATATTGCAAAAGCCAAAGTCTATTGGGATCTGCTTTTCGGAGTGGAACCGAAATTTGGGGGAGAGAAGATTTTAATTCCATAAGATTTTAAATTTTGGTAACGCCTAATAAAAGAATTGATATGTGGAGGAGCTCTAAGATCTTCCACACTGAATTAGTAACACCAAGTCTTGATTCTTTTAATCTTTTTTACCCATTATCCCACCAAACCTCGTAAATTTGCAATTCATTAATTTTAAAATATTGTAAACAAATGTCAAGAATTCTTACCGGCATTCAAGCCACCGGAACCCCCCATCTTGGAAACCTACTTGGGGCAATTATTCCTGCTATTGAACTTTCTAAGCAGGAAGGAAATGAATCATTTTTATTTATTGCGAATCTTCATACGCTTACCCAGATTAAAGATGCGCAGACGTTAAGACAAAATACCTACGAGATTGCTGCGGCTTGGCTTGCTTGTGGATTAGATACTGAAAAAACATTCTTCTACAGACAAAGTGATATCGCTGAAACCTGTGAACTATCTTGGCATTTATCATGTTTTTTTCCTTATCAAAGATTAACACTGGCCCATTCATTTAAAGATAAGGCAGACCGTCTTCAGGACGTGAATGCAGGGCTATTTACCTATCCTATTTTGATGGCTGCAGATATCCTGCTGTATGATGCAGAGATTGTACCTGTAGGGAAAGATCAGCTTCAGCATTTGGAAATTGCCAGAGATGTAGCTTCGAGGTTTAATAATCAAATGGGTGAAGTTTTTGTTTTACCTCAATCTGAACTTCAGGAAGACACAAAATATGTTCCCGGGACTGACGGCCGCAAAATGTCTAAATCTATGGGAAATATCATCAATGTTTTTCTCCCTGAAAAGGAACTGAAAAAACAGGTGATGAGTATTGAATCGGATTCTAAATCGTTGGAAGAGCCTAAAGACCCTGGAACAGACAAGACATTCCAGATTTATGAACTTATTGCTACTCCTGAGCAAACTGAGGAATTAAGATCTAAATACCTTGCCGGAAACTTCGGATACGGACATGCTAAAAAAGAATTGTTGGATTTGATCTTAGTTCGTTTTGCCAAAGAAAGAGAAACATTCGCTTATTATATGAATAATCTGGATGAACTGGAAGCAAAATTACAGCAGGGTGCAGAGAAAACAAGGCCTGTGGCACTGGAAACTATTAAAAGAGTAAGAACAAGCTTAGGATTTTAATTCTAAGTTTCAAACATAAGAAAGCCCTTCAAATTGAAGGGCTTTTTCTTTTCATGACGCTGTCTATTATATTCTCAGATCTTATTTTTCTCAAGTATAAAGTAATGCATTTTATCTTCAAACTTATAAACAATGTCCCAACCGGGATACTGCTTGATAATGGTTTTAATAATCGACAGCCCCAAGCCGGTAGAGGTGTGATCAGAACTCTGTTTATAGAAACGGTCAAAAATCCTGGATGGATCTAATCCAACGGCAGCTCCACTGTTTTGAAATGTAATCCTGTCATCCTCAATCATAATATTCAATGTACCTTCTTCATTATTATATTTAATGGCATTCTTAAGAAGATTAGACAACAGAATATCCGCAAGGTCGCGATTAAAATCAGCTTCAAAACTTCCTTTTTCTATGATATTGACATCTACTTTTTTAAACTCTATAAAGTCTTCATAATTTTGAACCAGCTTGCTGATCAAAGCATTAAAGTCTACTCCTGCGGTTTTATTAAACTGGCTGTTCTCTATTTTTGAAAGCATTAATAAAGATTTATTTAACCCTACCATCCTTCTCAGGTCATTCTTTACTCCGGTGAGAAAATTCAGATTCTTTTCATCGAGGTCATCATTCTGAATAAGGAGATCTATTTTATTAATAACTATGGCAAGTGGGGTCTGAAGTTCATGGGAGGCATTTTCAATAAACTGTTTCTGCTGATAAAAAACAAGCTCATTACGCTCAATCATTTCATTAATTTCAACATTCAGCTCCTCAAACTCTTTAATGATATATTCTTTATTCTCCTGATCCGCAGGAATCCCAAACTGGTACTTTTTAAGTTTATCTAAAATTAAATAGAATGGGCGCATCGCTTTATTCAGCAGATATCCGTTGACAACAACTATACTTATTACCAAAACAATATAGAGAACAATTAAGGCTGTTGTGAGGTCATAGATCAGCTCATCTTCTTCTACGGTAGAAGTTCTTATCACAAGCCTCTGATTCATCTTATACTGATCGATAAAGTCTGCCTCAAGCACACGATAAGGCTGATCTTTATCGTCATACTCCATATAATACATCTTATTATAGAGGCGGCTTTTATTTTTATATTCTCCGGCAGTAATAGGATTAATCTTAAATTCATTAAAACCAAAATCATTATTCTTCAATAGCTGGGGATTCAGGTATACGGCTTTAATGATCTGTATTTTTCTGTCCCTAAGCCCATCATCCACATTATCATGAACTTCATCCAGGATATAAGCATAAAATAACCCGGCCCAAACTGCAATAATCAGCAGAAGGATCATAATAAGGTATTTTATCGTGTAATATTTTAATGAAACTTTCATCAGATAAATTTATAGCCTATCCCATATACCGCCTGAAAATCAGCTTCAGCATTCAGATTTTTCAACTTTTTGCGGAGATTTTTAATCTGCGAGTAAATAAAATCCAGACTATCTGCCTGATCTATATAATCTCCCCAGATCGCTTCAGCCAATGTAGTTTTCTGTAAGGTTTTTTCAGGATGAATAACAAAGTAATACAGAAGGTCATATTCTTTACGGTTCAGCACAAGTTCCTCCTTTCCTATCATCACCTTTCTGAGATCGGGATCAATACTGATATTTTTATATGTAATACTGTTTTCCCCATCCTGATTATTTCTCCTGATCACAGACTTTACTCTTGCCATAAGCTCTGCCAGGTGAAAAGGTTTGGCAAGATAATCATCCGCCCCTATTTCCAATCCTGTTACTTTATCATCTACTGAATCTTTCGCCGACAGAATGATGACAGGATCTTTTTTATGCATTTTTTTTATTTCTCTCAGCAGGTCTATCCCACTTCCATCCGGCAGCATAATATCCAGCAAAATGCAATCATATTCGTAGGAAATAATCTTCTCAAGGCCCGAGCTGTATGTATCTGCATGTTCTACAATAAAATGTTCCGCTTCCAGAAATTTCTGTACAGTATCCTTTATGGCCGGCTCATCTTCTACTATTAAAATCTTCATTCTGCTTTGATTTGCGCTCTGCTGAACGGTTAAAACTTATATCAAATATATGAAATTATAAGGTGGGAAGCCGGAAGTTACTTGCCTGTATCCGGCAATGATTACTTTCTACTAATTGTAAAGGAGTAACACCTTTCTTCTCCGGCTCCCTGCTTCTTTTCTTTAACAACTAGTTCATTTTTACAAAACGTCCGTCTGCATCAAAAACGAGACATATTCCACTCATCAGGTGAATTTTATAAGCATTATATTTTTTTTCAATAGAGCTTACCACGCTGCACGGATGATGTCTTGTTATAAAAGACACAATACTCTTTCTAATCTTGTTGGAAGAAGCTTCTCTTCCAGTATTTCTTATGATATTCCAATTGATCATATTCTTAAATTTTGGTGTTATATGTAATGACCTGTTAGTCATCAATTCTTTTAAAATTTCCGTTTTTATCGAATTCCAGCTCCAGGCCGTTGGAAAGCTCCGCTTTATAGGACCATCTCTTTTTTTCTACCTTAATGATGGACGTATTCGGAAAATTACGGGTTGCATAATTTCTGATGGATAAAGGAATAAAACCATAAGGCAACTTCTGATGTTTACCATCCACCTCTTTCCAGTTTCCATTACTGTCAAATTCCATTTTCATTCCATTGCTCAGGTATACTTTGTATTCATCCACTCCATAGATCTCTCTGTCTTCAATCGCTGAACTTACAGGTATCCCTTTAAAGTGGACCGCAAGAAAGGTTTTTGCCATTTTAGGTAATTGATTGATCTGGATCGCTCTGTCCTGTGCAGAAATAAAGCCGCCTGCCAACATGAAGATAAAAATAAATACTCCGGTGATTTTCTTTACATTTTTCATAACATTAAGTTTTTCGTTATTATTATGAAGCAAAGGTCCAAATCAATTTAGGAAAGAATTGGGAAAAATAAAATACAGCAAAAATTGGAGATAAAAAAACCATTGAGAAATGATTTCTCAATGGTTTAACTCTATTTTGTTGTAGACCTTACGGTCAGAAATTTTATAAGTATTCTTTGATTTGCTGAAGGTGGGTAATAGCCTTTAACCCGGCCTCTTTCTTATCTTCTTTATAAACATCAAAGAAAATAGAATCCATGCCGAAATTTTTTGCTCCCATAGCATCCGCAATCCAGTCATCACCAATCAGGATGCTTTCCTCTTTTTTAGCTTCCGAAAGCCCCAGAGAGTATTCAAAAATCTTAGGATTAGGTTTTCTTACCCCTATAGAATCTGCACTGGTAATCGTTTCAAAATAAGGAGCAATTCCCGATAAGGTACACTTCCTTTCCGTTACATCCTGAAAACCATTAGAAATAATATGAAGCTTATAATTCTTTGCTTTTAAATATTCAAGAATGTCTTCGGCACCCTCTACCAATTCATTATATCCAACAATATTATCCAGGAAATTTTCTTCAAAATAATTGGAAAGTTCTTTGTTTTCTACTCCAAAATGCTTGAAGGAATCATAGAAACGGTGTTCTCTTAAATATTCTTTGCCAACAATTCCATCTCTGATTTTTTCCCAGAGGTCTTCATTGATATCATGATAAACAGAGTGAAACTCCTCAAAGTCAATATTATACTTTGAGTTAATCTCCTGATCTTCAAAAAGGTCTTTGATAGTAAGGTAGGCATTTCTGCGGTGATCCCAGAGCGTATTGTCCAGATCAAAAAAAACGTGCTGCATTTTCATACAGCACAAAGTTAATGATTTTAATTTTTTAAGATCGTATAATTTTTACTCTTACTTTTCACCACCTCAAGGCTTTTAGAAAAATTGAGTAAAAAATCAATGGTTTGTTTTTTAGGTTTCAAAGTTTTCACTTTTAAGGAATCATTTTTTTTCATAGGCGAAGTATGTTTTCCTTAAAACGTGAATTTTCACGAAATATTATCTATCTGGTTAAGATTATATTATTTTCGTCCATGATTTTTCTCAGGTTAATCAATGCATATCTTACTCTGCCTAAGGTAGTATTAATGCTCATATCAGTATGATCTGCAATTTCTTTAAAGCTCAAACCGTCAAAAAACCTCAGTTTGATCACTTCCTGCTGGTTTTGGGGAAGGAATTGCAGCATTCTCAACAGATCTTCCTGGATCTGATTGGTTACAAGCTGATCTTCAATATTTTCCGAAGGTTCCCGTATTAAATCAAAAATAGAATATTCGTCGGTTTCAAAAGTTGTTTCTGAAACTTTAATGTTTTTTGCTTTAGATCTGAAATGATCGATGATCAGGTTGTGAGAGATTCTTTTTGCCCAAAGAATAAATTTCCCTTCTTCGTTATAGCGTCCTTCTTTCAGCATAACGATGATTTTCATGAATGTATCCTGAAAAATATCGTTGGCTAAATCTTCATCATTAATTTTGTAAAAAATGAATGTAAACAGTTCTCTCTGATGGCGATGAATGAGGGTCGATAACGCTTCCTCATCACCTTTCTGGTACAATGAAATTAGTAAACTATCCGATTTTGATTTCATAACTCTTCTCAATATAAATATTTGTAGACAGGTATTCCTCCAGATATTTCATCTGGCTTTTGCTGTATATACAAAACAGTTTTTCTAGAGTAGAGTCTCTTCAATAGGCGGCACAATTATATTATGATGTAAATATAATCATTTTTTAATAACTGTTAACTTATTATTAAATTTTCACAAGAAAAATTTAAAAAAAGTTACTTAAACATGTCATGAATAAATACAGTTGGGACATTTAATGTAAAATTAATATTTAACCCTTTCATTTCTTTTCCGTTTAAACGGGCGTCTCCGATAGGAAAAGCATACCCTCCTGTAAGATCCAGCATTCCAAATAAGGTAACTCCAATTTTCGGAGCAATATATTTATTTGTTCCCTCTGCACCCATTAAAAAATAATAAGAATGGTAGAAGTCAACATTTTTTGCAAAATTGAGCAGTACATCAGCCTGCAGCTTTGGCATAATAGCAAACTTGGAGTCTGCAACTCCCATCAGCGCAGAACCACCCAATCTATAAATTACATCATCATTTTTCAGGAAAAGCAATTTACCCCCTAATTCCCCAAAACTCTGATTCTGGTAGGTATATCCCACACTGATCATTTTATGCATGGTATATTGGGCTTTTACTAATGTGCTTAGAAAAAACAGGGAGAGTACAGCAACTGCAGTTCGAAAATTCATCATCTTTCAATTAATTAAAGTGTAAAATTAAAAAAAACTGCCTTATCAAAAGATAAAGCAGTCATTTATTATGGTAAAGAAAAAATTAAATTCCGAAAGCGGCTTTAATTTCCTCTACTTTGTCTAATTTTTCCCACGTGAAGAATTCAAGATCTTTCAGCGTAAGTTCATTTTTGTGTCCCTTATTGAACGTTTTATCAGCTACATAATGATCTTTACCCATGTGACCGTAAGAAGCCGTTTCCAAATAGATAGGGTTTCTTAATTTTAGATTCTGCTCAATAGCATAAGGTCTCAAATCAAAGATTCCTGAAACTTTTTTAGCAATTTCACCATCATGAAGATCCACTTTTGCAGTTCCATAGGTATTAATATATAATCCACAAGGTTCTGCTACACCGATTGCATAAGAAACCTGTACCAAAACTTCGTCAGCAATGCCTGCAGCTACTAAGTTTTTAGCAATATGTCTTGTTGCATAGGCAGCACTTCTGTCTACTTTTGAAGGGTCTTTTCCAGAGAAAGCACCACCACCGTGAGCTCCTTTTCCACCGTAAGTATCTACAATGATTTTTCTACCTGTAAGACCGGTATCTCCGTGAGGTCCTCCGATAACGAATTTACCTGTCGGGTTGATATGGTATTTGATCTGATCGTTGAATAAAGCTTTGATCTCTTCAGTCTGCTGTGCAACCACTCTAGGTACCAGGATATTCTTGATATCTTCACGGATCTTGTTCAGCATTTCTTCTTCAGTTCCGAAGTCATCATGCTGCGTAGAAACTACAATAGAATCAATTCTGATTGGTTTGTGATCATCAGAATATTCAATAGTTACCTGGCTTTTTGCATCCGGACGAAGATAAGGGATCTCTTTATTTTCTCTTCTGATATTGGAAAGTTCTTTAAGGATTGTATGAGCTAAATCTAAAGCAAGAGGCATGTAGTTTGCCGTTTCATTAGTTGCATAACCGAACATCATCCCCTGGTCACCAGCTCCCTGTGCGTTAGCTTTAGCTTCGAAAGACTCATCTGTTACAGCTCTGTCTACTCCCTGGTTGATATCGGGAGACTGCTCATGGATGGCGGAGATCACTCCACAAGAATCTCCATTGAACATATATTCCCCTTTTGTATATCCAATTCCATTGATTACTTCTCTGGCAATTGTCTGAACATCAAGGTAGGCATCGGATTTTACTTCTCCTGCCAATACTACCTGCCCTGTCGTCACAAGAGTTTCACAGGCAACTTTTGAACTTTTATCGTATGCTAAAAAGTGGTCGATTAATGCGTCGGAAATCTGATCGGCGATTTTATCCGGATGTCCTTCTGAAACAGATTCAGATGTAAATAAATAAGACATATTATTCTTTTTTTTTTAGATTAAAAAATTTTGAAGAAAAATAAGAATAAAATTGCCCAAAAAGAATACTGTTTTAGCATTTTTTTATAGAGGTTGCAATCAGGTCAAATTTTTCCTCGTCGTAAACGTCAGCAAATTTAAGCACTATTTTTCTAATACTCAAAAATTTTGTTTACTAATTATAATTTTGTTTAAATTAATGATTTATATCATTTTAGAACATTCTGACTATTGTGGCTTTATGCTTACAAATTCTTTAGGACTTTCATGATAGTTCAATTTAAGCTCTAAAGAAGTTTTGATAGAATGTGATAATTCGTCAATAATTTTTTGTTTAAAGGTCGGCTTATAATATATAATACTGATCTCTCTGTATGGGAATGGCTTCTTAAATCTGAAGACATTTTTTTTCTGTTCTTCTGAAAGCTGGCTCAGGGCCAGTTCCGGTAAAATACTAATCCCTCCTACTTTATCTACCATATGTACCAAAGTCTGGATATTGGAAGCTAAGAAATCCAAGTTTTTAGGCTTTAATGTATTTTCTTTCAGATGGCAGATATTTTCGAACTGATTTCTAAGGCAGTTTCCTTCTTCAAGTAACCACACTTTTTCTACGTTCAGGTCTTCAGGAATAATATAAGCATTCTTTTTGTTCGCTTCAGTATTGGAGCTATAGATCATCAGTTCTTCATTGAATAAGAAATCCTGATAAAATTCATCAGCGGTATCATAAGGAGTTGAAATAATTCCTGCATCCAGTTCCCCTGCTTTTAACGCCTTGATAATATTATCCGTTGTCATCTCCTTTACATTCATCTGAATTTTAGGATTATCCTCCAAAAATTTAAAGATTTCCGTAGGCAGAATAAAAGAAGAAACAGTTGGGATAATCCCCAGGTTGATGGTTCCTCCTAAAATATTATTCAAAAGATTCGCTTTGTTTTTCAGCTCATTGACAGATTCTATAATAACCTTAGCCTGATCAATGATCTGAAGCCCTACATCTGTAGTACGGATCGGGTGTGTAGTTCTGTCAAAAACCTTCACATCCAGTTCATCCTCAAATTTCTGTATCATGGCACTTAAGGTAGGCTGGGTAATGAAGCATGCCTGGGCTGCTTTACCAAAATGTTTATACTTATCAACAGCGATAAGATACTCCAGTTGCTGAATGTTCATTTGATTAATATTATCTATTACAAAGATATAATGTTTTTGCTATTAGCAATTAAAAATTCAAGTAAATTTGATATTCACTACCTTTACAGTGGTATTTAGAAAATAAGAAAACAATTATTCAAATCATCGATATATGGATTCTAAAAAATTAACGTTAAGTAACGGCACGCCTTATTTTGAGCATCAGGATTCCCAGACGGTAGGACCAAGAGGCCCGGTATTGCTGCAAGACTTTGTTCTTCAGGAAAACCTTGCCCATTTCGTTAGGGAAAGAATACCTGAAAGAATTGTACACGCTAAAGGAAGCGGAGCTTACGGAACCTTTACCGTAACCCATGATATCAGTAAATATACAAAAGCAAAGCTATTTTCAAAAGTAGGCAATTCATGCAGGATGTTTGCCAGATTTTCTACGGTAGGAGGAGAAAAAGGAAGTGCAGATACGGCAAGAGACCCACGGGGTTTTGCTTTAAAATTTTATACAGAAGATGGAAACTGGGATCTTGTAGGGAACAACACTCCTGTTTTCTTTATTAAGGATGCTAAGAAATTTCCGGATTTTATACATACTCAAAAAAGACTTCCTAAAACCAATTTAAAGAGTGCCACTATGATGTGGGATTTCTGGAGTCTCAACCCGGAATCTCTTCATCAGGTTCTTATTTTAATGTCAGACAGGGGAACCCCTTATGGTTTCAGGCATATGCATGGTTTCGGATCTCACACTTTTTCTATGATCAATGAGCAGAATGAAAGAGTATGGGTAAAGTTCCATTTCAAAACAAAACAGGGGGTAAAAAACTTCACGGATGAGGAAGCTGTAAAAATGGCAGGAGAAAATCCTGACTTTGCACAGGAAGACCTTTGCCATTCTATTGAGAATGGAGATTTCCCGAAATGGACTATGTATATCCAGGTGATGACAGAAGACCAGGCAAAAGATTTCAGATGGAATCCTTTTGATGTTACTAAAGTCTGGTTCCATGATGACTTCCCACTTATTGAAGTAGGTGAAATGGAACTCAATGAAGTTCCTGTCAATTATTTTGCCCATGTTGAGCAGTCTACGTTTTCTCCCAGCAGCCTGATTAACGGGATCAGCTTTTCACCGGACAAAATGCTTCAGGGAAGATTGTTCTCTTATCCTGATGCTCACCGATACAGAGTAGGAGTAAATGCCCATCAACTGGAGGTGAACAGATGTCCTTTTGCGGTTAATAATTATCAGAGAGATGGCTATATGGCAGATTCAAGCCAGTATCAGGATAAACCTAATTATCACCCCAACAGTTTTGATGACATCACGCCTGATCCCTCTTATAAGAACTATGAGTATGAATTAGATAGCGCTCATGTGGCCAACTATAACAGAAATGAAAATGACAGTGATCATTATACTCAGCCAGGGCTTCTTTACTCAAAAGCAATGAACGCTGAAGACAGAGAACACCTGATTAACAACATCGTAGGAAGCATGAAAGGGATATCAGGACCTAAGGGAGAAGAGATCATCAACAGGCAATTATGTCACTTTTTTAGGGCTAATATCGAACTTGGCATGAGAGTGGCTTCCCAATTAAATGTCAATATCGATGCAAATATGATGAATCATTCCAAATAATCATATTGAACAATAAATTAAAAAAAAGGAAAAAAAAATAATATTTTTTCCTTTTTTTTGTAAAAAATTCATAATTTGCAGAGGATGATATTTCAAAGTGGAAAAATGAGTTACGAAAATATATTATTAAAAAAAGAAGATAAAGTATCTATCATTATCATAAACAGACCTGAGAGTTTAAATGCATTAAATGCAAAAACTATTCAGGAGATCAGTACCGCAATGGACGAACTTAATTCCGACCATTCCTGCAGGGTTATTATCCTTACGGGAAGTGGTGAAAAGTCTTTTGTGGCCGGTGCAGATATCAAAGAATTTAGCGAGTTTGGACAAGAAAAAGCTGAAGAGCTTGCCCGAAACGGACAAAATTCACTGTTTAACAAAATTGAAAATATGTCTAAACCTGTCATTGCAGCCGTTAACGGTTTTGCATTGGGAGGAGGTTTAGAGCTTGCTATGGCATGCCACATCAGATATGCATCGGAAAACGCCAGATTGGGTCTTCCTGAAGTAACGCTGGGATTAATCCCGGGATACGGAGGAACACAAAGGCTTCCTAAGCTTGTCGGAAAAGGTATTGCCAACGAAATGATCTTCTCAGCCAAAATGGTTCCTGCTCAAAAGGCAAAAGAAATCGGATTGGTGAATGAAGTATACCCTATTGACGAATTATTAACCAAAACGAAAGAATTAGCGAACATTATTGCCCACAATTCACCAATGGCAATATCTAAGGCTATCCACGCCGTGAATTTATCTGATACGGAGAAAGGTTTTGAAACTGAAATCAAGTATTTCGGGGAGCTTTTTGAAATGGACGATAAGAAAGAAGGAGTCACTGCTTTCCTAGAGAAAAGAAAGCCAAACTTCTAAACTTTCAAGCTTTTAATCCAATTATTTCGAAAAAACTAATGCTGCGGTATGAATAAGTTTGACAAGGCTTATCTAAAAATGGCTCAGGAATGGGCAAAACTCTCCTACTGTAAGAGAAAACAGGTGGGAGCTCTTATCGTAAAAGATAGGATGATTATTTCAGATGGTTACAACGGAACTCCTTCGGGGTTTGAGAACTGCTGTGAAAATGAAGAGGGGAAAACGCACTGGTATGTACTGCATGCGGAGGCTAATGCTATATTAAAGCTGGCAGCTTCCACTCAGTCTGCAAAAGGGGCAACGCTATATCTAACGCTGTCGCCTTGTAAAGAATGCAGTAAACTAATCCTGCAGGCAGGAATTACAAGACTGGTGTATATTAATGAGTATTCGGATGAAGACGGCATCTCGTTCCTGAAAAACCATGGTATTGAAATAGAACAAATATCGGACTGTGAACTAAAAAAATAAGCACAAATGACTTGGGATGAAAAGATCAAAGATTTTGAAATATTTCTTCGCTTCGAAAGAAATTTTTCAGACAACACGCTCGACGCCTATGTTCGGGACATTAAAAAACTAAAAGATTACGCAGAAGAAGATCTGGCAAACGTCGGTCCAGATTCTATCGGTTACGAAAACCTGCAGGAATACATTTTCAATCTTTCTAAACAGAAATTCAGTGAGAGATCTCAAGCAAGATGGATCTCTTCTATTAAAGCTTTCTTTAAATTTCTGCTTGAGGATGAATTCCGGGAAGACAACCCTGCAGCGTTACTCGAAGGTCCTAAACTAGGACTCTATCTACCAGACACTTTAAGCCTGCTTGATATCAACAAAATTATTGCGGCTATTGAAATCAATACAGACCTGGGGAAAAGGAACAACTGTATCATTGAGGTACTCTATGGTTGCGGACTCCGTGTTTCTGAACTTATTGATTTGAAAATATCCAATATCAATTTTAAAGAGCAATATATCAAAGTTCATGGAAAGGGAAACAAAACCCGTTTCGTTCCATTGGCTGATTATACAGCTGAATTACTGGAAAATTATATCAAAGAAGTACGTTCTAAAGGTAAAATCAATAAGAAATATGAAGACACACTGTTCCTGAACAGCCGTGGCACCTCGATGTCAAGGGTTATTGTATTTCTTATCATCAAAGAACTTACGGATAAAGCAGGGGTTAACAAAAAGATATCTCCACACACCTTCAGACATTCTTTTGCAACACACTTGCTTCAGAATGGAGCAGATTTGCGGTATATTCAGGAAATGCTTGGACATTCCAGTATTACAACGACGGAAATCTACACTCATTTAAAAACTGAAGAATTAAGGGATGTTATTTTGAGTTATCACCCGAGAAATATTAATATTACTCAATGAAATGAAGTTCCATCTGAACTTTAAAAAAGTAATTATAAACAGATGAAATTATTGAAATATTGCCCTAGCTGTGGCAAAGAATCTTTACACTGGGATGGTGAAAAGAAATGGAGCTGCCCTGAATGTGACTTCAGATTGTATAATAATGTAGCAGGCGCTGTAGCTGTAGTGATCCGATGTGGTGACGAAATTTACCTTACCAGGAGAAACAGAGACCCTAAAAAGGGAAAACTCGATCTGGCCGGAGGATTTGTCGACCCTAAAGAGAGCGCAGAAGAAACCTGTAAAAGAGAGCTTTTTGAAGAGCTTCAGCTTAGTATCAATATTTCAAACTTAAAATATCTTACCAGCCTTCCAAACGTTTATCAATATAAAGAAATTGATTATAACACGATTGATCTTTTTTATGAGTATAATGTTTCGGAAAAATTTGAGGTAAGCCTTGAGCTTTCAGAAATATCAGAAGCGGTATGGATTCCTTTAAAGGAGCTTAATCTTGATGATATTGCTTTTGATTCTCAGAAGAGGTTTTTTGAAGATTATATAAAGAAATATTTTTTGTAATATATTCTCCCGCAGATTTAAAATCTGCGGGAGTTTTTTTATGTTCTTACAGACTTTTCGGATCTCGTGCAGAGGATTACTTTTACAGTCTGCTTCGTTCCTGAAAGTGATTCTCATTTGTTTTCAACAGAAAAAACAGGGAAGAAATATCGAAATTTTCTCTTAAAATCAATACGTTTTAGTCTTCAGCATTTCTTCAAAGTACTGAATCAATAGTGATCTTTCTGCTTCCGAAAGATTAGCTTCTTTATGGTACACAATATAACCAGGCATCGGCATTGTTTTATGTTTAAGAGCCTCAATAGACCTGTCAAGCATATTCTCTTTTAATTCCTTATTATAGGTACCCCAAACAGAAAAATTAAGATGCTGACGACCTTCATTTACATGGCTTTTTACAGACCATGAAACAGGGGCTATATAAGCATATTTAGGATATATGGTTTCGTTGGAATGACAATCGTAGCATGCTCCCTTAAGTAATGTTCGAATCTTTTCCGGAGCTTTCCTCGCATCTACAAAGTTTACTTTTGAATCTACCGGTTTGTTTACTCTGTCAATAGGAATAAACTGAACCAGGGCAAAGGCCACCAAACTCCAAAAAACTATTTTTTTTGCGATTTTCATACGTTTACTTTACCGGAGTTAGAACGGCATTCTCAGATTTAATTTCTTTTTTTACGTTCTGCTCTACCGCTTCCTTCTTTTCGTCAGCTTCAGGCGTAGCTGCAGGTACAGCAGGAGACACAGCTCCTTTAGGATTATCAAGCGTTCTGGTATCTTTCAGGTCCCATTCTTCTCTTGTTTCCCACAGTCCTCTTATCACAACTTTTTTATAGAAAATATAGGCATCTTCGGCAAAGGTTTCGGTAGCAAAATCGGCTTCATCCCAATATTTATTTTCATTGTTGTCTACCAATATTCTTACAATATATTCATCAGGTTTCAGAATATCAAATTTCACTTTATCTCCTTTGGTATATCTCTGGTAGACTACTTTTTCAGAAGAGTCAAGAAGCTGAATCCAATAGCTGGAAGATGGTGCGTTCAGAATATTAAATTCCAGGCTACCAAACTGGTCTACCTTAGCAACATCAAAATCAAAACGTTTTGACTGTGTATTTTTAGCATAGAACGATGATACGGTTTCTTTTGGAACCGTAAGCTGATATTTTTTTCCGCTCACAAAGTCAGACTGAATCAATATCTGATACGGATTGGTTTCGGAGATTTTGGCTGTAAATTCCTGAGTAGTTAAGCTATCACTTTTCAGTATCCACTTTGCCGGGTCAATCTTGTCAATGATATAATTGGAGGAAATTTTGAAGTCAGTTTTTGGAGCTAATGAACCTCCTCCGTTATCACTGTTGAGATCCATTACATTTTTCTTATTGTATTTGTAAAATAAGGAAACCGTATAGGCGCTGTCCTTTTTCGGACCTTTATCATGCGTAAACATCAGTTTTTCTGTTGTTTCCTGTCCTACATTATTTTTCACAGCATCAAACCAAATCTTCACAGAATCTGATTTTGGACTGTGTGTTACTTTTATATCTTTAAGTTTATCATTCAGCGATGTTACTTTCACATCATCCGGATGCCCATCAAATATCATAAGAATTCCTCCCGGAACCTCCTTCATTTCAGAATATTTCAATGGCTTTTTAGAAGGATATACTTTTAAGTTTAATCCTGAAACAGATTTTTCAACATCTACAGTTTCTTTCTGAAACCCTATTTTCTCTTTTCCCGGATCATACACAGAATTTCCATTCTCATCTGCAAAGGCTATAATCTTATATTTCCCCGGAGAAAGGTAATTCATCTCATAATATCCATCATCGTCCACTTTGGTGATATAGTACGGTTTTTGCTTATAATTCATGGTATCTTTCACCTGATAAAGCCCGACCACCAATTTGTTTTCAGTACTTCCTGTTTTCTTTTTGATGTCTAAAGCATCTTTAATTTCACCACTTACATACAAATCATCCAATTTGTCGCCCGTGGAAAAAGCAAAATTAAAATACCGAAGTGGATTGGATTCATTATTATCTACAATTGAATTTCCAAAATTGAAATTATATGTGGTATTGGCCTGTAAAGTATCTGTCCATTGGATCAGAACAAATTTATTGGCAATATTGGAAGGAAGAATTCGCTTTATATTCTTGATAGGTGGCGAAATGATCAGATTCTTATTGATATCTTTCAAGGTTACATACTCATCAAAATCCAGGCGGAGCTCGTGAATATCTTTTTTCACATTGATTCTTGTGGTATCAATATTTGAACTTAAAAATCTAGGGGCCAAAGTATCTTTCGGACCTCCAACAGGAGAGCCTACTCTTGCACACGAATGAACAAGAAAACAGATAACGAATAATAGAAGAAACCTTTTCATGAAAATGTTTAAGCAAAAGTAAACATTATTCTCCAAAAACTTCATGTCCTGAATTCAAAGTATCTTTATTGTCGTTCATTACCGAGTGAAGCTTATCTTTCTGTAAAGGGAAATCCTCAAATAATCCGGACAATGCAAGCGCTGTATATACTTTATTTGAATATTTATTACCAATGGCTACAATAGTAACTTTAGACTTCAGAAGGTGAGCAAATACGGAATTGCTGCCATGCCACCACCCATTATGATAGGTTAGTTTTTCACCGTTGTCAAAAATTTTCATCCTAAACCCTAATCCGTAGTTATTCATTCCCGATTTTTCATTGCTGTACGGGGTAAATACCATCTGCATCAGCTCAGGCTTTAGGAAATCTTTTGAGAACATGGCTTTTGAGAAGTTATATAAATCTCTTGGTGTAGTATATACATTTTTGTCTCCGTAAATAAGATCCAACCTATCTAAAGGATATAGCTTACTCCCTCCATAGTAGAAAGACTGTGCCGCCGTAGGAATATCTTTTTCCTGGAAAATATAAGAATTGGTCATTTTCAACGGCGTAAACACCATTTCTTTCATAGCCTGAGGAAACGGAGTTTTCGTCACTTTTTCAATCAACAAAGCCAATAAAGCAAAATTCGTATTACAATACATGAATCCTGTATCTGTATCTCTTGCCAGATCCGGTTTGTACTTGATGATCATATTCAGAACATCCTGATTGGTAATAAAAGGTTTGGAAAGTTCAGCCGGTGCAGGCTGTATTTTGGTAATAAAATATTCGTACTTAGGAAGTCCACTTCTTTGATCCAGTAGGGTTTGAATAGTAACATTAGGATATGGAAATCCTGGAAAATATTGGCTCAGATGGTCTGAAAGCTTTATTTTCCCCGCTTCCACCAACTTCATCATCGCCATTGCCGTTAATGTTTTTGATACTGATGCAACATGCAAAGGTGTATTTTTATCTATAGGCATCTGGTTTCCTTCTCTTCCGAAACCTCTGTAATTTTCGTATAAAATCTCGTCGCCTTTTGCCACAAGTATTCCGCCACTAAGATCTCCTCCATCCCATATCTTTTTGTAATACTGATCTATATAATTTATCGTGGTTGGTTTATCTAAAACCTGGTTGTCTGTTTGGGTAAAAATTTTCCCAAGATCTACATTTCCGTAGTTAGGGAGATTCGTCGTATTTTCCGCTGAAGTTTCTTGGGCTTCAGACTTTTTTTTACAGGAAAATAGGGATAAAAGAACAGTTAAAATAAATACAAAATTACGCGTCTTCATGAGATTCAAAAATGAGCGGCAATTTAATAAAACTCAAAAAAAAATAATAAATATAGAGTGATATTATGAATTATTTAACATAAACGAAAGAATCAGCAAATAGGAAAATTTACTGATTCTTTATTTTGCTAGCCAAAAGAGGCTATTATTTTATCTACAATGAATTGTGCCAGTTTTTCTTTACTCTGATGAGTCCAGCCGGCAATATGAGGAGTTACAATAGCCTTTTCTGATTCGAGAAGAAATTTTAAATCTTCATTTTCCGTTTCTATATTTTCAAAAGAAGATTTTTCATATTCCAGCACATCCAGGCAGGTTCCTTTTATTTTTCCGGATTTCAAAGCTTCTACTAAGCTTTTAGTCTTTACATTCTTTCCTCTTGCGGTATTCACAAAATAAAACTCATTTTTCATCTCAGCAATAAAGGCTTCATCAATCAGATAATGAGTCTGTAGAGTGAGAGGAATATGAAGACTTAAAATATCCGCAGACTGCTTAAGTTCTTCTAAAGTGACCTGTGTAGCAAATTCGTCAGAAAGCCCAGGAAGGATATCATGAAAAATCACTTTACAACCAAAACCTGAGAATCTTTTGGCTGTAGCTTTTCCCATATTTCCGTATCCTATAAGACCTACTGTTTTCCCCAGCAATTCATCACCTCTGTTCTCTTCACGTTTCCAGACACCGTTCTTTACTTCCTGAGAAGCAATAAACAATCTGTTCATTATAACCAGCAGCATTCCTACTACATGTTCTGCAACAGAATCTCTATTTCCTTCAGGAGAGTTGATCAGCTGAATTCCCAATGCTTCAGCAACAGGAATATCAATATTCTCCATTCCGGCTCCTACTCTTGCAATAAACTTCAGGTTCTTACCTTTCTCAAGGAAATTTTTGTCTAATGGAATTCTGCTTCTGATGATAATACCATCATAATGTTCAATTTTATGACAAACCTCATCATAAGAAGAAGTAAAATCTTCTTCCAATATAAAGTTTTTTGCCAGAAGCTGTTCGGTAATAAGAGGGTGATTTTTATCTAAAAGAAGTATTTTCATAGCTTAAACACGAATGACACAAATTATTTTTCACAAATAACACAGATTATAATGTACCATTGATCACTCTTCTTACTCCGTTTTTAAATTGAAGAGTATTAAAGTTAATCAACATTCCAAGTTTACAGTTACTCAGCCGAAGATAGGTAAGTATTTGAGCCAAATGAACATCATTTAAGGTTTCTACCGACTTTATTTCTAACACAAATTTTTTCTCTATCAGAAAATCGAGTCTATAGCCTACATCCAATTTTACCTCATCATAAATCAAAGGCATTGGCTTTTGTTTTTCCACAAGAAGATTATACTTATTCAGTTCATAAAACATACATTCTTCATATGCACTTTCTAAAAGTCCGGGGCCTAGTGTTTTATGAACCAGATATCCTGCTTCGTAAACAATTCTTGATATATCATTTTCAGAAATATCCATTTGTACTATTTTTCATCTTAACCGACACCAATCATTTGTGAGAATTTGTGCCGGGCATTTGTGATATTGGTGTTTTATTTATTTTTTGTCCTTCTTTGGCTCTTGTGGCTCCTGAAATAACTTTTTAAGTTCCACAGATTCCAGAGGTTTCATTCTTCCGGATAGAATTAAAGAAAGTTCTTTTCTACGGAATGCTGCAGCAAATCTTTCTTTTTCCTCCTCTGTTTCCGGAACCATCTCCGGGATAGGAATAGGACGGTTAAATTCATCTACAGCAACGAAGGTATAAATACCTGCATTGGTATGAATCTTCTTCTGGTTGATAGGGTCATCCAACCATACATCGACATATACTTCCATAGACGTGGAAAATGCTCTGGAAACTTTAGACTCCAGCACTACTACTCCACCTTCCGGAATTGGGTGATTAAAGGAAACATGGTTTACAGAAGCTGTTACCACTCTTCTTTCACAGTGTCTTGCTGCTGAGATAGACGCACAACGGTCCATTTTTGCTAAAAGCTCACCACCAAAAAGGTTTCTTAAAGAATTTGTTTCGTTCGGAAGAACAATGTTAGTCATAATGGTCAGAGATTCTGACGCTTTTTTTATTTTTGCCATCTAGTCTTAGTGTTGTTTCGGGCAGCCGGAGCAGGTTTTGTTCCTTTTACGGCAGGTTTTACTAATGAATCTTTTTTCAGAGAATCTGAAACGGTCATGTCCGGTGTATGGGCCACTACTTTTACCGTATCTTTCACAATTCTATGGGTAGAAGTCTGTACGGAAACATTATTAAAGGATTTCTTTCCAAAAATAAACTCCTGTTTAGCATAGGCCAGGTATAGGATTCCTGCCACCGGAATAATCAGCAAAAAAGTCCATAGGATTGTTTTCTTGAATTTATAATCCTTTTCCCTGTTTTCTGAAGCATGAACTTTCTCTCCATTATTGATATCTGAAAATCGTATTTCTTCTAACCCATAGAAATCGGGATGTCCTGATTCTATTCTTTTTCCTTTGAAATGGGTATGCCCTTCTTCAATGAAGATGTTTCCAAGATTTTGAATTTCAAGAATCTGTTCTGCCTGTAGCTTTTTCTTCCAAAAATCAGTCTGTATCTTCAGATCGCTTCGGGAAGCCTCCAGCGACATCTGTTTTTGTCCGGCTATAAAAGCAGTTAATTCTTCAGATTGTACTTCATAATCTATGGTAAAATCAATCTGACTGGCTGGCGGAAGAATACTTCCGTTTTCAGAATTAATAATGGCCTTAGAATTTTTCAGGGAAAACACGCCAAAGCCTGGAACTGTAGCAGTTCCAAATTGTTTCAAGTATTCTAAAATATATGCTGAAATATTCATTTGGCAGCAAATTTATAACTTTTTCATGACTTTTTAAGACATTTAATCTTATATAAAAAAAGACTGCCAAAACAGTCTTTTGCTTATTATCTATTAAAATAGCGATAATGTTACCTATAATCCCCTTTAACTATAAAAAGGTAAATAGTATTAAGATTCAAAATCAATTACATGATCAATATAAATCACTATTTGATTCTATACTTTTTTTATCATAACTCCTTTACAAATTATTGAATTTTCCAGCTGATTCCAAACATAAAATTTGTTCCCGCCTGTGAAAAATAATAAGGTGTTCCTTCATACACAGAGCCGTTATTGACATATTTTTTATTAAACAGGTTATTGACCAATAATTTCAATGCAATGTCATTATTAGCAATTTTAAACTGGTATTCCGCATTAAAATCTGTCAGCAGATAATCTTTAAGCTGTAAGTTTTTATCTTCGGTGTTATCCAGATACTGTTTTCCCACATACTGATTCATTAAAGCAAACTGGAAGCTCTTGGATGGGCTGAATTTCAATCCTAGGTTAGCCACTACATCCGGAGAAAAGGAAATTTGTGTATTTCCAAGGTTTTTAAGCACCCCTTCATTTTTAATATTAAAATCCTGATTTCTGTTCTGGCTCAAGCTTACATTCCCTGAGATCTCCCATTGTTTTGACAGTTTTGCCAAAGCACCAAGCTCAATTCCCCTTCTGTAACTTTTTCCGGAGTTTGTTCTGATAAATGCTCCTACGTTATTAAGCTCTCCATTTAAAACCAGTTGATTGACATAATACATATAATATAAGTTGGCTGTCAATGATAAAAATCCAAACTGTTTTTCCAGACCAGCTTCAATATCGTGAAGTTTTTCAGCTTTCACATTTTGATCCGCAAGCAGGTCGTCCCTGTTAGGCTCCCGATGGGCATGGGCGTAGGACAGGAATATTTTTCCGTTTCCTATTTTATAATTTACCCCAGCCTTAGGGTTAAAAAACAACCAGTTTTTCTTTATATTCCCTCCTTCTCCATCACCGCTAAGGATAATTTTTGTATCATAATGAATACTTCTCAGCTGTAAATCTCCAAAGAATTCGAAATCCTCTACTTTTAATAAAGCTTTTGCAAATCCTGCTGCTTCATTTTTCACGGAACGACCTCTGTAATACTCATAATCATTAATCTGTGGAAAATAAACTCCCGTTACCGTTCCATAGTGCTTCCCATAATATTGGTTCGCCACAACTCCGAAGTTAAGATCAATATTTTCAAACTTCCCATACAATGTAGAAACCAAACCATAGAAATGATTATCCAACCATTTTTTTCTGATAAAGTCAGTTTTTTCAACAGCTACCCCGTTGACGATAGGAACTTCCAGATTATAGTCGGCATAATGAGTAGATTCCTTATCTCCTTCGTTTACTCTTTTATAATTTTCGTAATATCCTTTTCCTCTGGTATAATGCAAAGTCGTTTCTAAACTCCAGATATCATTAAACTTCTGCTCCCACAGAAACTGATAATGATTTTGGCGGTAGTTATCCGTTTCACCATCATAAAATTTCTTTTCTCCGGTAAAAAGGTCTTTATATCCCCCTGAGCTATTGTACTTTGGATTAGTTTCCCAGGTTTCTCTATCAATACCATTCCAGGCCTGATAAGTTCTTTCCTTACCTCCGAAAGCCATCAATCGTAATCTTGTTTTACCTTCTTCAAATAAGGCGGTAAAATTATAAGAATCCAGATTCGCTGAAGCTCTGTCAATATATCCGTCAGAATGGATATGAGAATATCTTCCCATCACAGAAAGCCTGTCTTTCCAGAACTTTCCGGTTCCAACCTCAGCTGAATATTTATAGGTGTTGAACGAACCATAGCTATCATCTGTTTTAATATAAAACTTCTCTTCCGGATCTTTTGAGATCACGTTGATACTGGCTCCAAATGATGAAACTCCATTATTGGAAGTTCCTACCCCTCTCTGAATAACAATCTGTGACGCAGAACTCGTTAAATCCGGAACATTCACAAAAAATGCACCCTGACTTTCTGAATCGTTAAAAGGAACACCATTCATCATGATATTAATCCCTCTTCCTGCTACTCCACGAATTCTAAGGCCAGTATAGCCTACACCGTTACCAGCATCTGAAGTCGAAATAACAGAAGTTTGATTTTTTAAAAGCATAGGAAGATCCTGCCCCAGGTTTTTCCCGTCTAAGTCTTTCTGGACATTAATAATTTCCTTTGCAACCGGAAGTCTTTTGGTAAAGCTAACCCCTTCAATCTCCCTTGTTGTAAGAGAGTCTTTATTTTGAGCCTGCATAAAGGCTGCTGAGCCTACGGTAAGCCCTAAAAAAAATAATCCTTTCATTCTATAAATCTTTAACATTTAATGAATAAAAGGGGATCGATAAGATATTATACATTTCGACTTACAACAGTCGGTGTGTCCCTAAACAGCATTACCTGTTCCAGGTTCATTGGGTATAATCTCAGCCTGTTAAAGCACCCCTTTATTTCAGCCGCGAAATTACAAAAAATATATGAGATGTAGGAATGGGGTCTGGTGGCGGGATACTAAGTTTTTTATTTTACAAAATAGGGGTGATCAGCAAGTAATGTGTCATGGCTCATCTCTAGTAGGTTTTGTTATTTGCGTCAATATAGTAATATTCTTTGCCGTCTTTGGTTACTTCAAACATTTTACCCAGCTTCCAGCTGAAATTTCTTTTTATATTGGAATATTCGAAAGGAACAATCACTTTATTATTTACATCTATCACACCAAATTTATCATTCTGGGAAGCCACAATCATGGGGTCTGCTACATCATCACCCTCCATGATGTACAGGTATTGATATTGAGGGTAAATCTGATAATCTCTGTAATCTGCCGCATTGACGAATTTTGATTTTTCAATGATCCCGTAAAATCCATTCAGAACATAGGCCTGAAATAGCTGCTGCTTGTAGTCTCCAAACTTACATTTTCCAAGATCTGCATCTTTGAACTGATAGACTCTTTTTCCTTTTATATCAACCCGGTAAGAAATCATATCTTTTTCTACTGTGGCATAGTTTTTTGTCCCGAATTTCCTGATTTTTTCATTCGGGGAGTTCAAAAGATTACAATCCTCATAAAAAAATACAGCAATATGATATTCCGGCTGGATAATAAATTTCCCTTTTTGGTTGACATATCCAAACTTATCTTCTTTCTTTTTAGGAATAAGAAGAGGCAGGTTCTCATTAATAACTACCAGATCAGAATTAGGTTTAGATACTGTACTCCCTTTCTTTACCGTGGTTTTCGCAACATTTTTAACCGGCACTTTCTTCACAGATTTAGTCTGTGAGAAAATGAAAATCGAAATAAAAACGCACAAAACATTCAGGATATTTTTCATATTCGTCATTTGTCTGCAAAATTACGGCCAAATATAGAATTTATCAAATTCATATTTATAAAGAATCTAAATAATTTCATTCCCATAAAATAGTAAAATTTCGTAATTTTGGGGAACATTTTGAATTGTTTGATAATTTTAAAACTTTAAAAAAATTGTAGATTATACTTACTTTTCTCCGGATCATACCGTACACTCAAAATGCGGGAACTCAAAATGTTATTTATAAAGACCGGTAAAAAGAAGTGACAGTACTAACAACTGTTTCATATATCTACCTTTAAAAGAGAAAGACTTCTATTATGAATATTTATAAGGATTACATCAAAGAGATTGAAGAAAGAAAAAACCAGGGGCTTCATCCAAAGCCAATTGATGGTGCTGAATTACTAAGCGAAATCATTGCACAGATTAAAGATTCAGGTAATGCAGATCGAACAGATTCTCTTAAATTTTTCATTTACAACACTTTACCTGGAACAACAAGTGCAGCAGGTGTTAAAGCAAAATTTTTAAAGGAAATCATTCTAGGTGAATCCGTAGTAGAAGAAATATCACCGGCTTACGCCTTTGAATTGTTATCTCATATGAAAGGAGGTCCTTCTATTGAAGTATTACTTGATCTTGCCTTAGGTAATGATGCCGCTATTGCCAAAGAAGCGGCTAAGGTTCTTAAGACGCAAGTCTACCTTTATGAAGCGGATACTAACCGTCTGAAAGAAGCATTCAACAGTGGCAACGAAATCGCCAAAGAAATCCTGGAAAGCTATGCACAGGCTGAGTTTTTCACTAAACTTCCGGAAGTAGCTGATGAAATTAAAGTGGTAACATTTATTGCCGGTGAGGGTGACATTTCAACGGATTTATTATCTCCGGGAAATCAGGCGCACTCCAGATCAGACCGTGAACTTCATGGTAAGTGTATGATCACGCCTCAGGCTCAGGAAGAAATCAAGGCTCTACAGGCTAAACATCCTGACGCAAGCGTTATGCTTATTGCTGAAAAAGGAACAATGGGTGTAGGGTCATCGAGAATGTCCGGAGTAAACAACGTAGCTCTTTGGACAGGAAAACAAGCAAGTCCCTATGTTCCATTTGTAAATATCGCTCCTATTGTTGGAGGAACAAACGGAATTTCTCCTATTTTCCTTACCACAGTTGATGTTACCGGTGGTATTGGTATCGACCTTAAAAACTGGGTGAAAAAACTGGATGCAGAAGGAAACCCGATTCGTAATGAAAATGGGGAGCCTATCCTTGAAGAGGCTTACTCTGTTGCTACAGGAACTGTACTTACGATTAATATAAAAGAGAAAAAATTATATAACGGAGATCAGGAGCTGATTGACATTTCTAAGGCATTGACTCCTCAGAAAATGGAATTCATTAAGGCTGGAGGATCTTACGCTATCGTATTTGGTAAAAAATTACAGACATTCGCAGCACAGCTTTTAGGAGTTGAAGCTCCGGTTGTTTTTGCTCCGTCAAAAGAAATTTCTCACGAAGGACAAGGTCTTACAGCTGTAGAAAAGATTTTCAACAGAAATGCTGTAGGAACAACACCTGGAAAAGTACTACACGCTGGTTCAGACGTTCGTGTAGAAGTTAATATCGTTGGATCTCAGGATACAACAGGTCTTATGACTTCTCAGGAGCTTGAATCTATGGCGGCTACAGTAATTTCTCCAATTGTTGACGGTGCATACCAATCAGGATGTCACACAGCTTCAGTATGGGATAAAAAAGCACAGGCAAATATCCCGAAACTAATGAAATTCATGAACGAATTCGGATTGATCACAGCCCGTGACCCTAAAGGGGAATACCATGCTATGACCGACGTAATTCACAAAGTTCTTAACGATATTACAGTAGACGAATGGGCAATCATTATTGGTGGGGATTCTCACACAAGAATGTCCAAAGGTGTTGCTTTTGGAGCTGACTCAGGAACAGTAGCTCTTGCACTGGCTACCGGAGAAGCATCTATGCCAATTCCTGAATCTGTAAAGGTAACTTTCAAAGGAGACATGAAAGAGCATATGGATTTCCGTGATGTTGTTCATGCAACTCAGGCTCAAATGCTTAAGCAGTTTGGAGGTGAAAATGTATTCCAGGGTAGAATCATTGAGGTTCACATCGGAACGCTTCCTGCTGACCAGGCATTTACATTTACAGACTGGACTGCAGAGATGAAAGCAAAAGCTTCTATCAACATTTCTGAAGACAATACCCTAATCGAATCATTGGAAATTGCAAAAGGCAGAATCCAGATCATGATTGATAAAGGTATGGACAATCATAACCAAGTTCTTCAGGGATTAATTAATAAAGCTGATAAGAGAATTGCAGAGATCAGATCTGGTGAAAAGCCAGCTTTAACTCCTGATGCAAATGCTAAATATTATGCTGAAGTGGTGGTTGATCTTGATGTAATCGTTGAACCAATGATCGCTGACCCGGATGTAAACAATGATGATGTTTCCAAGCGATATACTCACGATACCATTAGAGACCTTTCTTATTATGGAGGTGAGAAAAAAGTAGATCTAGGTTTTGTGGGATCATGTATGGTTCACAAAGGAGATTTGAAAATTGTTTCTCAAATGCTTAGAAATATTGAAAAACAACAAGGTAAAGTAGAATTTAATGCTCCTCTTGTAGTGGCAGCACCTACTTACAACATCATCGATGAATTAAAAGCAGAAGGAGACTGGGAATTGTTAGAAAAATATTCTGCCTTTGAATTTGATGATAAAGCTCCTAAAGGTGAAGCTCGTACGGAATACAAAAACGTAATGTATCTTGAGCGTCCTGGATGTAACCTTTGTATGGGTAACCAGGAAAAAGCCGCTAAAGGAGATACTGTATTGGCAACGTCAACCCGTCTTTTCCAGGGAAGAGTGGTTGAAGATTCTGAACGTAAAAAAGGAGAATCATTACTTGCATCCACTCCGGTTGTTGTTCTTTCAGCTATTATCGGACGTATTCCTAATATAGATGAATATAAAGCAGCCGTTGAAGGTATTGATCTTACTAAGTTTACCCCTCCAATCAAGGAGTTGGTTCAGGTAGGTCATTAATAAAGTATAACAATAGCTTTAAAAATTATATAATTGAAAGATTTTGGTCCTGTAAGGATTTAAAATCTTTCAATTTTTTGTTTAGAATACTTCCATTTTAAGGGTAATACAATTTTTTTTCAAGAAAATCAACAAAATAAATTCTATTTTTTCTTAAATTGAAAGTTATAAAATCTCTTGATTTATCATCAAAAGTATGCTCATTTATAGATTATAGGAACATTTTTTGATGTGTTTGTAGAACGGTTTTTATCTCTCAAAATCAGAGAAAGAAACATTAACAGAAAAAGAACAAAAACTAAATTTAGATATGACTTTTGATATTGATATGATCAAAAAAGTGTACGAGCGTTACCCTGAAAGAATTGCAGCAGCAAGACAGATCGTGGGAAAACCTCTTACCCTTTCAGAAAAAATCCTTTACACCCACCTTTGGGAAGGAAATGCTACACAGGCACATGAAAGAGGAAACTCTTATGTAGACTTTGCACCAGATAGAGTAGCCATGCAGGATGCAACTGCACAGATGGCACTTTTGCAATTCATGCAGGCAGGAAAAGCGAAAGTAGCTGTCCCGTCAACGGCTCATGCAGATCACCTTATTCAGGCGAAAGTAGGTGCTGATAAAGATTTGCAGGAAGGAATCAACAAAAACTCTGAAGTATTCAACTTCTTAAGTTCTGTATGTGATAAATACGGAATTGGTTTCTGGAAGCCCGGAGCTGGTATTATCCACCAGGTGGTATTGGAAAATTATGCTTTCCCGGGAGGGATGATGATCGGAACAGATTCACACACCGTAAATGCAGGAGGTCTTGGAATGGTAGCCATCGGTGTAGGAGGAGCTGACGCAGTAGATGTAATGGCGGGAATGGCATGGGAACTTAAAATGCCTAAACTTATCGGGGTAAAACTGACGGGTAAAATGTCTGGATGGACTTCTGCAAAAGATGTGATCCTGAAAGTAGCCGGAATCCTTACTGTAAAAGGAGGAACAGGATGTATTGTAGAATATTTCGGCGAAGGTGCAGAATCTCTTTCTGCAACAGGGAAAGGTACTATCTGTAACATGGGTGCTGAAATCGGCGCTACAACTTCTACTTTCGGATATGATGATTCTATGAGAAGATATCTGACTGCAACAGGAAGACAGGACGTTGTAGATGCAGCTGATAAAATTGCGGAACATTTAACAGGTGATGCTGAAGTATATGCAAACCCAGAACAATATTTTGATCAATTAATAGAAATTAACCTTTCTGAATTAACACCTCATTTAAACGGACCTTTCACTCCGGACCTAGCAACTCCGGTTGCTGAATTCAGAGCTAAAGCTGAAGCAAACGGATGGCCAATAGAAGTGGAATGGGCTCTTATCGGTTCTTGTACCAACTCTTCTTATGAAGATTTATCAAGAGCTGCTTCTATCGTTGAAGATGCGGTAGCAAAAGGTGTAAAACCTAAGGCTATTTTAGGGATCAACCCAGGTTCTGAGCAGGTGAAATTTACTGCTGAAAGAGACGGTTTCTTAGATTCTTTCAGAAAATTTGAAAACGCAAGGATTTTCACGAATGCCTGTGGACCATGTATCGGACAATGGGACAGAGAAGGAGCTGATAAAGGTGAGAAAAACTCTATCATCCATTCTTTCAACAGAAACTTTGCAAAGAGAGCTGACGGTAACCCAAATACTCACGCTTTTGTAGCTTCTCCAGAAATGGTAGCTGCTGTAGCAATATCCGGTAGATTAGACTTCAACCCAATTTCTGATACGTTAACCAACGAAGCCGGTGAGCAGGTAAAACTTGATGAACCTAAAGGTTCTGAGCTTCCTGCAAGAGGATTTGCAGTAGATGACAATGGCTATCAGGCTCCATCAGCAGATGGATCCGGTATTGTGGTCAATGTAAGCCCTACTTCAGACAGACTTCAGCTATTGGAAGAATTCCCTGCCTGGGACGGTAAAAATATTGAAGGGGCTAAGGTATTGATCAAAGCTTTCGGAAAATGTACTACCGACCATATTTCTATGGCTGGACCATGGTTGAAATACAGAGGTCATCTTGACAATATTTCAAATAACATGTTGATTGGAGCTGTAAATGCTTACAACATGGAAACGAACCACGTGAAAAACGAAATCACCGGTGAATATGGTGAAGTTCCGGCTGTACAAAGAGCTTATAAAGCAGCAGGTATTCCTACTATTGTTGTAGGGGATCAAAACTATGGTGAAGGTTCTTCAAGAGAACATGCTGCCATGGAGCCTAGACACCTGGGTGTAAAAGCCGTACTGGTAAAATCATTCGCGAGAATCCACGAGACCAACCTTAAGAAACAAGGTATGCTTGGATTAACTTTCGCTAATGAGGCTGATTATGACAAAATCTTAGAAGATGATACAGTTAATTTCTTAGATCTTGACCAGTTTGCTCCAGGAAAGCAATTGACGTTAGAATTCGTTCATGCTAACGGAACTAAAGATATTATTATGGCCAACCATACATACAATGATCAACAAATCGAGTGGTTTAAGGCTGGTTCTGCACTGAACCTGATTAAGCAACAGGAAAATTAAGATTACTTGTTAGATTAATATAAAAGACGGCTTCTGTTGAAGCCGTCTTTTTATTTCAGTTTATCCAAAAGGTTAGTTCGGTAGATATCTCCAATTGGAATTTCCTGCTTGGAAAGCATCACCTTTTTTGCTCCTATGCTTTTTATTTTATCCAGATTTATGATAAAGGACTTGTGAATGCGTATAAATTGATCAGGAAGTTGATTTTCCATTGATTTAAGCGTATCAAGAACGATATATTCTTCATCCTCTGTCCTGATATTTACATAGTCTTTAATGCTCTCAATATAAAGAATATCATTAAAGAGCAAACGATGTTGCTGTCCGGAAGACTTGACAAAGAAATGGGAATCTGTTTCCTCATTAACCGAGAAACGTTCTCTGGCTTTTAGGGCACTTTTTTGAAACCGGTCAAAAGAAACAGGCTTCAGCAGATAATCAATTATATTATGCTCGTATCCTTCCAGTGCATATTCCGAATAAGCAGTAGTTAAAATATACTTTTGCCTGGCTCCCACAATTTTCATGAAATTAATCCCTGTAAGCTCCGGCATCTGGATATCTAAAAAAATAAGGTCAGAATCATTATCTTTAATATATTCTAAAGCCAATATAGGATTCTCGGTAGAAAATACCAGTTCAAAAAAAGGAATCTTCCGGATATAGTTTTCAAGGAGAGATATGGCCAGGGGCTCATCATCTACAACGACGCATTTAATTGTATTCATCTCGTAAATCAATCTTTAAATCTACTATAAATTCTGTTTCTGAGTCTTTTATATTCAGTTCATATTTCTGAGGATAAAGAATTTCCAGTCTCTTTTTCACATTCTCAATACCTATCCCAGACGCTGTATCTTTCATCTTTTGATTTTTAAAATTGTGAAGAGAAAAATGAAGGCTTCGGTTTTTATCGGAAACTTTCAGAACAAAACCTTTATCCCTGAAGTCACCATGTTTAAAAGCATTTTCTACAAATGGAACCAAGAGCATAGGAGAAATATTGAGTTTTGGATGGGTGATATCTTTTTCGAAAATCAGCATTTCAGCGTTTTTTATTCTCAGTTCTTCGAGCCCGATCAAGCTCTCAATATACCCAATTTCTTTATCCAGGCTGATCACATCTTTTTCAAGATCTTTCGTACTGTATCTGAGCAGCTCACTCAGCTTTTCAATTGCGGGTAATGATTTATCTGAATTCTGATAAACAAGGGAGTAAATGTTATTTAAAGAATTAAAAATAAAGTGGGGATTGATCTGTGTTTTCAATGCCTGAAGTTCTGCTTGTTTTTTCTCTATCAGGAGTCGTTTTTTATCATTTTCAGCCACCCCGTATTTCTCTAATATCCATAAAATTCCTGCTATGAAAGTGGTGAGAGAGCTGCTATAAATATTATCAAAAAAATAGTATGTAAGTCCTGTTCCTTCACCATAGTTTCGAAACCCAACGATCTCCTGCAAAATTATTTCTTCAAGAATATAACGCAGTCCTGCAAAGCAAAGAAGAGTCAATACAAAAACTATTACAGCTGAGTAAAGCTTATCCAGCTTGAAGAACTTTGGGAAAATAAATATATATGAAATATAGAAACTCAGAATCTTTACCATAAAAAAAGTAATCCTGAGAATACTTACTTCATAGCTGCTTCTCTCCGGGAAAAAGAAATTAGGAGTAATAACCGTTCCAAAAAAATCAAAACTCCAATAGATAATCTGAAGCCAGATAATTTGCTGTTTTTTCATACTCAAATATAAAGCTCCGCCAAGGAATTTATCTACAGTTTTCGATGAAAGGCTCTTTTTTTCCGATAAAACTATTTTCACACCCATGAAACAAGCCTTCGTCTAATCCCTGTTTTTACAAGAATATCCACCTTATACCTTTGTCCCAGAGCTGTAATAAAACCTCTCTTACATACAATGAAAAGAACTATTTTCTATATCTCAGTGTTATTTTATTCTTTTGCGGTAGGGCAGACTAAAGACTCTGCAATGGTAAAAAAGATCGAAACGGTTACGGTAAACGCTAAAAAAAATTTGGTAGAACGTAAAGTAGATCGTCTTGTCTATAATGTTCAGAACTCTATGCTATCCCAGGGAAGCTCAGGAACAGAAGTATTAGCAGGAACTCCTTTTCTTAAAGTGGATGAAGATAAAGGTCTTCTTTCTATTGCCGGCAAAAATGGAGTCTCTGTTATGGTTAATGACCGAATGCTTAACCTTTCCGGTACCGAGCTCATCAATTACTTAAGAAACTTACGTTCTGAGAACATCCTGAAAATTGAAGTCATCACTACTCCGCCCTCAAAGTATGAAGCTCAGGGAAATAGCGGGATTATTAATATTGTTTTAAAAAAAAATCAACTTCTTGGTTGGAACGGTTATCTGACCACGTATTATAAACAAAAAACCTATGCCGGATTTGGGAGTGTGGCAGGGGTTAATTATCAGAATGAAAAATTAAAAGCAGCAATAAAACTACAGGGATTTGATGAAGAAAAACGTTCTGTAGAAAATTATCAGGTTATGGGAAAAAGTTCTTCGGTTAACAGAGATGACAGAAGGGATATGAATGATGGACTTGGGTTTAATGCGACACTGGATTACTCATTATCCGAAAAATCCAATATAGGAATGGTTTATGATATGTTGAAAGGACACTCCAATATGGATATTCATTCGGGGCAAAACTACTTTACCGACGACACTCTAAACTTCCAGACCCAAACTGATTCTAAACACCGTTCTGATTTTACTTCCCAAATGCTGAACCTTTATTTTGATCAAAAGCTAGGAGATCATAAGCTGAGTTTTGGAGCTAATTATTATGGAAACCTTCCGGATACTCAGGTCAATTTTAAAACCATAAATATGGCAGATCATTCAGAACAAATGGTCAGAAATCTATCTTCGGTGGACTATAAAATCTATTCCGGACAGGCTGATTTGACTTTAAATCTTAAAACCATTCAAGTTGAAGCCGGTACCAAGTACAGCCAGTTTTCGAACAACTCAGCTATTGAGTATTATAATATGATCAGTGGAAATTATACCATTAACCCGAAAAAAAGCAATCTTTTTAATTATAATGAAAAAAATTATGCAGGTTACTTCAGTGCCAGTAAAGATTTTGGTGAAAAATGGTCTGCAAAAATAGGCCTGCGTTACGAATATACCGACACAAAAGGATTTTCACCCACCACAGAGTCTCAGTCTGACAATAGGTATGGAAAACTATTTCCCACTGCCTATATTTCTTATAAGGCTGATGCTAACCATCAATTCAGTCTTACCTATTCCAAAAGGATTAACCGCCCTTATTTCCGAGCTTTAGATCCTTTCCGCTGGTACTCCAATCCAAATACTTATTATACCGGAAATCCGAGCCTCCAGCCTTCATTCAACCATAATATTGAATTCAATTATATCTTTAAAAATAAATTCTCAGCTAATCTCTACTACCAGAGAACCTTGAATAATTTTGACCAGATCACATTTTTAGATGGAATCCAGCTAACCAGTACCTATCAAAATTATTACAATCAAAACAATTATGGGATCAATCTTAACTATACAGATATTTTTTTCAAAATCTGGGAAAGCAATCTTTCTGCATCCTTCAGCTGTAATGAAACCCAGATTACCCAATTCAATGCCGTCCCTAAAAGTGGGCAAGCCTTCTATTATTCTACCAACAATACTTTCAGACTCAATAAAGCCAAAACGTTTTTTCTGTTTTTAAATTACTGGCATAATCTTCCATCAAGGGATGGGTATATGTCCGTCAGAAACAGGGCCAGTGCTGATGCCGGAATAAAAATGAGCTTTGCAGAAAAAGCATTGCAGATTAACCTTTCGGTAAGTGATATCTTTAAACAATCCGGATATAAAGCCAATATGTATTTCTCCGATAATACACAGTCTTTCAATAATTATTGGGACGCCAGAAGGCTGACCTTAAGTATCACCTATAATTTCGGCAACCAGAAGCTGAAAAATGAGGAGAGAAAAATTAATTTTGAAGAAAAAAACCGGGCACAATAATAAAATCCGCCTGTTTATTCAAACAAAAAAAGCAGAGATTAAGTCTCTGCTTTTTGCTGCCTTCTGCCTAAAATTTAAATTCTACTCTCGCAAACACAAAGCGTCCTCCGATACCATACTGAGAAACCTGTCTGGAATAGACAAACTGATTATCTGCCGTTAATGAGCTTATATTAGGGCTTTTGGAAGGAAGTATATTGAAGAGATTATTACTTCCAACGGTTGCTGAAATATTCTTATTAAAATCATACCCCACCGAAAGATCCGTCACAAAGCGGCTATTTAATACAAAATGCTCCCCGCTTTCTGTGATGCCATCAAAATTGGCATCCACAACATCTGCATCTGTCACTTTACCGAAAAAAGAATTTCGAAGTACAAGGCTAAAGTCTGATAATTTCAGGGTGTTGGATAATGTTGCTTTTATCCGGGGTACAGCCTCTTCGAAATAGACTCTGTTCGGCTCAGAAAAATAATTATCTATCTGGCTTACTAATTTCGGGGATGCGTGGATATCTCCAATTCTTTTGGTTTGGTTCAGGTTGATGCCCAAATTATTTTCCAGGGAAACACCTGATGAAATTTTCGAAGTCTGAGAAACTGTAATATCCAGTCCTTTTGTCTGGGAATCCACAGCATTGGCAAAAAAATTAGCAGCGCTTGCTCTTGCCACATCGAAAGCATCCTGAAGAACTGCCTGATCTGAACCTGGGGTAAAACTGCCATTAGGACGGAAGAAAAGGTCTGTAAGGACTACCCTGTCTTTTATTTTTATATAATATACATCGGCTGTGAATGCCAGGCTTAATGCCGGAATTCTCCATGTAATTCCCGTACTGTAGGATTGTGATGTTTCCTGCTTTAATTTTGGAATACCAAGAGCCTGTGCTGCCTCAGAATTATTCCTGAAAGTACCTACCTGTGTTGTTTTTCCTTGCTGAATCAATGTGGAAGTAGAACTATAATAAATCTGAGCTAAAGAAGGTGCTCTAAATCCTGTAGACACGGCACCTCTCCAATTGAAATTGGGTGCCAGTTTTACATTTGTTGCCAGCTTATAATTAAATGTAGATCCAAAGTCTGAATAGTTTTCATAGCGCAGAGCACCTTCGAGTAACCATCTGTCTGTTACTTCAAGCTCCACATCAGCGTAGGCCGCTACACTATTCCGACTTCCGGAAACAGCATTTTCAGGACTGAAACCAGGAAAAACCTGAGCTCCTGCCGGTCTTATATTTCCAAAAAAGTCTGTTACTTTTTCATTTTCAGGTGTATTGGCAGTAACCACATTCCCAAAAATATCATAAGAAGCATAAGAGTTTTCCTTTCCGACGTTTACTTTGTAGTTTTCATATCTGTATTCCCCTCCAAACGCGAGGTTAAGACCATGCAATACATTATATTTCTTTGAAAAATCAAGATTGACCGTGTTCTGTGAAAACTCAGATCCTCCAGCTTCAAAACTTCTTGGAGAATGGTCTGTCAGAGAGGCATTAAAGGTATTCACAACACCAAAGCTAAAGGCATTTTTCCCAAATGTATTACTGAAATCTACGTTCCAGCCACTCCATTTTCCTTTAATTCCTGCTGCAAGGGAATAATCATTCACTGTCGCTTCAATCTGAGGCAGATATCCATTAGGAGTAACCGCATTGATGTTTCTTTCGTTATTTGGAAGGCGATAAAAACCGCCAGCATTTCCAAGACGGTAGCTGTATCCCCCAAAAGAATAGACTTTCCAATCGTCATTAACCGGTATTTCAGAATTAAAGAAAAGCTGTGCCGACTGTAATTTAGACTGCCCGGCTCTAAGACTGAAGTCTTTTCTTTCCAGTCCCCTGTAAGCAAGCTCCTGACTGGTAAAATCACCGCCTAATAGCCCCTGAAGGTCAGAAATACTGTTTGCATTGGAAATCTGAGACTGAAAACCGGAGGAGAAATAATCTACTTTTGTTGCATATTGTTTAATGGTACTGATGATCTGCTGGGTATTGGACGTGTTTTTGATATTCTTATACAGCCCATCAATATTAACACCATCCTGCAAAGCTCTGTAATTGACAGCGTTGTAAGCATTGAAAATGTCTCCTTCCCGAACACCGGCTCTGGAATAAGGATCGCGGTATTGTGCAGAGGTTGTAATATTAAAAAAACCGGCTTTTCCGATTTTTGCTCCGTAATTAAGATCCACAGAAATGGTCTGCCCGTCAACTCCTCCCGAAAAATTATTAGCAACAGGTGAAGCATATCCTCCTAAAAATACCTGTCCGGAAAGTCCCAATCTTTTTTTCAGCCCCAGGTTAACAACACCGGCAATGGCATCAGATCCATATTGAGCGGAAGCGCCATCCCTTAACACCTCTATCTTATCTAAAGCAAAAGCAGGAATTGCATTAAGGTCGGTTCCTACAGAACCTCTTCCCGGAGTAAGTGTTACATTAATCAAAGAAGACTGATATCGTCTTTTTCCGTTGAGCAACACCAAAACCTGATCCGGACCCAAGCCTCTTAAAAGGGCAGGATCTACGAAATCAGTACCATCATTAACGGTGTGTGAAGTAGATGAAAATGAGGGAACGATATAGTTTAAAGCCTGGCTGATATTATTGACAGGACTTTGTTTTAGAATTTTTGAAATATTAATGATATCTACCGGAACCGGAGTATCAGTTAATGATCTTCCGGAACCTCGCGATCCCAGGATGACCACATCGTCTATTTTTTTGGACTGTACTGTATCAGACTGCGCGTAATAAAATGTTGTAATAAAGGCAGCTGAAGTGATAAGGATTTTTTTATTGAAATGATACATGTGTTTTATTTTTTTGTTGTGAGGATTTACTTTTAAGCACTACAAATCCTGTAACCTTAAATTTTAAGGTTAGCATAAATGTTTGAAATGTTGGTATTATTTTTTAGAAATGGAAAAGGCTAGAAACAACAACGCATGCCCATGTAGAAATGGCATGAGAACATATCAGAATAATGAAGTCCGCCTTCATGATCTGAGGAATAAAAATTGACATGTGTAATGAGATTTCCCGTGTCTTTAAACATTGATTTTAACTTTAAAACAAAAATTCAAGATGGGAGAAATGATAGAATGATAAACATTTTTTCCGGAAGATCCGGCTTATCGATTGCAGCACCTTGCTTGTTTTTGCAGGTTGCTATCCCATCTAGAGATTCTTGATAATTACCTGGCAAAGATATAATTATTTCAGAAATAAAAAAATATTTGACATAAAAAATTAATTTCCATCATTTTATCGTAACAAATTCTCCTTTTGAGCGTCTAACGGAATAGTAGTAAAAAACATTATGAAAAAAACTGTATTCGCTTTATCACTTGTAAGCTCAGTTTTTATTTTTTCTCAGGAAAAAAATAATAACCAGCCTAAAGAAAAACAAATTGACGGTGTAGTGATCACCAAAACTAAAAAAGCAGTTGAACAAAAAGCAGACCGTACTGTTTTTGATTTCTCTGAACAGCCTCAGCTCAACAATGGGAATGTGTTGGAAGGGATTAAAAAACTTCCGGGACTTGTAGCCACAGACATCGCGGGAATGATGTATCAGGGAAAAATGCTGGATGTTTATCTTAACGGAAGACCTTTAAACATTACTTCTAATGAATTAAACTCATTTCTTGAAGGCATGCCTGCCAATTCTGTAGAGAAAATTGAAGTGATTACCCAACCGGGCGCAGAATTTCCGGCAACCTCCGGAGGAGCCATCATGAATATTGTTACGAATAAAAATGCCAATAAATACTTAACAGCTACTTATTCCGGAAATTATACGTTCACAAACTATGATAAGTATAGAAACAGGGTAACTAACTCAATTAACCTCAACGCCAGAAATAAACTCTTCGGATGGCAGCTTAATGTTGGCCAAAACTATCGTGAAAGTATGCTTAATACTCAGCAGGACAACCTTCTGTCTGGAAATACGGACCGATATGCCCGTGGATATTTTGCAAAATCAGGGGTAACCTTTGAGCTTGGGCAGGACAGATTATTGCTTAACTACGACATTTACCACAATAATAATGATAACTATACTCTAAGTAATGGTCTTGCTGATCTCCTTGTCAGCCAGGATCCTGATGTTTATAAAGAAGCTAAATTTGATGCTTTTGATGCAGCACGTACCAACAGCCTGAGACAAGAAGCTGTGGTGACCTATCAAAAGCGTTTTGCAGACAAGTCCCAAAAGCTGGATTTTCAGTTTGGCTATACAAAGTCTGATACCAAGTTTTCTCAGGATAATTTCTTTCGGGAAGGTTTTTATACAGAAAATGGGAAACCTTTTGCCTATGCAGGAGGGAATGATATTCTCAACAACAAATCGGATATGAGAATAGCCAACTTCAAAGTTGATTACTCACAACCCATTAAACTTCTTGATGGTGGAAAGTTAAGTGCAGGAGGGTTATATGAAAGACAGGATTATGATACTAAAAGCTTTGGGTTGACCAATTTAGAATATCAAAGACAAACCGCATCTACCTATTTAGAATTTCAGGCAAAACTTAAGAAGTTTGATTTTACATTAGGAGGACGTGCTGAAAACTATGATATTTCCGGAGTAACAAGATACATTAACAAAGATAAAAAACTTGTTCAGGATGATTTAATTCCTTTTAATAAGTTTAAGTTTTTCCCAAATGCCAGCATTCAGTATAGCATGATGAATCAGGTGTATGTTGCGGCAAACTATAACAGAAAAATCAGTTTACCGAGTATTTCTGCTCTTAACCCCAACAATACCACATTTGCAGGTCCCAATACCCAAATAACCGGTAACCCGAATCTTCAGCCGACCATTTTTGATAACTATGAGCTTAAGGTTTCTGCTTTTGATTATGCATTTATCGGCTATAGTGTAAGTTCGGCAAGCAACCAGGTTGCACAGATTATCAGAAAAGACGGTAAAAATCTGTACAATGAGCAGATTAATATTTCTAATATGAAAATCCACAATTTCAATGTAGGTCTTCCTATTCCTTTTATGATATTCAGCAAACCGATAAGTGAAATCATGAAGTTTAATTTTAATCCTGATAAAATCAACTTCATGTATCTGTATGCAGGATATCAGAAACATGACATTGAAAACCTCAACAATAAAGGGTTCTGGATTTTTAATGTGATGACTCAAATTATCCTTCCTAAGGAAATCAATATGAATGTTAATTACAGCTATTTAACACCCAAAGGAGGATATTTCTATTTTACAGCAGATAAACCGTTCAATAACTCCCTTAATATTACACTGACTAAAAAGTTTTTGGACAAGCGCCTTACGGTTTCCGTATTTGCTAATGATATTTTCAACAGCCAGGTGATGCAGGCTTATTCCAGCCCACCTGAAGGAGAAAGGGTTATGATACGATCTAAATATGATTCAAGAAACTTCGGTTTTTCAATCAATTATAAAATTCCTACCAGAAACAAACTGGCAAAAGAAGATCCCAATATCTTAAACCAAACTAAAAAAGAAGATACCGGTGTCATGCAGCAGGGACAATAAATAAATTTGTTAAAAATTAAAAGACAGTGATTATTTCACTGTCTTTTTTTTATCTACTTTTCGCTTTTTACGTGATACAACAGGTATCTGCAAGATTTGTGGAAATCTAAGTTTAGAATGAAGCCAATGGAAATGATATTTTATTGATCAATGAGCTAAGACCTATTCCTAAAAATCCAATGTTTGAAACCTCCAATCCAATGTATCAATGAGTGTTAGCTGGTTCAGATTCACGGGAAGCCCGCTGATTATTTTCAGAACCTGAAGAGCCATCATACTTCCAACGATTCCCGGTAAAGCACCCAATACTCCAAGGCTGTCACAATCCGGCATATCTTCATCAAAAGGAGGTTCCGGAAACAGGTCGCGCAGGTTTTTGCTTCCTTTATGATTGAATACCGCCAGCTGTCCTGAGAAGCCAAGTATACTTCCATAGACCAATGTTTTTTCCAGCTTTGCACAGGTATCATTCACCAGATATCTTGTTGAGAAATTATCGGAACCATCTACTACTACATCATATTGGGACAGCATATGTTCTGCATTTGAAGCATTAATTTTCTCGTTGATCCCAATAAACGCTACCTGATGATTGAGGTTTTTCACAAATATTTCTGCACTTTTTACTTTAGGCATTCCCATATTATTTTCATTATGGATTACCTGCCGGTTTAGGTTATGAAGCTCCAGATGATCAAAATCCATCACAGCTAAACTACCTACTCCAGCGGCGGCCAAATATTGGATAATGGGACTTCCCAGGCCTCCCGCTCCTATGACAAGAACTTTTGAAGCCATTATTTTCTTCTGTCCTTCCAGTCCTATTTCCTCAATAAAGATCTGACGGCTATACCTCGCAAATGTATCTTCGTTTTTCATCGTTGGTCATTAACATATTTACCATTTAAACACCGCTATATATGGAATCCCAGTCTTTCATGACAGGATCATAGCCTGATTTTCTAATCATATTCCTGATCTCCTCCATACTTCGTTCATCACTGGTTTCAAACTGTTCCAAAGATTCTTTGTCCACAGAATATCCTCCGGGATTGGTTTTGGATCCTGCACTCATCGCGGTAGCCCCCAGAGACACAATATTATTTCTGAAAACTTCATTTTCCCTGGTAGAGATTGAGATTTCAAGGTCTTCATTCCATATTCTGTAGGCACAGATCAGTTGAAGCAGATCTTTATCTTCCATTATAAAATTGGGTTCAATAATTCCCTCTGCGGGTCTCAGTCTGGGAAATGAAACTGAAAATTTACTTTTCCAGTATTGCTTCTGAAGATAATCTATGTGCAATGCATTGAAAAAACTGTCTACCCGCCAATCTTCCAGCCCTAGCAGAACTCCCAGTCCTATTTTATGAATACCTGACCTCCCTATTCTATCCGGGGTATCCAGGCGAAAATCAAAATTGGATTTCTTTCCTTTCG
>NZ_JAESIT010000017.1:0-110273 GCF_016756935.1 Chryseobacterium sp. KMC2
ATTCAATAGAAATGGGCTAAAGCCCATTTACTAAAAATGATTTTCCAATAGGGCTTTAGCCCAAACTTAAGAATGGCAACGTATGCAAGATAATTATACGGGTTTATGTTTGGGCTAAAGCCGATGGGTGGTTTGGTATTTTTATAAGAACGGGCTAAAGCCCGTCCCTATTGAATATCCATATTCTGGATAAACTGACTTTACAACCAGGAGTCAAGCAGTCACTATTGATAAATCATAATTCTCAACTCCTAACTCTTAACGAATACTAAGATTCCCCTAATGACCATCTATAGAAAGAAATTTCCCGATATAAGTGGATTTTACTCGAATAAATTCAATAAGTTTGTATCAGTTTTCCAAATACAATTATAATGTCAGGAAATATTCTGATTATCGATGATGAGATCAAACTCCTTAAGTTATTAGGTATGATCCTTTCCCAAGAAAATTTTAACGTAAAAGAAGCTTCTACGGCACGGTCAGCGATGACAATGTTGGAGCAGTATGATTTTGATGTCGTTTTAAGCGATGTCCGCCTTCCTGATGCCTTTGGGGTTGAGCTGATAAAATCAATAAAGACAAAGTATCCCAACCTTGAAATTATTTTAATGACAGCATTTGGAAATATTACAGATGCTGTACAGGCCATGAAGAATGGCGCTTATGATTACCTGGTAAAAGGGGATGATAATGAGAAGATTATTCCATTGGTATATAAGGCGCTGGAAAAAGTAAAAGATAACAGATCGAAAGTTGTTCAGCAGACTGGTACCATAAAGGGGTTTGAACAAATTATTGGGCATTCTCCTATCATTTTACAGGCTAAAAAACTGGCTGAAAAAGTTGCTTTAACCGATGCTGCCGTACTTTTAACAGGGGAAACCGGGACTGGGAAAGAGGTTTTTGCCAATGCCATTCATGAAGGAAGCGACAGAAAGAAAAATAATTTTGTGGCGATCAATTGCTCTGCATTCAGTAAGGATATCTTGGAAAGTGAACTTTTTGGACATAAACAAGGCGCTTTTACAGGGGCATTAAGGGATAAAAAAGGTTTAATTGAAGAAGCCAACGGAGGGACTTTGTTTCTGGATGAAATTGGGGAAATGCCCATTGAGCTTCAGGCAAAACTGCTTAGGGTACTGGAAACCAAAGAATTCATAAAAATGGGAGAAACTAAGCTTTCAAGATCTGATTTTAGGCTTGTAGCAGCAACTAACAGAAACCTCGAAGAAGAAATAAAGCAAGGCAACTTCAGAGAAGACCTCTATTTTAGACTGAATGTTTTTGAAATTACGCTTCCAGCTTTAAGAGAGCGGAAAGAAGACTTAAAAATGCTGGCTAAATATTTTATTAATTTATTTTCGGATAAGCTGCATTTATCATCTATTCAGGTGAATCCGGATTACTACAAAGCACTGGAAAAAAATGACTGGAAGGGGAACATCCGTGAATTGAGAAATGCTGTAGAGCGGAGCCTGATTCTTATGGATAATAATATTCTTGATGCTGAAAGCCTTCCTCACTATTCAGAGAAAGCAGTGGCTGAAAGTGACTCCCTGAGCATAAGATCCCTGGAAAAAATACATATACAGAAAGTACTGCAGTATACAAAAGGAAATAAAGCTGAAGCTGCCAGGTTGCTGGAGATTGGTATTGCCACCTTATACCGTAAACTGGAAGAGTACGGATTAAAATAAATTATTTTATCATTTTAATAAAGAGCCTATCATTTTGATAGGCTTTTTTGTTTTTATACCGTTTGTTGAATTGGTGTATTGTGCTGTAATACAATTATTTAAGTCTTTGTTTTTTAGAATGGAATTCCTTTTGGCATATAGTCTATGAATAAAATATTTAAAAAATGACAATTTCAAGAAAAACGTTTAAAAAACGGGAGCACTCTACTTTTAGTCTGCTGATTGTATCGTACGTATTGCTGACTATTTTAACCTTAATAATAAAGATATGATGTTGATAAGTTTGGTCCTGCTTTGTGCAGTCCTGTTTTGGCTTTTATATAAATCAGTTGAATTTTTTGATAGAATATAAAATTATGTGGAGTTTATTTTTCCTTTCAATACTTGCCTTTGTGTACATCTGTTATGTTTTAGTGAAACCTGAAAAATTTTAAATGGTCATGAATACAGAAATTTTAGGCATTATAGCAATGTTTGCTATTACATTAGTTATCGGAATATTTTTGGGTAAATATATAGCTAATGTCTATGGATATAAGAAAACTTTTTTAGATCCTGTTTTTCAGCCGATCGAAAAGTTAATTTATAAAATATCGGGAATTAACCCGACTCGTCAGATGAGCTGGAAACAGAATATGTATGCCATGCTGACAATTAATCTGGTTTGGTTCATCATTGGATTTTTAATCCTTCTGAATCAGTCCTGGCTTCCTTTAAACCCGGATGGGAATCCCAATATGACTGCAGATCTGGCTTTTAATACAGCTATTTCATTTTTAGTTAATTGTAATCTGCAGCATTATTCGGGGGAAACGGGAGTAAGTTATTTAAGCCAGCTCTATCTTATGTTTTTACAGTTTGTAACAGCAGCAACGGGAATGGCAGCAATGGCAGTCCTTTTTAAAGCTTTTAAAGATAAAACAGCTACCGAACTGGGAAATTTCTATGATTATTTTACCAAATCGATGATCAGGATCCTGGTTCCCATAAGTGTAATTGTTGCTTTAATACTTTCCATTAACGGAAGTCCGATGACTTTTGAAGGGAAAGACCATATTACAACTTTAGAAGGTCAAAAAATTGATGTTTCAAGAGGTCCTGTAGCCGCGTTTGTTGCTATTAAGCATTTGGGAACCAATGGAGGTGGTTTTTTTGGAGCCAATTCAGCTCATCCTCTGGAAAATCCTAATTATATGACCAATATGACAGAAATGGTTACTCAAATGATCATTCCGTTTGCATTGGTTTTTGCATTAGGCTTTTACTTGAAAAAAAGAAAACTTTCATGGGTGATCTTTACCGTAATGACTGTTGGATTTCTTGCGCTAACCATTCCAAATGTGATTAATGAAACAGGTGGAAATCCGCTGATTACAGAGATGGGTGCAGACAGTAGTCGGGGAGCCATGGAAGGTAAGGAAATCCGCTTTGGGAGCGCTGCGTCTGGATATTGGAGTATTGCTACCACTGTTATTTCAACAGGTTCTGTAAACTCTATGCATGACAGCACCATGCCGCTTTCGGGAATGAATGAATTGCTTGCCATGATGATCAACTGTTTCTATGGAGGTTGTGGAGTTGGTATTCTGAATTATTTCATCTTTATCATCCTTGCAGTATTTATCAGTGGTCTGATGGTAGGACGAACGCCGGAATTTATGGGGAAAAAGATTGAAGCTAAAGAAATGAAGATTGCAATGATCGTAGCTTTATTTCACCCATTCTTAATTCTTGTGGGAACGGCTTTAACGGCTTATCTGCCTGAATTTGGAGCAAAAACATTGAATAATCCGGGCTTTCATGGATTCAGCGAAATGCTTTACGAATTTACCTCGTCTTCTGCTAACAACGGATCCGGATTTGAAGGGCTGGGAGACAATACCCCATGGTGGAATATTTCCACAGGAATTGTTCTGCTGCTATCAAGGTTTATCCCAATCATAGGACCGATAGCCATAGCCGGATTATTGGCTCAGAAAAAATTCATCCCTGAAAGTTCAGGAACACTGAAAACGGATACCGCTACTTTTGGCTTTATGACTCTGGCAGTTATCCTGCTTATTGCAGCATTGTCTTTCTTCCCTGCATTGACATTAGGTCCTATTGCAGAGCAGATTCAGTACTTCTCTAAATAAAATATGAACATTAAAAATTAAAATCAATATTCTGCCATTAAGGAAGCTGAAGCGTCTGAGGAAGTTAGTCTAAAAACTTACTGAAACGTTCATCACATAATATTATCCATTTTCTTCCTTATAGTTTTAGCTGCCCTTGATGGTTAGTATTGATTTATAATGATATAAACTCTTTCAAAAAAATGAAAAATCAATCACAAACATTGTTTCAAAGAGATTTGGTTAACGAGGCGATTAAGCAGTCTTTCGTAAAGCTGAATCCGAAAATTATGTTTAAAAATCCGGTCATGTTTCTGGTGGAGATCGGAACCGTTGTCATGTTTATCGTAAGCATGTTTAGCCTGACTGGTGATACATCACAGGGAAGCTTCTCTTATAACTTTTTAGTTTTTATTATATTATTTTTTACAGTTCTGTTCGCCAATTTTGCAGAAGCAATTGCAGAAGCAAGGGGAAAGGCACAGGCTGATACACTTAGAAAAACCCGTGAAGAAACACCTGCCAAATTAGTGGTTGACAATAAACCCGGATTTCAGGTGGAAACTACATTGAAAATGTCTGCTGAAATGAAATTAGGTGATATTTTCCTTTGTGAAACAGGAGATCAGATCCCAATGGACGGAGAGATCATTGAAGGATTGGCAACCATTGACGAATCTGCAATTACCGGAGAAAGTGCTCCCGTAATCCGTGAAGCCGGTGGAGATAAAAGCTCTGTAACAGGAGGAACAAAAGTATTATCAGACAGAATAAAGGTAAAAGTAACCACAAAACCGGGAGAATCATTTTTGGATAAGATGATTGCTCTTGTAGAAGGGGCTTCAAGACAAAAAACACCTAACGAAATCGCATTAACCATACTTTTAGCCGGGTTTACTCTTACATTTATTATTGTTACCCTTACTTTAAAACCTTTTGCTGATTATGCGCAGACGCCGATAACAATAGCAGCATTCATCTCTCTTTTCGTTTGCCTTATTCCGACAACCATCGGAGGACTGCTTTCTGCCATTGGTATTGCCGGAATGGACAGAGCATTGAGGGCCAATGTTATCACCAAGAGTGGTAAAGCGGTAGAAACAGCAGGTGATATTGACGTTCTGTTGCTTGATAAAACAGGAACAATCACGATTGGAAACAGAAAAGCCACTCATTTCCATCCGTCAAACGGAATTAAGGAGGAAGACTTTATTAAAGCTTCGGCATTGAGCTCTGTAGCAGATGAAACACCGGAAGGAAAGTCTATTATTGAATTAAGCCAGCTAAAATCAGAAGATTTATTAGTTCCCAATCCTACTTATATTGATTTTACGGCTGAAACAAGAACTTCAGGAATCGATTTTGAAGACACAAGGATCAGAAAAGGAGCTTACGACACTATAAAAAAACTGACTGAAAAAGCCGGGAATATCTTCCCGCAGGAAACACAGGATGCTGTTACCAAAATTGCTGAAAACGGAGGAACTCCATTAGTAGTAGCAATCAATGAAAAAGTATGGGGAGTAATTGAACTTCAGGATATTATTAAAACCGGAATTCAGGAGCGTTTTCAAAGGCTGCGAAAAATGGGAGTAAAAACAGTGATGGTAACCGGAGATAACCCTTTAACCGCAAAATTTATTGCAGAAAAAGCGGGTGTGGATGATTTTATTGCCGAAGCCAAGCCTGAAGATAAGATGAACTACATCAAAAAAGAACAGCAGGAAGGCAAACTGGTAGCCATGATGGGCGATGGAACAAATGACGCTCCCGCATTAGCTCAGGCAGATGTAGGGGTGGCAATGAACAGTGGAACCCAAGCCGCAAAAGAAGCCGGTAATATGGTAGACCTCGATAATGACCCCACAAAACTGATTGAAATTGTAGAGATTGGAAAACAGCTTTTGATGACCCGTGGAACACTGACAACTTTCAGTATTGCTAACGATGTTGCGAAGTACTTTGCCATTATTCCAGCCCTGTTTATCACGTTTATCCCTTCATTGCAGAAATTGAATATCATGAACCTTCATAGCCCGGAAACAGCCATTTTATCAGCCGTTATTTTCAATGCTGTGATCATTCCTTTCCTTATTCCATTAGCTTTAAAAGGGGTAGCTTACAAACCTATTGGAGCAAGTGCCTTATTAAGAAGAAATCTTTTGATCTATGGGTTAGGCGGTGTCATTGTTCCGTTTATTGGAATCAAAATCATTGATGTACTGATCAGTTTATTCTATTAAAATTTAAAAAATGAAAAATCATATTATTTCAGCATTCAGACTGACTCTTGTAATGCTGGCTGTGGTGGGAATCTATTTAGTAATTGTGTACGGAGGTTCAAAAATATTACCTACCCAGGGAAATGCGGAGATTATTACCTATAAAGGACAGAAATTCTATGCAAATATTGGCCAGGAATTTAAATCTGATCAATACTTTCAGGGACGCCCTTCCAGCGTGAACTATAATGCAGCAGGAAGCGGAGGAAGCAATAAAGGTCCGAGCAATGAAGAATATCTGGAAACTGTACAGAAGAGAATGGATACTTTAAAGCTTGATAATCCGGCAATGAAGAATACTAAAGTTCCTGTAGAGCTGGCTACAGCAAGCGGAAGCGGATTGGATCCTGATATCTCTCCGGAAGGGGCCTTATACCAGGTGAAAAGAATTGCTAAACTAAGAAATCTTCCAGAAGAGAAGATCACTGATTTAATTAAAACTCAAACTGAAAAGCCTCTCTTAGGACTTTTCGGACCATCAAAAGTAAATGTATTAAAGCTGAATATGGCTTTAGATCAATTAAAATAATTAGACAATAACGTGAAAAAATATATTGCTATAGGAATGTTGTTGGGCGTTTTCTTCCCAAAAGCACAATCTTCGGATTCACTAAAAATAGGAAATAAGGTTACCTTTTCTGCTTATGCAGAGCTTTTCTACACCTACGATGCTAATGAACCGGGGAATCATCTTCGCCAAAATTTTTTGTACTCATACAACAGACATAATGAAGTAAATCTGAATCTGGGACTCATAAAAGCAAATTATCAAAGTGAGAATCTTCGTGCTAATGTAGCGTTAATGGCAGGAACTTATGCCCAGGATAATATGGCTGCCGAACAGGACGCGCTGCGCTATGTGAATGAAGCGAATATAGGAATCAAAATATCAAAGAATAAAAACCTATGGATTGATGCCGGAATTATGCCTTCCCATATCGGTTGGGAAAGTGCAATAGGAAAAGATAATATCAATTTGACAAGAAGTCTTGCCGCAGAGAATTCTCCTTATTTTGAGACCGGAGCCAAACTTTCCTATACTTCAGATAACGGAAAATGGTTTTTAAGTGGATTGGTACTGAATGGATGGCAACGCATTGCAAAAGCAGAGGGAAATCAGAGTATTTCTTTTGGACATCAGGTGACCTATAAACCTAATGACAAAATTACTTTGAACAGCAGTTCGTTCATTGGAAATGATAAGGCAAAAGAGGATAAAAAAATGCGTTATTTTCATGATTTGTTTGGAAGCTTTCAACTCACGGATCAGTTTTCAGCATTACTGGGTTTTGATATCGGGGCCGAGCAGAAAACCAAAGGAAGTGAGCAATATAATATCTGGTACAGCCCTAATGTACAGATGAAATATCAACTAGATCAAAAATGGGCCTTAGCCGGAAGATTTGAATATTATAATGATAAAAAAGGAGTGATTATTAATTCAGGGACCCCCAATGGATTTCAGACTTTTGGATACTCCCTGAATCTAGACTATGCGATCTTAAAGAATGTGATTTTCCGTACTGAAGCCAGAGGCTTTACCTCTAAAGATGCTGTTTTTGTAAAAAACGGTGAAATGAAACAAGGGAATTTCTTTGTGACAACGAGCCTGGCAGCCTGGTTTTAGAAGGTATGAATTAAAAATGAACTCACTACAAAAAGGAGAGCGTTTTTGAAAATTTTATCGATTCAATTTGTCATTCTATAGGAATCCTGACAAGGCACATAAAATCAATCATAATATGACCTTGTATCCTTTGAAATTAAGAGGGTGAATCTCTTCGGAATGACAAATTGTTTAAACATTCAGAGAATCTCTTAAGCCATAAGCTTACGATAAGAGAGAGATAAGAAAAGCTTTTGTCTCTTTTGTGGTTTAATAAAAATTATAATAACTTAATACTGTAAAAGCAGGAATCAATGTCATCAGCAAAACATTTTTTAGAACTGATCCAGAAATCCCGAAAAGGAAAATTCAAGATCTATATCGGGATGAGTGCAGGCGTAGGAAAAACTTTCCGGATGCTTCAGGAAGCTCAGTCCCTTTTACGGAACGGCATTGACGTAAAGATCGGCTATATAGAAACGCATGATCGGGAAGAAACAGTGGCTTTGGTGGAAGGGCTCCCGGAAATTGCCAGAAAATCAGTTTTTTATAAAGGCAAAAACCTGGAAGAAATGGATGTTCAGGCTATTATCAACGAACATCCTGAAGTTGTTTTGGTGGACGAATTGGCGCATACCAATGTAGAAGGGTCCAAAAATAAAAAGAGATGGCAGGATGTCCTTGAGATTTTGGATAACGGGATCAATGTGATCAGTGCCATGAATATTCAGCATATTGAAAGTCTGAATGAGGAAGTAAAAGTAATTACAGGAGTAGAAGTTACGGAACGTGTACCGGATAAAATTCTTGCTATTGCAGATGAAGTGGTAAACATAGACCTTACCGCTGATGAATTACTGACCCGGCTGAAAGAAGGGAAGATCTATAAAAAGGAAAAAATTCAGACTGCCTTGAATAATTTCTTTCAGAGCGGGCATATTTTACAGCTTCGTGAACTGGCTTTAAAAGAAGTGGCCACTCACGTTGAAAGAAAAGTAGAGACTGAAATAAAGACTGAAAACTTTAAACCTATAAAATTTCTGGCCTGTATCAGCAGTAATGAAAAGATTGCTAAAACGATCATTAGAAAAACAGCCAGATTGGCGAGCTATTATAATAGTCCGTGGACTGTCATATATATTCAGAAGCCCTCAGAAAATCCTGAAAAAATAGCCCTGGATAAACAGCGGTATTTGATTAATAATTTTAATTTAGCACAGGAATTGGGAGCAAAAGTGGTCCGGATCAAAGAAGGCAGTGTACATAATGGAATTCTGGAGTATGTAATTGCCCATAATATAACAACTGTCTGTATCGGAAAGCCTCATGCCAGATTTTGGCAGCGCCTGTTGGGATATAGCTGGATCTATACCCTGATGAACAGATTGAATGAAAGGCAGATAGATATTATTATTTTATCTTAAAAAAGTAATGAAACTTAAAACTAAACTTACCTTAGGCGTAGGCCTTTTATTTTTCCTGATCGTTCTTCTTTCAGTGATAGGGTCTGTATATATCAATAAACTGAAATCTGATACGGAGAAAATCCTTACAGCCAATTATAACAGTCTGGAGTTTTCGAAAAATATGCTCCTGGCTTTGGATCATATAAGCATTGACAGTGCTGTTGCTATTGCCGATTTTCAGAAAAATAACCAGTTACAGGAAAAAAACCTCACGGAATTCGGAGAAAAAGAAGCTACTCAGAACCTGAATTTGCATTTTAACAGTTATCTGAAAGAACCTTCATACAGTAAAGAAAAACTGATCCGTGAAGATCTCGCTAAGATTATGTCTTTAAATATGAAAGGCATTGAAAGAAAAAGCGATATCGCCATCATTACTGCCGGTAATGCTACTTTCTGGATTGTTAGTTTAGGAACGGTATGCTTCCTGATTGCCTTTATTTTGCTTTTTAATTTACCACAAACGATTGCAGAACCCATTAATCAGCTGACATTCAGTATCAGACAGATTGCTGATAAAAATTATAATGAAAGGGTGCATTTCAAAGGAAGTGAAGAGTTCAACAGCCTGGCGGAATCATTTAACATCATGGCTGAAAAGCTTCAGGAATATGAAAGCAGTACACTCTCCAAGCAGCTGATGGATAAGAAGAGGATTGAAACACTGGTGAACAACATGCATGATGCTGTTATCGGGCTGGATGAAAACCATTTTATCTACATGATTAATGACGAAGCGTTGAAAATTACCAATCTCAATAAAGACGAGATTATAGGCAAAACAGCTCATGAAGTTGCTGTAAACAATGATTTGATCCGTGAATTATTAAAAAATATTGACCATCCGGTAAAAGAACCGATGAAGATCGTTCGTGATAATAAAGAGAATTATTTTGAACAGGATATTGTCCCTATCAACATTGTAAAAACTGGAGAAAAGGAAAAAAAATATATTGGAAAGGTTATTTTGCTGAGAAATATTACCCCTTTTAAAGAACTTGATTTTGCTAAAACGAATTTTATAGCTACCATTTCTCATGAACTGAAAACTCCTATTTCTGCTATAAAAATGGGCGTACAGTTGCTTGGAAATCAGAAATTCGGAGAGCTGAATGACCAGCAGAAAGAATTGCTGAAAAGTATCAATGAAGATGGGCAGCGCTTATTGGATATTACCAGTGAGCTGCTTAATCTTTCACAGGTTGAATCCGGAAATATCCGTTTGACTGTTGAAAAATGCTCTCCTAAAGAGATTGTACAGTCGGCGGTGAAAAATGTAGAAAAACTGGCAGAGCAGAAAAATATTTCAGTGAATACGGAATATCTTCTGGAAGACACAGATTTTGTTGCTGCGGATTTTGATAAAACGGTTTGGGTAATGAATAACTTCCTTACCAATGCTGTGAAACACTCGTTTCAGGATGAAAATATAAAGATTTTGGTAGAAAAAGTGGATTCCTTTATTCAGTTCAGTATTACTGATACGGGAAGTGGTATTGATGAAAAATACCACCGTCAGATCTTTGACCGTTATTTCCAGGTTCCGGGTGAACATCAGAACGGAACAGGACTTGGATTGGCCATCTCAAAGAATTTTATTGAAAAACAAAATGGAGAAATTGGAGTAAACAGCTCCCCGAATAATGGAAGTACATTTTATTTCAGACTGCCTGTTTCTTAAAATATACAATATAATATTCAGCTTTACGTTTTGAATCTCAATAAAGGTATTGTAAAGGTGATATTAATGAAAGGTATGAATATTAAGAAAATAATTATTTTAATTTCATGTGTTGTGGTTAATTTTTACTTTGGGCAAAGTGAATATAGAGATGCATTTACATTGAAGCTCAAGGTGGATTCTGTTAGATTCTACCAACAGGAGATCAAAAAATCGCCATATTTTGTAAAGGACGATATTTTGCAGATTTATCCAGGTGAACATTTGTTTATAGAAGCAGAAGTGAAAAATGGGAAGATTGAAACCATGAAAGTGGTTAAAGACAATATAAATCCTGAAAAAACTATAGAAATAGATTTTTCACAAAATACTGAAGAAAGAAAAAATAACGGGATGCTACTTCAGGTGAAAAACCCATTTAATATCAGTCTAATGTATGATGCGATGATGTATATTGTTGGTGATACCAGATGGATTAAAACCTCAATTATACCTGTAAAACCTCAGTTGCAAAGTTTTGAAATGTGGAATGATCCTATTATTAGTCTTGTATTAGATAATTGGAGATTGGAGAAATAATGGATAATAAATAATCTTTATTCAGAAACTATATAAACAAATTCAGTCTTTTAATTCATATGTTTACCGACTTATTTTTTTACTTTTTCCTGGCTTCTTTAGTATTTGCTATTCTTTCAGGAATTTTCTTTTCTATTCAAAAAAAGAAAATGATTACAAGATACCAGCAGCCAAACTCAAAAGTCGTACGGAGTATTAGTGGGACAATTGTTACTAAAAATGGCTTTCTGCGGAAAAAATACGAATGGTGTAGTTTTGATATATTAATCAACTCCAATTCAATATTTTTATTTCCCAAGACTTTTTATTGTATTCCTACCCGTTTTATTAACCTGATATTTTCTAATTCTGATAAAAGGAATACCAAAAGGCCAACCATTTTAAGAGAATTTTATATCAGTAAACATTCTGTAGAACTTGTATCTTATCCTGGTTATCTTATCAATGGAGAACGTAAAATTTATTTGAAGAATCTCAATCAGGAACAAATTATACTTTTCCAAAACGTATTAAAGAAAAATTCATAACTTTATCAAAAACTTGAAGACTATTCTTTTAAACTTATAAACTTTTATCATACAATGAAAAAAACTCTATCTCTATTAACATTGCTGTTTTTTATCGTACTAGGTATTCAGGTAACTGCTCAGGCTTTCACATTAGAAAAAATTGCAGAATTCAATAAGCTTGGTATGCCTGAATTTAAAAATGAAATGAAGAAGATCAATTTCAGCTTTAATGACAAAACGGAAAGTTCAGATTTCACCCTGAATGAATATGAAAGCCCTGATCATACATTTAAAATAGGAAAATTTGTATATACTAAAGACAAATCTCAGGACAGGATAGAATGTGAATTTCCGGAACAGAGAGATTATCATAAATACCTTTCAGCTGTATTAAATGCTGGTTATAAAGAGACTGGAAAAGGGAAAATTATTACCAAAGAACCTTATGTTGATTATCAGAAAGGTAAACAGAACATCAGGTTTATTTTGCCTAAAGAAAATCAGAATGGCCCTTACAGCGTTCTTGTTTTCAAATAAAATGATATATTAAAATACAAAGGCTGCGAAAGTAATTTCGCAGCTTTTATTTTTATAGAGGTAAGTCTTCATTAGTCTTTGATTAATTTCTGAACGAATGTTTGCCCTTTGGTATATATTTTAATCATATAGTTTCCTTTAGGAAGCTCTGAGAGATTTACTGAATTTCCTTTCACTCCCATAGAAAGCATAATTCTTCCGGCTGTATCATAGATTTCAGCTTTGATAACTTCATCTTTGGACTGAATAGATAAGACTTCTTTTACCGGATTTGGGTAAATGTTTAGGGTTGTATTCTTCCCTTTTACTTCGTTTGTTGCCAGCGTATTCTTATTTTCAACAGCTGTTGTGTAGGTATTGGTAATAATCGGATGATTATAATCAAAATAAATATTGGCTGTATTACTGAAATTTTCCCCTGCTGTCAATGTAGATTTTGTTTTAATTTTAAATGAAACATATCCGTCATTGTTCAGATCGTCAAAAGGTAGCTGGATATTTTCAAAGATAAATTCAACAATATTAGGTTGGGTTATTCTTGTGGTAAAGTTGTGGCTTCCTGTAATCGGAATCAGGCTGGAGATATCAAATTTTGAAGTATCAATGATATCTTTTACTACAATATTTCTGGCATTTGCTGTTCCCATATTTTCAAACCTGATCAGATAATGTACATAATCACCTACCTGAGTTTGAGTAATTGAAGGCCCTTCAAGACATGTTTTGTCATTAGGGTCAAATGAATTGACTACGTTTTGGTTCAGCGTAAAACTATTATCTGCAGGCGTGTCATCCGGAGCACCGTTGATCTGTACTGTGTAATGAAGAACATCTCCATTGTTTAATGGTGGCGTTTGTGTAGGTGTATTTAAGGTGAATACCGCTTTAATTTCTTTCGTTTCAAATGGAAGCAGATTGGTGAAATTCCAGGTCAGGGTTCCTGTAGATTGTGAATTAGGAGTAACGGTCGCGTTCAGGAAATTCATCAGGTTATCATCAAAATTGAAAACCATTGTTCCTGATTGTGCTGTTGTACCTTTATTTTTAAAAACAATTTTATATCCTGCATCAAATCCTGGTACTGCAGCCTGTACTGGAACAATCACCACCTCAAGATCAGGATGAGTGCCGTTGGCTGACATACAGAAGTTCTGGGTCAGTGGACTGGTCTGAAGAGGGAAATTAACCGCTAAGCTTGCTGGTGAAATAGTGAAATAGGTAGGATTTTCTACGATTGGAGTGATGGTTTTTGGACCTGAATTTAGCGGGATAGAGTAGTTTCCTGAGTGATCAGAGATAAGACTTCCTGCATTGCCGATTCCTGTTACCGTAAATTTCTGGAATGCTTTATTAAGATCAGTAGGGTCACAACCATTGGCATTGATATCATATTTGGTATTTCCTTTAACGGTATATACGGTACCACCCGGGGTGAAAGAGCAGTAAGAATTCACGACCACATTGTTGTATCCAAATTGGGTATTAGCATTGAGAACAGAAGTTATTTCCCCTTCATCGCAGCAGATATAACTTAAATTGGGATTGTTAGGATAGTATCCACTACCACCGTTTAATCCGTTTTTTAAAAACATGGTCTGTAGATTGTTATTGTTGAGAGATGGAGAAGACAAAAGAGGGTTGTGTGAAATATCGATCGTCGTCAGAAGATTATTACCCAAAGAAAGAATATGGAGTTGCGGGGAGGTAGAAAGATCAATACTGGTGAGTTGATTGGAAGAAAGATAAAGGGTGCCCAGGACAGGAGCCTGGCTTAGATCTATAGTGGATAGATTATTATTCATCGCTTCAATATACTTAAGTTTTGGAGTGTTCTGTAAAGACAATGAAGTGAGATTGTTACCATTACAGTTGAGCGTCTGAAGTTTCGTAAGGTTGTTCAGATTAAGAGTAGTGAGCAGATTTTGGTAAATATGTAGACTTGCAAGATTGACCAATGGACTTACATCAATAGAACTGATGTTATTATTGGAACATAGAAGCGTGTGTATCGTGGTACTTCCTGTGAAATTAATAGTTTCCACTTTTCCATCTTTACAGTCTAAAGTACCAAAATTAGGCAGGTTAGAAATATCAAGATTTACAATATTGGCATTTCTGACACTGATGTTATTGAGAAGATTACAGTTTGAAAAATTGGTAGCAGACATTGATGTATTGTTATCAAAAGAGACCAGCGCCAGTTTTGGCATACCGCTCACATCTACCGAAAGAAGACCCGGGGAATCAGATACGGTAAGATATTTCAGATTGACAAAGGATTTCACCCCTTCTATAGACTGAATCTGAAAAGGGCTTCCATTGGGGCTATAAATGGATATTGAAGTGATAGCCGCTGCTTCGGAAAGCTGAATCTCTCCATCGTTGTTGGTATCAATAGAAACATTTCCACTGCCGGTACCCTGAGCAATCTGATTGGAAGGGCTTGCGGAGAGAAGTTTTGCTTTAAAATAAGGATCCGGAATATTGACAATCTGTGCACTCACAGATAAGTGTGCCAGGAACAGCACAAATACGTAAATGTTTTTCATGGTTTAGTGATGTTTTAGTTTTTATAAATGTATGAAAAATATTTACTATTAAATACGTATACTGTTGAATTTATTACATTTAATTGTTTTAAAGTTTAATTTTTACTTTTATTATTGATTTATATGTTATTTTATTCTTTGAGCGTAGTGCAAAAAAAGCCGTGAAAATTCACGGCTCTAACTATTTTTTATGCTACTATTTTTTACTGTTTCTCAATCAAATCAAGGAACTCCTGTTCATCCAGGATGGTAATTGTTCCTATATCCTGTGCTTTTTTCAGTTTGCTTCCTGCTTTTTCACCTACCACCAGGAAGTTTAGGTTTTTAGAAACGGCAGAAATATTTTTTCCACCATGTTTTTCCACCATTTCTTCGGCCTGTTCTCTGGTAAACAAAGATAGTTTTCCGGTGAAAAGGAAAGCTTTTCCTTCTAACACATTGGACAGAACCTCATTGGTACTTTCTCCTTTTTCAAGCTGTACACCATAAGATTTTAAACGTTCTATCATCAGGATGTTTTCAGAATTTTTGAAAAACTCTACAATGCTTACAGCAATTTTAGCCCCGATATCTTCTACCTGACAAAGCTCTTCCACACTGGCATTTTTCAAATCTTCTATAGTAGTGAAATTCTTTACCAGTTTCTTGGCTACTGTTTCTCCTACGTGTTTGATTCCTATTCCGTATAATACTTTTTCAAAAGGTATTTCTTTGGATTTTTCAACACCTGTGATGATATTCTGCGCTGATTTTTCTGCCATTCTTTCCAAGGGAAGAAGCTGTTCTTTCGTTAAAACATAGAAATCAGCGGGGTTTTCAATTAACTTTTCTCTGTAAAGCTGTTCAATGGTCTCACTTCCCAGGTTTTCAATATTTAAAGCTTTTCGGGAAACATAGTGGATCATTCTTCCTACCACCTGCGGAGGACAGTGAAGTTCATTCGGGCAGAAATGGATCGCCTGATCTTCAATTTTTACCAATTCAGTACCACATTCCGGACAATGTTTGATATATTCTATTTCTTTACTTTCTTCAGTTCTTTTCTCAGTATTTACCGCAACGATCTTCGGAATGATTTCACCGCCTTTTTCTACATACACAAAGTCATGCTCATGAAGGTCCAGTTTTTTGATAATATCTTCATTGTGAAGAGAAGCTCTCTTTACAATAGTTCCTGCCAGTAAAACAGGTTTAAGATTGGCAACCGGCGTAATAGCACCCGTTCTTCCTACCTGGTAAGAAACGCTTTGAAGCTCAGTTTCCACTTTTTCAGCCTTGAATTTATAGGCCATGGCCCAACGGGGAGACTTTGCAGTATATCCAAGCTGTCTTTGCTGCTGCAGAGAATTGACTTTTAAAACAATACCGTCAATTTCAAAAGGCAGGTTATGACGCTCCGTATCCCAGAAAGTGATAAAATCTTTTACCTCATCAAGAGTGGTGCATAATTTAGCCTGCTGAGATGTTTTGAATCCCCAGCCCTGTGCTTTTTGGAGCAGTTCCCAATGGGTTTCTGCCGGAATATCTTCAGCGATGAACTGATAGAGTACAGAAGATAAACCACGCTTTCTTACTTCGGCACTGTCCTGCATTTTTAAACTTCCGCTGGCTGTATTTCTAGGGTTCATAAACGGATCAAGTCCTTCCTCATCACGCAGTTTATTGAGTTTATCGAAATTCTTTCTGGTCAGGTAAATTTCTCCACGCATAAAGAAGTGAGGAGGGAAATCGCCTTTCAACGTCAGTGGAATATCTGAAATGGTACGGACATTCGGAGTAATTTCATCTCCCTGGAAACCGTCACCGCGGGTTACTGCCTGCATCAGTTTTCCGTTTTCATAAAGAATGGAAATAGAGGCTCCGTCATATTTTAATTCAGCAACAAACTCTACAGGATCATTAATGGTCTTAATAATTCTTTTCTCCCAATCTTCAAGATCATCAAAATCATAAGAATTATCCAGAGAATACATTCTGAATTTATGCTGGATCGTGGGAAAAACCTTTGTAACTCCACCACCTACTCTTACAGAAGGGGAGTTTTCATCATAAAACTCAGGGTGCTTTGCTTCCAGCTCCTGGAGCTGCTGAAGAAGCATATCGAAGTCATAATCTGAAATGGTAGGGGTATCCAGAAGATAATAATTTTCATTATGCTGATGAAGCTCTTTGCGGAGCTGTTCTATTTTTTGTTGAATGTTTTCGGACATTGCGGTTCTATCTTTTGAGCAAAAATAACTAAACTAATTCCATTTAGAAAATAACACAATTAAATATTACAGGAAAGTTAATATTACGTAATGCCTTTTAACAGGCTGGTTATCTATGGAATAAATTGGTTGTTTATAATAAATTAACATAACGTTTCTATTTAATTAAAAAAATGTTAAAACTCTCTTAAACAGAAGGCTCTCAAAGTCAAAATACCTTTGCACATCTAATTTGAGGTAATGAAAAAAGTAAAGATTGTACTGGGATTATTGTTTTTAGGGTTTGGGACACTGGCGTATGCACAGACTACACAGGCTTCTATTGTAGGGAAAGTAACCGGGCCGGGAAGTACGGTTCAGGAAAAAGTGAAAGTAACGATCGTTAATGAATCTACAGGATTCAGAACGGAAACGGAAACCAATTCAAAAGGAGAATATATCTTTAAAGAGATTCCTCTTGGTGGTCCATACACCGTTATTGTAAACGAGGATAAAAAGGAAGGCTATAATGTCAACTTTGGAGATCAGGTTACTGTAAACATGGATATGGGTGGAGAGAAGCGTATAGAAGAAGTAGTGATTACCGGAAACCTTAAAAATAAAATAGGAAACCTTGGTGCAGCTACAGCAATTTCTGCCAAGAATATAAGCATGCTTCCGGTAAACGGGAGAAACTTCACGAACCTTACAGAATTATCACCTTTAAGTGGAAAGGGAGGAAATTTATCCGGGCAGCTGGGTTCTTCCACCAATTTCACTATTGATGGGATGACAGCTAAAAACCCGACCTCTGCAGGTTCTACGACCAGCCGAAGTGGTGCCCCTTTTTCCATTTCTATTGAAGCGGTACGTGAATTTAAAATTACCACCAACCAATACGATGTAACGTTGGGAAGGAGTGGTGGTGGAACAGTAAGTGCTGTTACGAAATCAGGAACCAACAAATTTTCAGGAAGTGCCTGGGAATACTTAAGAACCAATTGGCTTTCCAGCCCATATGATATCAGAGGAAATAAGAGACAGAATGATTTCTCTACTTCTCAGTTTGGTTTTTCATTGGGTGGACCGGTCATTAAAAATAAATTACATTTCTTCGTAGCTTGGGATCACCAGCTGGATTCCAGACCGTTGATTATTGCAGATATCAGATCTCAGGAAGATGAGAAAAGATTTAATACCACTACAGAAACACTAAATAAGTTTCTGGATATTTCAAGAGCAAAATATGGGGTAGGAAATACTCCTCAGTTCGGAAGCTTTGATAAAGTGAGAAATTCAGATGCTGCATTTTTACGTTTAGACTGGCAGATCAATGAAAAGCACTTATTGACGTTAAGAAACAACTTCACCTATGACCTTAATAAAAACGGACTTGGAGATAATACCAATATCAACTTCTTTGAATCTTACGGGAATGATAAAAACCTTGACAACAGTTTATTATTAACCTTAAGATCAAATCTGAAGCCTAATTTAACGAATGAGTTGAAGGCTCAATATCTCTATACATTCCAGGACAGTTACCAGAATACGGAATTAGGGAAGCCGGTTCCAAGAGCTATTGTTGAAAATATCGTTTCTCCGGGAATAGGGGCCACCAATATTCAGATCGGAGGTCACCGTTTTGCTCAGGAAAGCTTTAGAAATAATGTATTCCAGGTTGTTGATAACTTATATTACAACACCGATAAAGTAAAATATACCTTCGGTGCAGATTTGATGTATACCACTTCAAAATCTGTATATGGAAGTGAGGTGAACGGAAGATTCCACTTCAGAGAAGATAATGTTAAAAACCCAAGTAACCTTTACAATTTTGAAACCCTTAATGCATACAGATTCTACAGGGAAGTACCTTTAATGGATGACCCTTCTGTAAGATCCAATATCTGGAATATCGGAGTTTATGGGCAGTTTCAGACCAAAATAGCCAAAGGTCTTGATTTGATGGCTGGTTTGAGGTTAGATTACAGTGGTTATCCGAAAGCGGAATTCAACCAAAAATTATTTGATGAAATGGGGATCAGAACGGATAATAAAATCAAATCATTTGTGATCCAGCCAAGATTCCAGTTTGACTGGAATATCAATGAACAGAATAAAGACTTCTTAAAATTCGGAGCCGGGATATTCTCTTCAGACATCAATAATTATATGATCATCAACAACCTTGTGTTTGACGGAAAGCACCTGGCAACGGTAGATGTAAATCCTTCAGCAATTGGCCTTACTCCAGACTTTAACAGCTACAGATCGGACTACGCTAGTGTTCCTTCCCTGGCGCAGTATCAGATCCCAACCATCAATTATACAGGAAAAGATGCCAAAATTCCAATCGTTTATAAAGCCAATATCTCCTATACCCACTTCTTTAATGAAAGATTCAGAGCAGGATTGGCCGCTTACATGGCGTTAGGTAGAAATAATTACTACTATTATGACAGAAATATGGTAAAGAACCCATATTTTACATTGGCTAATGAAGGAGGAAGAGGTGTATTTGTTCCTACTTCAGCAATAGACGGAGCAAAAATAGACTGGAAGGCCGGAAGAATCAATAATAATTTCGGAAGAGTATTGGAATTGGTGAGTGACGGTAAAGTGAATCAGTTCTCATTTGTGGTGGATACCAGCTACCGTTATTGGAAAGATGGGGAAATTACAGCAAGTTATACCTGGTCTGATATCAAAGATAACACATCATACAACGGAAACGTAGCGAACTCTGCAACACTGTCTACGATGGTTCAAAGTGATCCGAGAGATTTGAGAATGACATATTCTGATAACCAATTCCGTAATAAAGTAGTTATTTATGGAAACTCGCCTACCATTGCAGGATTTACATTAGGAATCAGATATTCAGGAATCGGAGGGACACGTTTCTCTGTAACAGCAGGAGGAAATATCAATGGAGACTTTGTAGATTCCAATGATCTGGCTTATATCTTCCCGAATCTTACCCAGCCTCTTTTGAGTGATCCTGAAGTAGGCAAGGCATTAAAAGATTATATTACTGACTATAATAATAACATTGCAGAACGTAACGGAGGTAAAAATGGATTCTATGGAGTTTGGGACGTACGTATTGCGAAGAAAATAAAATTTGAAAAAGTGGGAGCATTTGAGCTTTCTGTAGATATTTTCAATGTCGCAAACTTGCTTAATAAAGAATGGGGGGTGAATAAGTCTTACGGAAATATGTCTCTGTATAGAATTACCGGATTCAACCAGACTACCAAACAGTTTGAATATGCTAAAAATACCAGTGGGTTAGCTCCTTTATCAGGAAATCCGTATCAGATTCAGATTGGAGCAAAATATAGTTTCTAACAAGAAAATAATATGAACCACAAAAGGCTTAAAAATAGATGAGTGATCGGAAACAAACGAAAACTTCTATGTCTTTTGTGGTTTAAAGCTTTTTAAAATAATTATCTTTATCCAAAAGTCTTCGGACTTGGTTTTAATTATCAATTTATATTATGAAAAATTTTATCTTAGGGTTAGCAGTTTTAAGTACAGTATTGATGAAAGCACAAACTCAGATTATCGCACACAGAGGGTATTTCCAGGCACAGCCTCCTACAACGGAAAACTCAATTAAATCTTTAGAGAATGCTCAAAAGCTTAAAGTGTATGGATCAGAATTTGATGTGAGAATGACAAAAGATGGAGTGTTGGTGATCAACCATGACGAGCACCACGATAAAATGGAAATCTCTGAGACTTCTTTCAAGGAATTGGAAAAAGTAAAACTATCTAATGGAGAAAAATTCCCGACCTTAAAAGACTATCTGAAGCAGGGTAAAAAGGATCCGTCTGTAAAGTTAATCGTAGAGATCAAACCGGATAAAACTCCAGAAATAGAGAATGAGATCACCCAAAAGACGATCAAAATGATCAAGGATATGAAACTTGAATCTCAAAGTGAATTTATTTCTTTCAGCTTGAATATCTGTAAGGAAATTAAAAAACTTGAGCCGACATTTAAAGTGCAGTATCTGAATGGAGAATTGTCACCAGAGCAGATCAAAAAAGAAGGACTTGACGGTATGGATTATCATTACAGTGTTTTCCAGAAAAACCCTACATGGATTTCTGAAGCTAAGACATTAGGTCTTATTACAAATTCCTGGACGGTAAACGATGCGGCTGTTTATGAAGAATTGAAAAAACAGGGAATTGGATTTGTTACCACTAATATCCCTGAACAACTGAAAAATAAATAATTATTATCGGGCTTATTATCATTCATTCCTGTAATGATTGAGAGCAAAATAAATATTGCCAATGTGTAAAGACTGCCTCTTCCAAAAGAGGCAGTCTTTTTTGTTACAAATAAAGCAGGTGCATATCCGGTAATATAGTTGACGATTATATTATTCTAGTCTGAGAGATGGGTTCGCAGACTGATGAACACGGTGTTCAAAATAAAGCACTCTGGTTTTGAATTTAACCAATTGGTATACAGTTGAATATGGTGTTTTATTTTCTCAAAGAAAGACAATAAAGATACACAAATGGTATCGGTAAATGATATTAAAAATAATTAATTACTTAATATCCTGTTAGTTAGTCTATTGCGTTAATCTGTTAATAGAAATTTAACATTTCATTCAATATTTTTTTAATAAATGTTAAAGTGTTGTTAAAATCTTAATCATAATGTCCTTTTAATTTTGCACAAACAAAAAGGATATGCGTAAAGAGACACAAAAGCTGTTGGTTTTGTCGCTGTTAGGACTAATCAGTGTGAACCTGGCAGCTCAGCAGAAATCTAAAAAAGACACTATTAAAGGACTTGATGAGGTAGTGGTAACTGCTTTGGGAATCAAAAGGCACGACAAGTCACTAGGGTATTCTACCCAGACTGTTAAATCTGAAGAAATATTACAAACTCAAAACAACAACTGGGCAGAAGCTTTGGAAGGTAAAGTAGCAGGGCTGAAAGTTCAGACCGCTGGAGCAGGGCCCCTTGGAACAGCCCGTATTACCCTTCGTGGAGACATTTCCATGAATATGGGAAATAATGATGCACTGATTGTTGTTGACGGGGTTCCCCTGAGCGGGAGAAAGACCGGAACCGGAACTTCTGCCTATGGAGCCGGCTCTGGAGGAGATTTACCTATTGACTATGGAGACAGTTTCAACAGTATTAATCCTGATGATATTGAATCTGTATCAATTCTGAAGGGACCTACTGCTTCTGCACTCTATGGTTCAAGGGGCTCAAGAGGAGCTATTATGATTACCACAAAATCCGGAAAAACTAAAAAAGGAAAAGTTCAGATTACCTTAAATTCGTATTCAAGCTATGATACTGTTCTTAAATGGCCGGATTATCAATATGAATACGGACAGGGAACTCAGCAAAAAGATAAAAATGGAAATTATTATTATTCTTACGGAGCTTCTGCTGACGGGATAAATACAGGATCTACCAGTAGTGCCTTCGGACCGAAATTTGACGGACAATATTACTTTCAGTACGATCCCTCGGTAGAAGGGCAAAGCTTGGAAAGAAAACTATGGAGACCTTATAAAGACAATATTAAAAACTTTTGGCAGGTAGGGTCTACTTACTCAAACAGCTTGTCAGTAGAACAGTCCAATGAATCCACATCCTTCAGAACTTCACTTTCTTATCTGAAAAATGAATGGATGATGCCTAATACAGGTTTCAACAGATTGAATGCTGCCGTATCCTTAGATCATAAATTGAGCAGCAGGCTGAAAATAGGAACTAAAATCAACTTCAGCCAGACTAAAAGTGATAACCTTCCCGCTACCGGATATAATAACCAGTCGATTTCTTATTTTATGATTTTCCAAAATCCCAATGTAGATCTCGAATGGTATAGACCTATCTGGAAAAAAGGCCAGGAGCAGGTAGATCAGATTCACCCTTTCAGTTCCTATATTGATAACCCTTATCTGATTGCCTATGAAAATCTAAACAGTACAAACAAAAAGATTATTACGGGTAACGTTAATCTAAATTATCAGCTGGCCAAAAACTTTGATATTGCCTATAAGACAGGGTTAGAATGGAGTAATGAACTCCGTACCCAAAGAAGACCCTGGAGTTCTGCCAATTATCTGAAAGGATATTACAGGGAGCAATACATCAGGTATTTGGATCTTAACAATGATATTCTCTTTACCTATAAAAACAAATTTGGAGATGTGGGCGTGACAGCTTCTGTCGGAGGTAACATTAAATATCATGAATATACCATGAATGATTACCGGGCTAATGGACTTAATAAAGCAGGATTGTACCAGCTATCCAATGCGACATCTTTAGAAAGCAGACTTCCAAAGCCTAATGATAATCAGGTAAACAGTTTATATGCATTGGCTAATTTCAGTTATAAGGATATGATTTTCCTGGATGTAACAGCCAGAAATGACTGGAGCAGTACCCTTCCGGATCATAACAGATCTTATTTTTATCCGTCATTGTCATCCTCTTTTATCCTATCTGATATTTTTAAACTGAAATCCGATAATTTAAATTTCTGGAAACTTAGACTATCATGGTCAAAAGTAGGAAATGATACCTACAATTATATGCTTGAAAAATACTATGAAAATAGTGTATTCACTGGATCTGTAGAATCTCCCTTGTTGTATCCGAACCCTGATTTGAGACCGGAAATGATTACGAATATAGAAGGAGGGATGGACTTTACAATTTTGAAAAACAGACTGACTTTTAATTTTACAGCCTATCAGAATAATTCTAAAGATCAGACCATTATTATTCCTGTACTGTATGAAACCGGATATAATAAAAGAATTATCAATTCCGGAGAACTGAGAAACAGAGGAATTGAAATGTCATTAAGCACTTCACCTATTAAAAATAAAAACTTTTCCTGGAATGTAAATGCCAACTGGTCAATGAACCGCAACAAGATTCTTTCCCTTCCGGAAGAGTTCAACGGAGTACCTTACACGATGGCAAGCGTTGGAGGAGTTGTGTATTATAATGCTGTAGTGGGAGGTTCACTAGGTGATATGTATGGTTACGGTCTGATGTATTCTCCGGATGGACAAGTGATTTACGGTACAGATGGGTTAACGGCAAAGCCAACGGAAATGAAGAAAATAGGAAATGCTTATCCAAAGTGGAGAGCCGGGCTTCAGAACGAATTTAAATATAAAAATATTACCGTTAGTTTCTCATTTGACGGACAGTATAAAGGGATCGCTTACTCACAGTCACATCATAAAATGTCTGAACAGGGGAAACTTACCCATACTCTTGTAGGAAGAGATAATCCGGGTGGGCTGATTGTAGGGGATGGAGTTGTTCAAAATCCGGACGGAAGCTTTTCTCCGAATACAAAAGGAGTTCCTGTTTCTTCTTATTATGGAGATTATTATAGAAGGGCCAACGTGGAAACCAATTCATTTGACACTTCATTCATTAAGCTAAGAGATGCCAGAATTTCTTATTCTTTCCCGAAATCTATTACAGAACCATTAAAAGTCACAGATATTAGCCTTGCTTTATTTGGAAGAAACCTTTGGATGTGGACGAAATTCCCATTATTTGATCCGGAAGCAGCTACTCTTGACGATTCTACCATTACACCGGGAGTTGAAATGGGTCAGTTGCCTTCAGCCAGAACAGTCGGAATTCAGTTAAATGTTAAATTCTAAAATTTTTAAAATGAAAAAGATACTCTATATATGTTCATTTCTTAGCCTTGTAGGATGTGCCGTGTCATGTGACAGAAACCTGGATGAAATTAATAAAGATACAAGTAGAATCAATGTACCTGTTGCAAACACCCTGCTGGCTCCCATACAGTATAATATGGCTTCCGTAGGATATAACAGGGCTAATGATTTTAATTTTGATATCATGCAGGTTTCTCTGGATTTTCCCAACGAAGGCAATTCATTAAGCCGTTATTATATAACAGAAAATACAGGAACAGGATTCTGGAATAATTCATACAGATGGCTGAAACAGGTTGATGACCTTAAAAAAGCAGCCATTTCTGAAGGAGATAAAAATTACCAGGCTATTTCTATGGTACTCAATGCATGGATTTATTCCAATCTTACCGATACCTATGGTGATGTTCCTTTTTCCGAAGCTTCACAACTGGATAATGGTATTTCTCAACCTAAATTTGATAGACAGAAAGATATTTATGTCCGTCTTTTGGATGATCTGAAAGCGGCTAATGCTTTATTTATCACCACTAAACCTCTTACCGGGGCAGATCTGTTTTATAAAGCAGATACTGATAATAGTGGAATAGCCAATTGGAAAAAGCTATGTAACTCGCTTTCTCTAAGACTTTTATTAAGAATCCTAAGCAGAGATGGAGAGGTAAATGTGAAAGAAAGAATTCAGGAAATTGTAAACAATCCAACGGTATATCCCATTTTTCAAAATAATGCAGATGCCACTAAGCTTGATATTTCAGGAATCTCTCCATTAATGCCACCTATTGCAAGGCCTCAGGATTTTACCACAGGAAGAGCAGCGTCAGATTTCTTTGTACAGGCTTTACAGAAAAATAATGACCCACGTATACCGATGTTCTTTACCCAGGCAAAAGATTTGAAAAACAATAATATAGGATATGTGGGTGCTCCTTCAGGATATCCTTTCGGAACGGTTTTTACTTTTCAGCCGTCAAATCTTAATCAAAACCTGGCAAAAGCTCCGCTGAAGATTTTTGTTTATCCTTATGCAGAACTTCAGTTTACCTTGGCAGAGCTTGCCCTAAAAGGAATCATTCAGGGAAGTGCTAAAACTTTTTACGAAAACGGAGTGAAAGCTTCTATTGAACAGTGGGGAGCTGTAGTACCGGCCAACTATTTTGATAATCAAAATGTAGCTTATGAAGCAGACCTGAAAAAAATTATACTTCAGAAGTATATCGCTCTTTTCTTTGTAGATCAGCAGCAATGGTTTGAAAAAAGAAGAACAGGATTTCCGGTACTTCCCAACAATGGAGGTCTGTTAAATAATGGAGATTTACCCCAAAGATTAATGTATCCGCCCAATCCTAAAGTATTGAATCCTACCAATTATTTGGCTGCTGTTCAGCAGATGGGAGGAGATCATATCAATGTGAAAATGTGGTGGAATAAATAACAAAGATTAATAAAGAATAAAGAAATGAGAGCTAAGATGAAATTTTTAATGCCATGTATGCTGATTTCGGCAATGGCGTTTTCCCAGACTTCTGTCTCCGGTTATATATACGAGGACAGCAATAAAAATCAAAAGAAAGAAAATCGTGAAAAAGGAGTAGAGGGAGTAGCTGTATCCAATGGAGTACAGGTAGCCCTTACGGATAAAAACGGGAGATATAGCTTACCTGTTCAGGAAGGACAGACCATTTTTGTCATCAAACCTTCAGGGTATCAAACTGCTTTAAACAGCAATAATCTGCCTCAGTTTTATTACCATCATAAGCCCCAAGGTTCCCCTGCTGATTTTAAATATAAAGGAGTAGCTCCTACCGGAGATCTTCCTAAAGAACTGAATTTTCCACTGTACAGGCAGAATGAAGATAAAAACTTTGATATTCTTGTTTTTGGAGATCCACAACCTTACACAGAAAAGGAGCTTGATTATTTTAAAAGAGGAATTGTAAATGAAGTTAAAAATACCAAGAAAAATGCAGTGCTGGGGATTAGCCTGGGAGATTTGGTAGGAGATAATTTAAGCCTTCAAAAACCTTATGCAGATGTAATGAAAGAAGTAGGATTGCCCTGGTATAATGTCATGGGAAATCATGATATGAATTATGATGCAAAAGAAGACCATTTATCAGATGAAACATTCGAGTCCAATTTTGGTCCTGCCAACTATTCATTCAACTATGGTAATGTTCATTTTATTATTTTGGATGATATTCTTTATCCGGACCCGAGAGATGGAAAGGGATATTGGGGAGGATTCCGTGAAGATCAGCTTCAGTTTATCGAAAATGATTTGAAGTGGGTTGATAAGAATAAGCTTGTGGTGGTATCTTTCCATATTCCGTTGGAGCATACAAATGAAGATAGCTTTAGAAATGCTGACCGCCAGAAATTATTTGATTTTTTAAATCCTTTTCAGAATGTATTGCTTTTATCGGCACATACCCATATTCAGCAACAAATTTTCTATGGTAAAAAAGCAGGCTGGAACGGGATAAAAGAACTGCATGAATATAATGTGGGAACCACTTGTGGTGACTGGTATTCGGGTACGGCTGACGAAGCGGGTCTTCCAACTTCAACAATGAGAGATGGAACAGCTAAAGGGTATTCTTTCATCAGCTTTACGGACAATCAATATAAAGTTAAGTACAAAACGGCTGGAAAACCGGAAGATTATCAAATAAAACTATATGTTCCAAAGGTCATTCCTTATCCTTCCAAAACCTCTGCAAAAGTTCTGGCCAACTTTTTCATGGGAGGTAAAAAAGATAAAGTAGAATACAGAATAGACAACGGATCCTGGGAAGCCATGGAATATGATGAAACAATAGATCCGAATTTTGCTCTTTCAGTTTTTAAATGGGATACTACAGAGAAAATCCTTCCAGGAAGAAGACCTTCTAACCCTGAAATGTCAAAACATATATGGGAAGCAGGTTTTCCTAAAAAATTAGCTTTGGGAAAACACAAAGTTGAGGTAAGAGCTGTTGATATGTATGGAAATCAATTCTCCGCTTCAGAAGAATTTGAAGTACAGAACTCAATTCAGATTCCTTAAGCTTATTATTTTACTTTTTTTAGATTTTGAAGCCGGTTTGTCATGAACCGGCTTTGTTTTACCAATTTTGTCCCTTTATTTTAAAGTTATTTGTTTGGATTCCCCGGAATGAGAAATCATATGGAAAAATAGGGTGCCGTTAAAAAAACATTAAATCTATATTCTTCCCACCCTGTAAAAATGTTCTTTTGTAACTTTGTACAACGAAAAGTATTATTACAATGAACATAAACGGAAAAAATGCCATCGTAACCGGTGGTGGAAGAGGATTAGGAAAGGCTGTAGCGCTAGCTTTAGCTCATGAAGGAGTAAACGTTGCCATTACAGGAAGAAACGAAGAAAATTTAAAAAATACAGTTGACGAAATCCAAAAACTGGGAGTGCATGCAGCCTATGCCGTATTTAATATTGATGATGAAGCCTCTGTAAAAGCAGGAATCGAAACTTTAGCTGAAACCCTTGGTGGAGTAGATATACTGATCAATAATGCAGGAATTGGGGATTTCGGAAGTATTGAAGATATGTCTTCTGAAACCTGGGAGCAGGTGATCAAAACCAATCTATTCGGGGTATACTATGCGGCTAAGGCCGTTCACCCGTTTATGAAAGCTAAAGGAGAAGGTGATATTGTAAACGTAGCCTCTACAGCAGGTTTAAAAGGAGGACCTAATATGTCAGCCTATGCAGCTTCCAAAGCAGCAGTAGTTTCCCTATCCCAATCAATGATGGCAGAATGGAGAAAACAGAATATCCGTGTGATTACATTGACGCCAAGTACTATTGCTTCTGATATGAGTATTCAGGGTGGGCTTACAGACGGTAACCCGGAAACGGTTTTACAGCCTGAAGATTTTGCAGAATGGGTAAGAGATATTCTAAAAATGAACAGACGTGCATTAATTGCGAATGGTTCCATTTTCTCTACAAATCCATAACAGATTCAAAATTTAAAGTCAGCGTAACAGGCTTTACACAGCTTTTAAATTATTGAATTCGAAATAAATACAGGTTTTACTTGTCAGAGTCGGAAGAGTTTTCTTCCGGCTTTTTTATTTTACTATCTTTTTGATGACTTATTCTAAAGTCTTTAAAAACAGGTGGAAAGCTGAAATTTATTCTTTACCAACAGAGGGATTTGGGCTATTTTCTCTAACTTTGCATTTTAAATTTTTCCCCAAATATTATTGTGAAATTAATTAACTTATACACGAGTTCTTTCAAAGGACTCTCGCAAGAGAGTTGGATGCTGGCGTTGGTAATGCTAATCAACAGGGCGGGTTCTATGGTACTTCCTTTTTTAGGAGTTTATATGACAAACCATTTACATTTTAGCATTGAAAATTCCGGAATTGTCCTTAGCTTTTTTGGAATAGGTTCAGTGATAGGTTCATGGTTTGGTGGAATGATCACCGATAAAATTGGTGAATACAAGGTGCAGAGCTTAAGCTTACTTTTGAGTGTACCTTTATTTTGCTTAATCCCTCTTTTTACTACGGAAGAAGGGTTAGCAGGAATTATTTTAATGCAGAGTATTGTAAGTGAAACTTTCCGGCCTGCCAACTCGGTGGCTATTACAAAATACGCCAAGCCGGAAAATATTACCAGAGCTTTCTCATTAAACAGAATGGCTGTTAATCTAGGATTCTCTATAGGTCCTGCATTAGGGGGTATTCTATCTGCTATATCTTATGAGTTTTTATTTTTCAGTAATGCTTTAGCTGCTTTACTGGCCGGATTAATGTATATCTGGTTCTTTAGAAAACGTACAAGATTAGCAAAGAAGAAAGCAAGAAATGTGAAAGAAGCTATAGTCATTAAAAAAGAAAATTCTCCGTATAGAGACCGTAAATTTATGGTGTACTGTATATTCTGTATGCTGTTTTCTATCTGCTTTTTCCAGTTATTCAGTACATTGACTATTTTCTATAAGGATACAGCTCATTTGAGCCAGCAGAATATAGGATTTATTCTGGGCTATAGTGGCTTCCTGATCGTATTGCTTGAAATGGGTTTTGTACAGCTGGCTGAGAAATATTTTACGTTAGGATTTACAATGCTGATAGGAACTTTCTTATGTGGGTTTTCCTATGCTATGCTGGCCTTCGACTATAGTATGGTGGTATTGCTGGTTTCCATGACATTGCTTTGTATAGGGGAAATATGGACCCTACCTTTTATGTCGACCATTACCGCACTGCGTTCAGGTGAAAACAACAAAGGTGCTTATATGGGACTGAACGGAATGTCTTTTTCAATAGCTTTTATTATTACACCTTATATAGGAACATTGATTGCGGATAAACTGGGTTTTAATACCCTGTGGATCGGAACCGGTGTATTGGCAATACTGATTGCCATAGGTTTTTATTATATTGTTCCATGGATGCTAAAAGATAACAGAAAAACAGAAAAAGATGTAGTTTAAAATCTGATCTTATCTTCCTTTAATGATTAACCCCCGGCTGAAAACTATTCAACCGGGGGTTAATTTACTATATGTAAGATCAATAATTTATCTGTTTTCAAGTTTGGAGACAATGTTATTCAAAATCATTTCAGTGTGTACTCTTGAATTTTCAATAAACCAGAGGTGGGTGTCTTTCCCTCCGCAAACCACACCTGCAAGGTACAGATTAGAGATATTGGTTTCCATGGTTTCCATATTATATTGGGGGTTCAGACAGTCTCCATTCAGCTCTATACCGGAATTTCTTAAAAATTCAAAGTCCGGAAGATAGCCTGTCATAGCCAGAACAAAATCATTCTCAATCTCATGAATCTGATGGTCATGATCTTTGAAAATAACAGACTGTTCTTTAATTTCAAGGATCTCTGCATTGAAATGGGCTGTTATACTGCCTTCTGAAATTCTATTTTCAATATCCGGTTTTACCCAATATTTAACACTTTTGGAAATTTCAGAATGCCGGATAATCATCGTTACTTCAGCTCCTTTTCTATACGTTTCAAGCGCTGCATCTACAGCAGAATTACTGGAACCTATTACCACTACTTTTTGTCTGGCGTAAGGATAGGGCTCGGTGTAATAATGTTTAACTTTCGGCAGGTTTTCCCCCGGAATGTTCATCAGATTCGGAATGTCATAGAACCCTGTGGCAATTACCACATTTTTAGCAAAGTAGTTTCCTTTTGTCGTTTCAATTTCAAAGACATCATCAATTTTGAAAACTTTTACTACTTTTTCATAGAGGTGAATATTCAGATCCTTCTGTCGGGCAATTCCCTGATAATATTCCAGTGCTTCCTGTCTTCCGGGTTTGGGAGCAGGAGAGATAAAAGGAGTTCCGTCAATTTCAAGCTTTTCAGCGGTTGAAAAAAAACGCATATACAAAGGATAATGATACAGTGAATTAACAATTGTTCCTTTTTCAATAATCAGGTAGCTGAGGTTATTTTTTTGAGCTTCAATAGCACAGTTTAAACCGATAGGGCCCGCTCCGATGATAAGAATGTCCAAAATTTCCATAGAACAAAGGTACGATGTAATTAGCAGATTGTATGGATGTTTTTGGAACAAAGATATGAGAGGGGAGAGGCGTTATGAGTTGAGAGTGAACGGTCAATGATTGCCTTCTGGTTGTAAAGGCAGTTTACCCGTGATATGGATATTCAATAGGGACGGGCTTTAGCCCGTTCTTCATAAGAATACAAAACAATCCATTGGCTTTAGCCCAAACTTAATAGAAGAGAGTTAAGAGTTGAGAGGTCATACATTATACATCCGAAATTATACATCCGACGCTGTACATCATTTTACCACTCCTGCGCTCCAAACCCAATTCCTTCCCGGTTATGGCATTAGTTTTGGTGTTTTTAACCATCACTAAAATTAAAAATATGAAAAAACTACTCATTTCTCTATTGGTACTGACTGTAGTAATCGCCTGTAAAAAAGAAGCCGGAAAACCGGTTCCGAATGTTGTTGATTCTATTGCACAGGCAAAAGCAGACAGTATTGGAAAACTTCCTACAAAAGAAGAAAGAGAAGCTTCTTTGAAGAAAGTAAATGATGAGGTGCTGCAGGCTTTAAAAGCTAAAGACTATAAAACATTTGCTTCATTAATTCATCCTCAAAAAGGAATCCGATTTTCAATGTACGCTCATGTTGATCTGAAAGGGGATAAACATTTCTCCAAAGCTGATTTTGAACAGTTTCAGCCTACAAAAACATTGTTTACATGGGGAGCACAGGATGGTTCAGGAGACCCATACAAGGCAACTATTAATGATTATTTGGGTAAATGGGTTTTTTCTAAAGATTTTACAGCTTCCCAATATTCTGTAGATAAATTTATCGGTGGAGGGAACTCTCTGAATAACCTTAAAGAAAGCTACCCTACAGCTAATTTTACAGAAAATTATATCAAAGGAACAGAAAAGAATAGTGAAATGGACTGGAAAACCGTTCGTTTTGTATTTGAAGAATTTCAGGGAAAATATTATCTGATAGCAGTGATCAATGATCAGTGGACGATATAAAATAGAGAAAAGCTGGATACCGGAAGGAAAAGTTAATGATCTTCTCTCTTACAGCCTCCAGCTTTTTTATAAAATTTCAGCCAGTTGTTGAGTAAGATTTTTTCTGGAAAACTGTTCAATCTGCTGAGTGTTTTCACGATGATCTCCACTTTTCCAAAGCTCAAATTTTTCCAGGACAAACTGCTTCACTGTTTCAGAATGGGTATAGCTAAAATGCTTCCCGGCATGGGTGTCTTCTAAAATTTTTTCTACGTCGGCTTTATCAGGACCAAATGACAGTATCTGTTTTCCCGATGCCAGATATTCAAATATCTTTCCGGGAATAATTCCTTTTGAAGATTCGTTAGGAAAATTGGTGATAAGCAGCAGGTCAGAATTCTGCATTTCTTCAACAGCTTTGCCATGGGAAAGATAACCCAGATTCAAAATATGGTTTTTCAAACTGGAATTTTCAAGAGAAGCTAAGATCTTATCATCAATTCTTCCCACCAATTTCAGTGAGAAATTCTTTGAAAACTCTATGTTTTCTTTCACCAGTTCATCTAATGCTTTCCAAAGATTTTCAGGATTCCGCAATTGCTCCAAAACCCCAATATAGCTCAAAGTAAATGTTTTGCTCTTTTGACCTTTTGGAGTTTCATGGGTATCAGTCTCATCAAACCCATTAGTGATGCAAACAGCATTAGCTCCTGCTTTCCGAAAGTTCTCGGCATCAGTATAGCTTGTGGCAAGGGTAATATCTGCATTTTTAAATACAGCACTTTCTAACTGACGGTGCTTCTTATCTGAACTTTTGGTCAGTTTTAAATGCTTGTAGTACGAGATTTCCGTCCACGGGTCACGAAAATCGGCAATCCATTTGATATGAGGAAGCTTATGTTTAAGGCCTAGCCCGATGAGATGTAATGAATGGGGTGGGCCGGAAGTGACTACCACATCTATTTTATTTTCTTTTAAATACTTTTCTAAAAATTGAATAGAAGGCTTTACCCAAAAAACTCGGGCATCCGGAATAAAAAAATTCCCCCTTACCCAAATGGAAAGTCTGGATTTCCAGCTTTGGTTTTCACCTACATCAAATTGCCCGGCTTTGAATTTTTTATTGCTTTTATTAAGCTTTTCTGCCAGCTGATAAGGTTCCCAGATCTTTGTTCTGACCATTTCAATATCGTTGGGAATATCCTTCATCAACGTTTCATCTATCAACGGATAATTGGGATTTTCCGGAGTGTAGATCACAGGTTTCCAGCCAAAATCGGGTAGATATTTTGCGAACTTAAGCCATCTTTGAACACCAGGACCTCCCGCAGGAGGCCAGTAATAGGTGATAATCAATATTTTCTTCTGTTCCATTTTGATTTTATGATTCTTTATGACGGCTTGTTTATTCAGAACGTATGCCGAAATATTGAATTAAGCTTGTGGTTCAGTTAATGTTTCCTTTTTCTTGTTTTTATTCATCCAGAAAATTCCAAAAGCTGTCAGGGCTATAAATAGTCCGAAACAAATAAGGGAAATCCATTTTCCTTTTTCAATTACTTCAGGTTCAAACACCATTCTGATATGATGGTTTCCTGCCGGAACGTGTACGGCACGAAGTAAATAATCTGCTTTGATATAAGGAACTTCTTTTTCATCAACCAGAACTTTCCAGCCGTGAGGATAGTAAACTTCAGAGAACACAGCCAATTGTGGTGTCCTGGATTGAGATTTAAACTCCAGTTCATTAGGCTGGTATTTTGTAAGATTGATAAATGCTGTAGAATCTGCCTGAACAGGTTTATTGTCAAAATAAGATTTGTCTGAAGTGGCAATAACAGCTGTTTTTTTATTGTCAATATCCCCAATAGATTTGATTTCTTCATTAGGAGTATCCGCAAATTTCAGGTCACTTACAAACCATGCATTTCCGTTGGCATTTGGATTAGGTACCGCCTGAGGTTCTGAAGGACCTCCAAAAATCATATACTTAGCATTAAGCATATTCAGAATTTTAGGAGTCTTTACACTGTCTATATTTGACAGGTATTCATTCAGAATATCGTCATACCTTCTTAATTTTACTGCATGATAACCCCCAATAGATGCTTTAAAATAAGAAGTATTTGTCTCACTTGTTACACCTAAAGTCTGGTTATAAATTCTATAATGGTTTTTATCTTTTTCAGCAATTGTTTCCAGTGTCTTGTTGATATTCACATTATCCAGAATAGAGGATAAGCTCGGGTTTACCTGAACTTTTTCAGCCAATAGGTCTGAAGTTTCCGTCTGGAAAGGGTTTTCAGCAAAGACTTTGTCTACATAATTTTCATCATTCAGATAACGCTTGTTCACAGTCCATAAGTCGAATAAACTTACCAGTCCAATTACCACCAAAGCAATATTCTGATTCAGCTTTTTCTTTAAACTGAAAAATAAAACAGCTGCAGTAATAGCTACATAGATAAACGCTTTGATAGCATCTGTTCTGAACAGTTTATATCTTTCGTCCACAAGATAATCGAGTAGGAAAGGAGGGAAATACGTTTTCTCACCTTCTGTCGCGAATCCTAACAATGATTTTCCGAAGATCAAAAGAATCAATACGAATCCTAATGTTCCTCCACTTACATAAAGAAGTGTTTTTTGCTTATATTCTTCGGTAAGCTTTTCATCGGTGAAGAATCTGTATAGTCCAAGGATGGCAATCAGTGGGAATAACAATTCTACAACAACAAGGATTGAAGACGGTGCTCTGAATTTATTGTAAAACGGAACATAGTCAATAAAGAAATCCGATAATGGCATAAAGTTACTTCCCCAAGCCAGTAAAACGGTAAGTATGGAAGCTCCTAAAATCCAGTAACGGTATTTTTTTCGGGCAATGAAAAATCCTAAAAGAGCAAGAAAACATACAATAGCTCCCTGGTATGCCGGTCCCGAAGTTCCCGGTTGGTCACCCCAGTATGTCATTCCACTGAAACCTTTCGATATTCTGTCCATTTCAGCTTGTGAGCTTACATTTTCCTGAACAAGCTCCTGAACTTTGCTCATCATTTCCTTAGCTTCCGGTTCCTGGCTTCCACCACCCATCAGCCTTGGAATGAAAAGATTTAACGTTTCCAGTTTACCATAGCTCCACATCAGCATGCTTTCCTTATCCATTCCGGATTTTCCTGAAGTATGGCTGTCATTCGTTAAAATCTGCTTTCCACGAACCGTTTCTTTTACATATTCAGAATTGGCAAGGATTCTTTGAGAATTCATTCCAACTCCAATGATACATGATACCGCAATAATTCCCGAAGAAATAAGAAAATGCTTCATCTGTGTTTTCTTCAGGATCACTCTGATCAGTTCAGAAAGGAATAAAAATCCTAACGCAATGAACAGATAATATGTCATCTGTGGGTGGTTCGCTGCAATCTGAAGTCCCATAAAAAGGGTTGTTACAATGAATCCCCAGATGTATTGTTTCCGGATATAAACCAATAGGATTCCGGCTAAAAGTGGCGCGAAATATTCAATAGTATTTACTTTACCATTATGCCCTGCAGCAATGATAATATAAAAATAGGTAGAAAGGCCAAAGAAAGTAGCCCCTAGCAGAGCATATTTCCAGTTTCTGACCACTACCATTCCCAGAAGGAAAAAGCCTGCAAAAAGCAGAAACAGATAATTAACCGGCCTTGGCAGGAAATTCAGATTGCTGTCAATTTTCTTGATGATGTCACCTTTAAACTGGCTACCCATCTGATAAGTGGGCATTCCTCCAAACATGGAGTCACTCCAGTAGGTTTCATTTCCTGTGTTGGCTCTATAGTCGAGCAGTTCTTTTGCTCCTCCTCTGTACTGTACGATGTCATGCTGGAAAAGCTGTTTTCCCGTAAAGACAGGAGTGGAATATAAAAATGCTAAAACTATAAATACAACTAATGAAATAGCAATATAAATTAAGTTTTTATTTTTCGCCATGCTGGTTATTATCTTTTTTTCTTGGAATTTTTACCTTTTATCATTATTCTGTTTCACCTCTTCGTAGTCTACGGTTTCCGCATCCCACTTAAGGTTTTGCTTATTCTCTTTGTTAGAGCCATGGATATCCTGCTGCCTGTTATTCTGATTACTGTTATTGTTGAATCTATAACCGTAAAACGTCTTAAAAAATATCCTTTTCAGAATATTCCAGACAAAGAAAATAATAATAGCAGAGAGTACCAGCTCAAGAATGTACTTCATAATAAAATGTATTTAAGATTCTAAAGTTCAAAGTTGTTTGTCGATACTTATTTTAATGATCAAAATAAAATTTTCAAATGCTCAGACTCTTCAACTCTCAAACTCTTTTACTTCAATTATTTTGCTGAAGGGTTTACCATTACAGAAGATTTTGAAACACTTTTCATAGATTGAGTCTGTTTCCCGTCTGTAATAGATTCTATCTGTGTAGTTTCCACATTGATGTTCTGGTTGGTAATCCATCCAGTACTTTCATCAAATTTAATAGTACCCGTCTGTACCAGTTCGCTGCTTAAGCTATGAGTAATGGGTCCCTGAGCTTTCTTTTCTGTTTTCTTAGGAATACCTCCGGTAACACCAATTTCAGCACTTCCGTTTCCTAAGCTTTTTAAAACATAGTTTGAAGTTACTTTAACTGTTCCACTTGCATCAGCATTTTCAGAAGTGGTCCATTTTTCACCGATCTTCACTCCTTTTTTAGGAATAATCGTCAGGTTTTTATTGAACTGTTCTTTCAGTACTTTTTCATTAAAAGTTTCTTTAAGACTTGCTACAACGCTCGCTTTCTGATTCGCATCTTTGATAAGAGTTCCTACAGAAGTAGATACTTTGTTATATACAGCATCAAAACCTGTGATGGATATCACATTACCTTTTGTATCCATTTTCATAGCAAGCTTGTTTCCGGTAAGCGCTCTGTTGATATTCCAGATCATCTTAAGATCATCTTCTTTAGGAATCGGAAGCTTGGTATCTACAACAATAGTTTTTCCCTGTGCAGATTGAGAACTTCTTTTAGCAACAAGATTAAGGGTCATATCATACACATTTCCTTTGATATCATTGACTGTAAAGTTCATTTCATCCGTAGATTCGCTGGTTGCCGTAATAGATTTTCCAGTAGGATCTGTCATGGTCTTTACATCTCTCTGATACGTTGTAAGAGGATATGTTTTTCCTTTTTCAAGCTTAAAAGTTTGCTTAATGATCCCTGCAGAATCTCTGATCGCCGGGTTCTCCGCTACTTTAGCTACAGAATCAGCAGGAACTTCTACAGTAACTGTTTTCCCTGTTTTAGGATCTACTTTCGTTACAGTGGCTGTTTCTTTTTTACACGATACAAGAGCTATAGATGAGATAAGCGCTAATGCTGCTATATTTTTCATTTTCTAATTTTTTTAATGTTGTGTTATTGAACTGAATTATTTCAAAATTTTCTGTCTTACCGCTTCATACAGAATAGCACCACATGCGACAGAAACATTTAGAGATTGTGTTTTTCCTTCAATGGGAAGTTTTATTTTTTCATCCGAATGATGAAGTACTTCTTTAGAAATTCCGGTTTCCTCATTTCCCATTACAATAGCGCAAGGTTCTGAGAAGTTAACATCATAAATTAACTTTTGCGCTTTTTCACTCGCCGCAAATACCGTGATCCCGCTTTGCTGTAAAAAGTCTACGGCATGGGCAAGATTATTTTCTTTACAAATTTTAATATTATAAATGGCTCCTGCAGAAGTTTTTATCGCATCAGAATTGATTGGGGCAGCTCCTTTTTCCGGAATAATGATCGCATCGATACCCACACATTCTGCAGTTCTGCAGATGGCGCCAAAGTTTCTTACATCGGTAAGTCTGTCCAGAATCAATAAGAAAGGTGTTTTTCCTTCTTCAAATAATTGAGGGACAATATCTTCTACTTTATAAAACGGAACATCCGAAATAAAAGCAACCACACCCTGGTGGTTTTTTCTCGTAAAGCGGTTCAGTTTTTCAACCGGAACATAATTGGGACGGATTTTATTTTTTGCTAAAGCAGCTTTCAATTCAGCATAAATAGGACCCTGAAGTGCATTCTGCACAAAGATCTTGTCAATGGTTTTTCCTGCTTCAATAGCTTCTATTACAGGACGAAGTCCGAAAATAAAATCGTCTTTTTTGTTGTCGTTTGTCAAAATTTATTTTTTCTATTGTTAAATCTAATCAAGGTAGGGAGGCTCTTCTACAGTTTTGTAGTAAAACAACATCCGGGCTTACATGAATTTTATTTTCCTCCGGATGAATTCCCTGATTTTTACTCATTAACCCTTCTGAAGGCTCATCAGTTTTATTTTTTTTGCCTAAAATAAGAGCTGTGACGGCTCTTATTCATCAGAGGGTAATTTTTAATATTTTTCGCCCAAAATAGCTCTTTTCTGAGCCATTGCATATCCGTAATGTAAGCTTTCATGCATGTTATTAAAGATAATGGCATCCTGAATACTTTTTAAATCCATTCCGAAACTGGTTGTATAGGGCGTGTAATCTGAAAAGAAATCACTGTCATAATCTTTCATTAAGATCTTTGAAGTTTCAGTAAGCAGGAATTCCAAATCTTCCACTTCTGATTTCTGAACATTGAGATTAGGCAAAGTCCCCTTTTTATAAGTTTCAATCCAGTACTTATCAATACGGAAAGGGTTTCCACTCAGATAATAATGCAGCAGCTGCTGTGTGGCAACTGTATGTGCAATATTCCAATATATATTGTTGTTGAAGCCATCCGGAATCAACAGAAGATCCTCATGAGAAGTATTCTGCAGGATGTCCAGAAGGTTTCTTCTTACCTGTCTGTGTGCTTGAAAATGATAGTTCATTTTGCAGTTTTTTTAATCTCCAAAAATAGTTTAATAAACTGGAAATGACAATTTTTTGAATGAGGGATTAGAGTTAAAGTTTTTTAACTATTCAAAAAAAGAGCTAATTATGATTATATTCTTGCGCTTTTTTCTATAATAACAGCGTTTTAAACCTTTTAATTTTCCTTTTTCAAACGACAGGGCTTTTGAAATGTAAAACCAGATAGTCATAAAAAACCTCTTCAGGATATTTTCCAAAGAGGCTTTTGTAGGGTTGAATTTAAATATGTAAATAAACTCCTGCCGATTAGTGGGGGCTTATTTAAATACTGTATGTTCTTTTACGAAATTTATATTATAAGGATCTGTTATTATAAATATACTACCTTCTTCTTTCGTATTTTGAGGATTATAATATATTGTCTGTTCTTTCGATATTAGTTTAACAATATCTCCCTTTTTCCTCTCAACAGAAACTGTACAATATAATTCAGCTATATCTCCTTTAATTCTATACGGATATATTCCTCCTTTAATAATTTTGTTAAATTCCTGTGTGTTGCTTTTAGTTAATTTTAAATGAATAACTCCGAAAGCGTGATTATCTGATTGTTCAAATCCTGTCACATAGCCTACAAATTCTATATTATTACGAAGATAATCTACTGATTGTTTCATTACAACATCTGAACTTTTATTGTAATAAATGATAACTACTACGAAAAATCCCAATAAAATAGTATACCATAAATATTTTAAATTCTTTAACATTATTTCTTTTTATTATATTGTTGTATCTTATCATCCTTGTTTGATAATCATACACACCAAATTCCTGAAGTTCTTTGTCATTGTACTTATATTAATACGTAGCATTTATAGTCTAATAATATTAATTTTTTTTATTTAATCTTAGAAACAACTCTTTCTTTAAAAATTTCTTTCAACTGTTTACTTTCTTGGTCTGATAAATCTTTATTAACTTGTTTCCAATTACCTAAAGACAATCCATTTTGTACACTTATCAAGCCTACATGAGTACGATTAGAATCTTGCTCTTCTATATAAGACTGAATGATTTGGTTTTTTTCCTTAATAAAAATATAAAAAACAAAATATCCATTTTTTTGAATTTTATCATTTAATAATACTTCATTCCCAGCCCATTTGAAGGCAGGAACTTGAAGTATAGTATCTAATTACTTAAGACTATCAATCCTCTTTATTACTATCTCTTTTGATGAATTAACTTCAAAAACTTGGGCATAAGGATAACTCCCTGCTGAAAATTTATTAACATCTTTACAGGATAAGGTTAACAGTAAGCAAACAAAATTGATAATTAATAATTTTCTCATATTTATCTTTTGGGTTTATTTGTCACACCTTTACTAGACTCTTTATAATCATTTTCTATCTGCATTTATCTTGTCATCAAAAAAAACTTGGTTCCCTCTTTTTACCCAATCCTCATTTTACCTTCCATCCGGATCAATAAATCTTATCGGATTATTGTAAGTGTAATTGGCTCGTCATCTCGAAGTTTCGCCAACGAATCCACAACACCACATCTTCCTGTATCAAGCATGTAGAATCTCGTATCATAATCATACATAATACATACTCATCTCCTGTAATTCTTTGCCATTGTACCTATAACTATAGTATCCTCCAATATTAGAAGTGTTGAATCCACTTATCCCTAATATGGTTTAGTCCAAAAGGATATCTGTTACTTCAAGAATATCTGCGCTATCTTTTGCAAAACTTACCCTTACTTAAATGTGTTCGCAGTCTTTTTAAAAGTTTCTCTTTTACTAGCCTGTCAAAGTGACCCTTATTTTAATAAAAATATAATATTTTAACTACTAGACCAAAAGCAAAGAAGCCGTCTCATTATAATGGGACGGCTTCTTATTTTTATCTCCACACAACGGGGGGCTAGTTTCCGATCTTTTTATAACAGTTCTCCCCATAATGGCCAAAGCAGAGAAAAATGTTTTTATCTTTTTTTTTGAAAGAAGTTATATAGGTTGTATTGGTGTCTTCTACATCCTCTGGAAAGACTATCAAATCTTTGTCTAAATTTAGATAAAATTTTGAAAGTGTTATAGATTGATCATCTATTTTATATTTTGAATTGTAATCCAATAACTTTTCCTTTTTTTTATTATAAATCACCCTATTATAAACGCCATCTTTATGAATTGTAAGGGTATCGTACGTATTCTTGTATGCAAGGGGTGAATACTTTCCATACATATCTTCACTACTAATATTTTGACATGAAAATAAAAGTGGTAATAAAATTAAACTAATAAGTGTTTTCATATTATGGAGTGCCATTTTTAATATAGTCTGATGCTGCTTTTTTCCAACTTTTGTCATTACTATTTGGTATTTTAGGATTAAACTGATCGTATACTTTTTGCCCAATTTCGGAATTGCTTTCAGTCCACATATAAGTCTGGTATGTATTTCCAAAACTATTTACTTTTCCTTCGGTTCTTTCAAAATTATTTACCGGCAATCTATAAAATAATGACTCCTGGGATTTTGAATCTAACATTAAAAAAAGTGTTTCATCTCCTAATTTGTACCAAGATACAGTAGATCTTCCCCACATTTGTTCATTCCCATCAAAATTTGCTCTAAGAGGATTAGCCTGAAGATATGTCATCTCTACAAACCCTTTTGGATCTTGTGAGTTTAATGATGCTTGCCTTGCTAAAGAGGAATACGGAGATGATGCTTTATCTAAAGAAGCAAAAGGACCATGATTAGAATTATTAAAATCACTAAACAAACTACGAGCAGGTCCACTTCCTCCAAAATACTCACCTGTTATAGTACCCCATCCAACATCTTTACCTCTTTGAGTATATCCTCTGATAATAGACTCTCCACCAGTGATCAAATTTGAAGCACCGCTTTGCCTGTTAACTACTTTAGTATCTCCATTTCTTTGATGAAAAAAATCTATTTTGTTCCCTCCAAGATTACTTATCATCTTTCCATTTTGATCATATTCATTAAGAGGAGCTCTTCCATCAGGATCAATAAACCTTATTGGATTATCAAAAGCGTAATTATAGGGTGACCATCTTCTCATCTTCTCCGCCAGTGGATCAACAACTCCCCATCTTCCCAGATCCGGCATATACATCCTCGCACCATAATCATACATTCCTGTTTCTCTTTGTAGTTCCTTCCCGTTATATTTATATTGATAAGAAGAGTTTCCAACAAATTCATTGTATCCAGAATGCTGTAATCCAAACGGGTAGTAATTATTTTCTTCAATAACTTCTAATCCTGATATACCTTTTTTATACCCCAATCTTACATTTCCTAAATGATCTGTATAATTGTAAATATAAGAATTATCTATAAAATCATAATATCCTTCAGTTGTGGGAACAAATTTCAATGTCAGGGTAGGTTTTGGACATTTAGGGCAACCTGCACCGCCAGGTATGGCTTCCAAAGAATATTGAAAACCATCTAAATAATCTATGAAGGATTCAGAAGTGTCAAAAACCCCAGTTGGATTTTTTTGTTGATAATTGTATTGCTTTTTTAATTTACTTCCGTCTGCTTTATATAAATAGGTAGTTGTACTGGTAAATACACCTGATCCTCTGTCTATTTTTATATTGTTAGGTAAGTTCAGGAAATTATATTGTATAGTCTGGATTCCTTTATCCAGATGATTAGTTATATTCCCATTGTTATCATATCCAATTGTATTTCCTCCAATTGGATAGCCTTCATTATTCTGAGTACCATCAGTAACTTTCAGAAGTCTATTTCCCTCATAAGTATAGCCTAGATTATCAATATGTATTGCTGCGCCAGAGGTTCTGTTTTTAGAATTTCGGGATAGTATAGTAATATTACCATTCAGGTCATATTCAAGATATTCATCATAAAGACTATTCTCAGGAACAGTAGCCAGAGGTTCGGAATAATGTCCAAACATCAGCCTATTCTGAGCATAATAACTGTATGAGTATCTTTTCAATATATTATCATTGGATGTCCGCCAATCAACCTCCGCAATATTTCCGTTATATCTTCCAGGTGCATAGGGAGTATTAACAGGATTGTTGTATCGGATGGCATATCCAAACAGTTTTCCATTCAAATTAGCAGGGTCATTGATCTTTGTCATCCAACCTCTGATATTATAAGCATAATCAATACTTTGAAGACTACTACCTAAACTCGTTCCACCTATTTTCTTATTGGAAAGTTGAGACAATTCATTGTAGGTATTTTGAGCCAGAATTTCAACAGTATTACTATCTACCTGATGTTTATGTACCAATAACCTATTCTGAGTATCATACTCAAAATTTTCTGTGATCATTCTTTCGGTATCATTACTAAGTCTCTTATGTTTGGTGACAACAGTTTGAGGCACACCTGCAAAATCCAATTTGGATTCTGTTTTGGTATATCCTCCTAAATGGTTAATAGAATGACCTCCTATTGCTCTTCCTTTGGTATCGTAATAGGTATAGTTCTTTGTCCAATTATCATCTTCTATATTTTTAACTACACTCATCACAGGTAGCCCTTTGGTACTTCTTCCATCAGCTGCTGGAGTATCTGATAATACAGACTCTCCCTGAATTGTAGAAGGGAACGATGGATTAAAGCTGTATGGCGGGTAAGTGTCATAATAGTTAACTGATAACAGAATATTCACAATAACCGTTGGAGACATATTATAATAAGCATCCATGCCATTGACTGTGAAATAAGACGTACTTCTTTTTATATTATTAATAGGGTTACCGCTAACATACCCTTGAAGGTCATTTCTGGATGCTGAATTAAAGATAAGACCAGTATAAACAATCCTGTTCAAGGCATCATACTCGGTGATATGCCACTGACTTTTACCCTTTAGATTCGCATCCTGAGTCATGACCAACCTATCAGCTTTGTCATAGATCATATATTCCCAACCTTTTCCAGGTAATTTCTTTTCTACCAAATGATTTCTGCCATCGTAGCGGTACTGATAATACAGGTTTTCTACCGTAGCAGGTTCTATAGTAGGAGCAGAGGCTAAAGGTGGAATAACAAATGCCAACTGATCATATTCATTATAAACATAATAAGTGTCTGCATTTTCTGTATTTAATGGCTTTCTGGATAATATTAGCTGCCCTTTGCCATTTTTAAACTCAATAGTTTTGTTTCCATCTTCATCGGTAACTATGTTTTTGTATAATTGTGAAGCCTGGAAATACTGTAACAGCTGTATAGAGGTTTGGGTTCTGCCCTCAACCCATGTTGTAGAGGTTTCATATTTTCTTACATAATCTTCCCAAATATTAGCGTTATATTCAAATTTTACAGGCTTCCCTGCCCAGTCATTTCCGACCTGAATCTGCTGTTGGATTCTATCTAAGGGTGAGTTTTCTAGTATCTTTTCTGCATAAATCTTTTCCTGACCATAAATTCCAGGTTGGGTTGCATTAGCTAATGGATTGGGAACAATAGCTCCATTCAGAGTTCCTCCTTGTGGAACAGGTAAATAATCTTTTACCTGTCTTCCAAATTGATCGTATTCTATGTGAGTAACTACATCTCTCCCCAGTGGGGATGCTTTTACATTGACAATCTGTTTTGGTCTTCCCAGTCCATCAAAATACTGGACAGTTTCTGATATTTTTGTAGGTGTAGTTCCGTTATAATCAAGGTAGGTTTTGGATTGGATATAGTTTTCTGTATTGGAGACCTGTGCTTGTACATTTCCCATTATCAGAAATCCTATTGGAATAATTATCTTTTTCATCTTTGTTAGTTTTTATAGTTGTACTTCATTTCCTTTAATAACTTCCCATTCACATCTATTACTTTTTCAAGTCTCCCTAATGAATCATACAGATAGTTTTCTCTGATTCCCGAAGGAGGAGTGATGCTTGTTGTTCCAACTAATGGATCATAAGTATAGGTTGTCATTAAATACCCTTTTAGTAATGGATTGTTTCTCAAAGTATTTAAGCTATTAATCAGATTTTGTTCTGATACACTATCTACATCTGCGTTGGATTTTGTCACAATATCAAGGTTTAAATAATCTGTAGGAGCCGTAGATTGACCCAATATTTGCATGAACTGTGTATAAGTCAATCCTACAATCTTCATAATGGGGAAGCTTTGCTTATACCCATAAATTATAACTGTTGGAACTCCTGATTTATCAGTTGTTTGAATATAATTGCCCCTATCATCTATCAAATCATAACTTATTTGATCAACTGTGTTATCTACATTAATTTTATAATTGGTAAAATCCAAGTTGGTATCAAGCTTTGAATACCTGATTTTTTTTGTAACAAATGGAGGTGCATAAAAAATACTCTCCTGAAGTGAGTATTTGTTGTTCTCATTTTTAGTAATTGCTATTACAGGATACATGATATTTGAATTAACCATCGAATTATAAGTTGGTTCCTGCCCACCCACTATAGTTTCATTTCCAGGACAATTTTTTCTACAACCACCTGATCGAACATCTTGAGCATAAAGAATTCTTTTAATGCTTGTTCCCGAAGCAGTGGTTGTTTCAATCTGTTCTGGATATGGATGCCAGAGAATGTTAGATTCTCTGTATTGAATCTTTGTTTCTGTTGAAACTTGTTTATCATTAAGATAGTCAATGACTTTTTCTTTCTTTAGTAGGTATGGGATTACAGGAATGTACATGGTATAGCTTCTTGTTGGAGTACCATTCTGTATGTAGTTTTCATAAACTTCGGTGTAAGCGTAATAATTTTCATCAGATACCTTACATGTACTACAGTCATTTAACCCTAAATCAGCTAACTCACTTTCAGGTTTTAAAAAGCTTTGATATTCATACTGATACTCTTTTAATAATTTATTATTAGGATCATACAACTTTCTTTTTAATAATTTCCCTCTCTCATATTCCCTATTCCCTGAATAATTGACATAATCACTTATATTATATTTTCTAACAGAATTAATATCAGGGTTGGTAATAAAATCACTAAAAAAAAATTTAATATCCCCTTTATTATTAATTTTTTCAGTTACTTGACTGAATTTTATATCTCCTGAATATATCCCAGAGCTTGCATTATTGTCCAGTTATATATATAATTTGTCGCATAACTATTTTGTCCATCAAAATCAATTTTAGAAGCAATTCTACTAGTAGAAGAATAAGCAGGATCGGAATTGAAATCAATTACTTGAGATGTAGTATTAGAAGCTTTAACCTGTTTAGAATAGTCACTTTTTTCATAATTAAAAATAGTGTATCCCTTGGTAGGATAACTGATCTTTTTTAATAAAGCAACATCTATAAAATTATTTGTATCTCCTTCACCTGTATTATTGGTTCCGTTCCAAAATCCAAATCTATTAGTTCCATAGTTATTTTTGGTTGGAAGGTTGTCTGTTTTGTAATAATTAAAAGAATAAATTTCATTGTTTCTATTTAGAGACGTTAAGAAATATCGAAAATTTGTCCCGCCTAAAGGCGATTGATTTAAGGCTATGGCTTCATTTCTCCCAAAATAATTTAAATTTATATTATTTAAATGTATAAGATTATTACTATCCTTAAAATAATTATAATTTATGTTTATGTTTTTTCCTACAACTTCTATATTCTGAAGGATTGCTCTTTTTGTGTAATTAAGTGTATTTATAATGCTCTCAGTACTCCCAACATGAACTTCAAGAGATTTAGTGGTCTCTATATTTGAGGCATCTAACTGAGCTTGGGATGGATAACTAGTTGGGAATAAACTTCCATTTGTAAGAGTTTTTTGTAAAAAAGGATTAAATATAGTTGCATCACCTTGCTTATATGTTGCCTGGACTACATCACCATTACTTAATTCTACTTTTTTTAAAAACCATGATACTATATAGTTAGCCCTGCTTGCACTGTAATAACTTTGTGTTGAAGTAGTACCTTTATTTGTGTATTCAGAATAATTGACTTCTAAAGCGTCATAAGAACCTCCAAAATAAAATCTATTGCCTTTATCATCGATAATTTTTATTTCACTAATATTTTTATTTTGAAAATCTATAGGACTTGTTACAGAATAGCATTTAGAATTAAGTAAATCAGGACCTATTATTTGTAATTTAGCATTTTCACAAAATACTAATGGAGTACCTCTATTATCAAATATGAAGTACCCTTTATACCCAAAAAAGTCAAAGTAAAACTTATCTGGCTTAAAATCCGATTTTACATTACCATTTGGGTTTTCTAAAATTTGTTTTTTTGAAGGACTAAAGCCATAATTAAGATTTTGTTGTTGAATAATACAATCGGTTGTAGCTTGCTTCTTACGTTCATCAGAAGCAATAATACCGTAGGTGTTGTTAAAGGAATCAGCAACAAAAAACTGCGAGAGCAAAAAATCTTCTTTTACTTCTCTAGTAATACTTCCAATTTGGTTACCATACCAATTCAAACCAAAGATGCTTTCATCAACTCTTGGTCTAAATCCACTTGATGTATTAGATATTTCGTTAGATAATGTTAAATTTCCAACTGGAATTTTGAATAATGGAACAGTTACATTAACAGCACCATTATATAGATTATTATTTGTCGTTACATTATTTATTAGAGACAAGCTCTCTGAAGGTCTGTCTTGTGCAATAACATTTATTCTTAGACATGTTCCCAGTATAAGAATGCCCAATTTTATCTTTTTCATCGTGTTTATTTTTTAATGAGTTTAGCATTTGCTGTTTTATTGGTATCCGTTTTTATGGCCACCAGGTAAGCTCCCTGAACAAGTACTTGTGTATTGATTTTGGTAACTTTATTCTTCGTCTTGATCTGCTGTAAAAGTTTTCCGCTCATATCGTACAGCATAATATCTGCTTCCTTAAAATCAAGGCCGATTTCTACATAAGCATAATCCGATACTGGATTCGGATAGATCTTGATATCCTGCTTTTCAATCAATTGATCGATTTGCTTATCACCCAGCTTTACAATCTTCCAGTTCTCTTTTCCAAATTCCTCAGCGCTTGTTCCTGCCAGTATAATAGATCCATCCCTATTTAATTTCAGGTCCGAAAGTCTCTCCTCTCTTCGTCTCGAGTCTCCATTCACATGTTTTCTCCATTGCTCATTACCATTTCCATCCAGATACAGCATCCAGAAGGTCTCATCATCTTTTTCTATTCTGCCTTCAGCTTGTGTATAGCCTCCCAGTAAAATTCCTTTAATAGAGGTGTCATCCGTAGAATGGACCACGTTCATCCCCATCAGAATATCTCTGTTCTTGAAACTGTAAGATTTTTGCCAGATCTCTTCACCTTTTTCGTTCAGGGAGATTAACCAAAGGTCTGTGCCTTCTTCAATTCCTGTTTTTTTATTTCCAGAAATTTTACTTCTTGACTCACCACCAATGATGAAACCGTTTGAAGTTAAAGCCAGAGTTCTAATATGGTCATCTTCTTTACCTCCAAAATTCTTTTCCCATTCAACCTTATTTTCTTTATTGAGTTTGATAATATGAAAATCTCCTTCGCCATAGTTTTCAGTCTTTTTTGATCCTCCAATAGTACTTCTGGAATAAATACCTAATAATGCTCCTCCGTCTTTTGTGGGGATCATCTTTTCTACTTCGTCAAGCCCAAGTCCTCCAAAAATAGATTCGGATAATACTTTACCTTTAGAATCCAGTTTTACAATTAAAACATCCTTGGATCCGTAACCTGTAGCTGAGTTTTGTACATTCCCTGCTACAAAGAATCCCTGGTCTGTAGTTTGGATTACCGATCTTGCTTGTTCATCAGATTCAGATCCTAAAGTTTTTTGCCATAATTCATCTCCAAACTCATTAAGTCGGATTAACCAGATGTCTGAATCTCCTTTAGATTCGTCCTTCTTATCCAGCCCTTTCCCTGAATACGAAGTGCCTACTACAGCAAATCCACCGTCTTGTGTTGCAAAAGTTGCAGATAGGTAGTCGTGGTTGTGTCCGGCAAAATACTTCTCCCAAACCTGTTCTCCCTGCTGGTTGAGTTTGATCAGATGAAAATCGTAACCGTTATTGAGCTTTTGGCTATTGGCAGCTAAAGACTGGCTTTTAGTCTGAATGCCACTTCCAGTGATCAAATACTGACCGTCAATTGTCGTGGTGACCTGGCTTAGAAAATCCTGTGTATTGGATTTAATATCTTTTTGCCAGACCACTTGAGCATAGCTTAAGATTGTGCATAAAGTAAATGCACTGATGTAGAGTTTTTTCATCTTTGTCTTGTTTTTTAATTATATATTAAAAATTCTTCAAATTTAACAATTTTTAATATATGAAAATCATAGTCATGTGATTTAATATAAGATTTATCACTTGGTAATGTTGTATCTATTTGATATAAATGTATTTATGTGAGATGATTTTGTAAAGTTCAATTCTTTCTTATTTAATATATTTTACAAAATTTCTATGTACATTATTATTTGAATTGTTTAATATCTAACAAAAAAAAACTACTGTTGAATATTTCTCAATAGTAGTTTTTGTTTCTCTTCAGATCTGAATAATTTTAAAAAATGCTCCAGACTCTTATTTCTTAATGATCTTATGTTTAAAAGCTGTTCCGTCTTTCAGTACAATATTCAAAAAATAAACTCCTGTGCTGTAGCCGGAAAGATCTACCTTGTTTTCTCTGTAGGTTTCAGATAATTTTTTTCCATCCATACTGAAGACTGTAATAGAGGCCACAGCGGTCTCTGATTTGATGGTTACAAAATCAGGAGTGGGATTGGGGTATATGCTGACATCGATTGTTTTAATGTCTTTAACATTCAAGGTAGTATTGCTCTTACCCTGCATATAGACAGATAGGTATACTTCTCCCTGTTGCTGATTGAAAACAGCTGTTGGGATGGTGTGTTTAAGAGTGTGATTTCCTGCGGTCATATTAGCTAAGCTGAATCCACGTATAGGAACGGCATTGCCGGGACACCAGTTATTCCAGGAAGTCCATTCTGAAAGTGTTTTTGGAGTAGCGCCATAGATTCCGTTACCCTGTGTGTTGTATACCCTATAGGGTTCACACGAAATTCCTCCGGGAGTATAGGTGAGTACCTGAACATCATCTACATAGGTGTAGTTTTGTCTTCTTATATATTCTTCACCGCCACTGTTGGCACCATGTGGGGTAGAGATCACAAAGAAGCGGGCGTTGGTAACCGGGTCAGGTAAGTTAAAATTTACAATTCTTACTGTTTCACCGGCAACATCTGTACTGTTGTAATTATTCAGTCTGTTATAGCTCAGGATGGGAGCAATGGTGTTGTAGTCCGTCGCAGTAGCCCCTGTATCCGTTGAAAAGAAAGTAAGAGTTCCGGTAAATACATCATTTCTGATTGAACACCCCGCAACTTCATTGTTTGCTGCATAAGGCACACCAAAAACATCCAGTTCCATATATATATCATAGGTGCTGCGTAGGGTGGCATCGTGAAATATACTGTACAGATTGCTTACATCATAAGTATAAGGAACTTCCATAGGGGAACGATTCATATTCATAAAAGGGGTGATGTATCTCCCTGCTTCAATCCTTTTTACATTAGCATCGTTTATCGTGTAAGTAGCTTGGTTTTTGGGTACTAATGCTAAAAAGACCTCACCCAGACGGTCATAGTTATCACATAATGCGCCTATGGTGACTCTCATCGCAATCTTTGCTTTAAAAGAGTCCATTTCGGCATCTGTAAGCTTTCTTGTATATCTGGCATTGTTCAGTCTGATCAACCCGTTGGGAACAGGAGCGGATACTGTAGCGGCATAGCCGTCATAAAACACTGCCTGAGAAATCACATTGGTTACTGTAGTGGTTTGTGATTTAAAAAAACTTGCAAACAAAAGACTGACAAAAAATAGCTTTTTATACATGTGATTGGGATTTGTTACAAATGTATTAAAATATGTACTTAAAAACACATTTGGTTAGATTGATTTTTAAATTAAATAGCTTTTTGTTGTTAATAGTGTAAAAAACAAGTGATAAAAGGTGTTTTCAATGAAAGGTGTAAATGAATTTTATTAAATAATTATATTTATCATTAATGTTGAAATTTTATTATTAAATTAGCATCGTATTCAATGGTAATTTTATTAATGATGAAGAAAAATTTACTTTTATTTTTATTATTGACAGTCTTGATGTTTAAAGCTCAGATCAATTTAAATATCGGAAGCACCAATGTAGGCACAGCGCCTGTCAGTAGTTTTTTTTCCTATTCCTATGTGCAGCAGATTTATCTTAAACATGAAATAAATGCGACTGCAGCAGGAACTATTACAGGTCTTACCTTTTATTTAGACCCATCATCCAGTATTGCTGATTCTTCAGACTGGACCGTTTATCTTGGGCATACTCCGAAAACAGCATTTACTTCCGGTACAGACTGGATTCCCTCTTCACAACTTACTCAGGTATTTGTAGGTACGATAACGAAGAATAATGGTAAAGTGGAGATTGCTTTTACTACACCATTTGCCTATAATAATACAGATAATTTAGTGGTGGCAGCAAGAGAAAATGCTCCAAGCATTGATATTAATAATTTTGACGAAGTTTTTCGTGTGTATCCATATATTCCAAATTCTACCCTTTATTATAAAGGAGATCGGGCAGTTGTTGATCCGGCTTCTCCACCTGGTGGGATAAGAGTTAATTATAAGTCAGCATTAACAATTTCAGGATTAACGGCTAAGTCTACTCCCGGCTGCCCTTTCGTGCTTTATCCGGCAAATAATGCTCAGTTTATTTCTTTATCCCCTACTATTAGCTGGCAGCCTGTTATAGGAGCTACTTCTTACAAAGTTTCCTTAGGGACGAGTCCCGGAGGTACAGATATTATTAACCAGCAGGTTGTGACTGCTGCCAACTTTAATCTTTCACCATCAATTGTTCTTACGAGAGATACCAGTTATTATTTAAAAGTAACAGCTGTTTCTGCCAATGGTGAATCTTCCGGCTGTACGGATAATGTTTTTAAAACCATTCCTCCAATACCGGTAAATGATGCCTGTTCCGGAGCTTTGCTGGCATCTGTTTTTCCTTATTCGTATACACAGAGTGATGGAATGTCTTCTACCAATAATGCTGGATTTATAATGGCATGCCCTAACGATGGAATGAATGATGGACTCTGGTTTAAATTTACGGGGGAGGGTGGCCAGTATACCATTAAAGTGGCTCCTGCAACCATTTCTTTCGATCCCAAAATAGGAGTGTATAAAGGATCGTGTAACAGCTTGACTTGTATGGGTACAAAAGATAACGGCGGTGGTGGTAGTTCGGAAACTATTACCATTACTACCACGGCAGGAACAGAATATTATATAAATGTAGGATCTTACGAAGATTCTGAAGATAAGCCCGAAGATGTATTTACTATTACCATTACAAAGCTTTGATACGATGAAAAATTTGTAACAGATTTGTAATTTGATATAATAAAAATGTTGTGGTAAAAATATCACAACATTTTTTATAGGATACTGACAAAATGCTGTTTTCATAGCAGAAAAATCCCAGATACATCCGGAGAAGCTTCTATGTGAATGGGCTGTATGTATAAGAAACTCAGTTTGTATTATCTTGAATCCCTTGTTAAGCCCGGAATATTTAACAAACTTTAACTCAATAATGGCATTGATTGTGTTGATTAATGCAAGTATTTATCAGAAATTTACCACCTATTTTAAATCAAGCTATGTCAGATACATTTCAAGCAGAAGATATCCGTCAGTTGACGGAAAAAGTAAAAGAAAAAAACTATTTATTTTCTCTTCTGAGACAGGAAATCAACAAAGTTATTATTGGGCAGGAATACATGATAGACCGCCTTTTGGTAGGGCTTTTGGGAAATGGTCACGTACTTCTTGAAGGAGTTCCGGGACTGGCCAAAACTTTAGCGATAAAAACGTTGGCGGATGCTGTTCATGGCGAGTTCTCAAGGATTCAGTTTACTCCGGATCTGCTTCCTGCAGATGTGGTAGGAACAATGATCTATAATATCAAAGACAATGATTTTTCAATAAAAAGAGGTCCTGTATTCGCGAATTTTGTACTAGCGGATGAGATCAACCGTGCACCGGCAAAGGTGCAGTCTGCCCTGCTGGAAGTGATGCAGGAAAAGCAGGTCACTATTGGTGATGAAACGATGAAGCTTCCTAAACCATTTTTGGTATTGGCTACTCAAAACCCGATTGATCAGGAAGGAACTTACCTGTTGCCGGAAGCACAGAGTGACCGTTTTATGCTGAAGTGTACCATAGATTATCCGTCTTTTGAAGATGAAAGGAAAGTAATGAGGATGGTTTCCACTTCGCATCAGCCTACTGTAAATCCTGTAATTTCTCTTCAGGATATCGTAGATGCTAAAGAATTGATCAACCAGATTTATCTGGATGAGAAAATTGAAAAATATATCCTGGATATGGTGTTTGCGACACGTTATCCGGAAAATTACGGACTTTCCGAACTTGAAAATTATATCAGTTTCGGAGCTTCTCCAAGAGCATCCATTAACCTTGCGATTGCTTCACGAGCTTATGCATTCTTAAAAGGTAGAGCTTTTGTTATTCCTGAAGATGTAAAAGCACTGGCCAAAGATGTGCTGAGACACAGAATGGGCTTAACTTTTGAAGCGGAGGCAGAAGAAATTTCAACAGAAGAGATCATCAACAGAATTTTAGCAAAAATCCAGGCGCCATAATGAGTGATGTTGTAATCAGAAAAGCAGTTCAAGAAGACTGTAAATCAATGCTTGCCCTGATTAAGGAGCTTGCTGAATACGAAAAAGCATTACATGAAGTAACGGTAACGCTAGATCAGTTTACTGAAGATGGCTTTGGACCGTCTCCGGTATGGGGTGCTTTTGTCGCTGAAATTAATGGTGAAATTGTAGGGATTTCGTTGTATTACGACAGATATTCAACCTGGAAAGGAAGAAGACTGTATCTTGAAGATTTGGTCGTAACTGAAAGAATGAGAGGAATGCAGATTGGAAAAAAATTATTTGATGCAACACTGGAGCATGGAAAATTAAATGATTACAGTGGAATGGTATTTCAGGTACTGAACTGGAATGAGCCAGCTATCAATTTCTACAAAAAGTACAGTACGAAATTTGATAATGAATGGCTGAATGTGTCCATTGAATTGAAAGATTAAAAGATAAAGATGGGAAGTGGAATAGTATCATTATGCTATACAAATCCCGTAAATTATTAAACCTTACATCAGCATATGCAGATAAAAGATATTGTAAAAAAAGTAAAGCAGATAGAAATCCGTACCAGAAAAAAGACGGAGGCTGCTTTGATGGGGCAATATCACAGTGCCTTTAAGGGGCAGGGGATGACTTTTTCAGAAGTCCGTCCCTATCAGTTTGGAGATGAAATAAGAAGAATCGACTGGAATAAAACAGCGCGTTTCCGTGAACCGTTTGTAAAAGTAATGGAGGAGGAAAGAGAGCTTACCATGATGATTCTGGTAGATATTTCAGCTTCAATGGATTATGGAACGAAGACTCAGCTGAAGAGGGAATATGTTGCTGAAATTGCAGCCAGCTTAGGGTTTTCGGCCGCCGGAAATAATGATAAGGTGGGACTGATTCTGTTTGCTGACAAAGTATATAAAGTAATTCCACCACAGAAAGGGAGAAAACATATCCTTTCTATCATCAGCAATATCCTGACAGCCGATTATGTTCCTGCAGAGTCTAAAATAGACAAAGCATTGGAGTATATGATGGGAATTTTTAAAAGAAAATCTCTGGTATTCCTGTTTTCGGATTTTGAAGATGAATATGATTCTAAAATGCTGAGAGTGGCTTCAAAAAAACACCAGCTGCTGGGAATGCGGATTTATGATGAAAAGGATAATGAAATTCCTGATGTGGGATATACGCTGCTATATGATGTAGAAACAGGAAAACAAATATGGGCCAATACTTCCAGCGCCAGATGGCGGTATACTTTTGCGGAAGCGCAAAAACAGAAGTTAAGAGCCCTGGAAGAAGATTTTTCCAACAGCTCGGCCAGTTTTATGAATATCAATACAGGTTCAGATTATTCAAAACTGCTGTATAGCTATTTCCAGAAAAAATAAAACGGTAGCCAATAGATTAGAATGAGAAATAAAACAGTAGGCGTTAGCCTGAATTTATTATTTGAAAATTGAAAAAAACACTATTAATATTATCTTTTTTTATCTGTGTCAATGCTTTTTCACAGATATTATCTTCCAATATAGAGAAGAAAACTATTGCGTTAGGTGAAGTCAATCACTTTGTTATAAAAATCGACAATATTCATGATCAGCAGGTCATCTCTGCAGCTAAAAATGAATTGCTTCCTTTTCATTTTGAAGAAACAAAAGACAGCATCGGACAAAATGCCAATTTATACGAAAGGAAAATAGAGTTTGCTGTTTTTGAAGAAGGAAAATTTACCATTCCTGAGCTGGAATTTAAAGTGGGAGATAAAATACTGAAGACTATTCCTTATGAGATAGATGTCATTAATACAGCTCAAAAGGCTGATCAGATTAATGATATCATGAAGAATAAAGAAGTCAAACTTGATGCAAAAGATTATTGGGAACTATATAAATTCTATATTCTGGCAGCTTTAGCAGGTATTGCTTTGATTGTGGCTATTATCATGATTGTGAAATGGGGAAGAAAATCCAAGAGTTCACCGGTGGTAGCGACCAACCAAACATTAAAAGAGTTAGATTCCCTTAAAAAGAAAAAATATATTGAAGGAGGTAATTTCCGTTCATTCTATGTAGAGCTGATCGATATTTCCAGAACTTTTATAGCCAAACAATATCACCTTCCTGCAGATGTACTTCTTACCGATGACCTTATTGATGTCATGAAAAAGAACAATACCATTTCTCAGGATAACGAAAAAATAATAGAAGATGTTTTCTTAAGAGGAGACCTTGTGAAATTTGCGAAAACCTTTCCTGATAAAGATACCATGGAAAATGATTTTGCCAATATCAGGGATTTTGTAAAAAGATCATCGAAAGATTTAGAATTTGAAAACTTAAGAAAGGATGTTTAATTTTGAGTTTTACAGTCCATGGTTCTTATTGCTTTTTCTACTGTTTATTCCTCTTTTTATTAAAGATGCCGGAAGACAGAAAAGGAAAGGGATAAAAGTCCCTACCGTTAAAAATATGGATTCCAGTGGTGGTATTCGTGCTGTTCTTTTTGTCTTGAAGATATCAAAGTACATCATTCTTGCAGCACTGATCATTGCTATGGCGAGACCCAGAACTTTTACGGTCTCCCAGGATAGAGATGATACAAAAGGAGTAGATATTATGCTGTCTATAGACGTCTCTCTCAGTATGCTGGCGAAGGATTTAAGCCCGGACCGTATAACAGCATTGAAAGATATTGCCGTAAAATTTGTTCAGAAACGTCCTAATGACCGGATAGGAGTTGTAGCTTATGCTGCAGAGGCTTTTACAAAAGTGCCTGTCACTTCAGATCATCAGGTTGTAATTGATGAGATTAAAAATCTTAATTCAGCAGGACTGGAGCCGGGAACAGCTATTGGAGAAGGACTTTCCGTAGCCGTGAACCATTTGATTAAAAGCAAAGCGAAAAGCAAGGTGATTATCCTGATGACAGATGGGGTTAGTAATATTCAGAATGCTATTCCGCCACAGATTGCTGCCGAACTGGCTAAAAGTAATCATATAAAGGTTTATTCCATAGGAATCGGCACCAATGGATATGCACTGATGCCTACATCACAGGATATCTTTGGAGACCTTGTCTTTACTGAGACGGAAGTTACCATTGATGAAAATACGTTACGGGAAGTGGCTCAGACTACCGGAGGGAAATATTTCAGGGCTACTTCAAACAGCAGCCTTGAAGAAGTATATGATGAGATTAACCAATTGGAGAAATCTGATGTAAAGGTTTCCAAGCTTTATAATTACGAAGAATATTTTAAAATCTTCCTGTGGATTGCTTTAGGAATGCTGGTGTTGGATGCGTTGTTGAGATGGGTGTTTTATAAAATTTTAAGCTGATGAGTTGGTCTTTAGGAAATTATTGGTATTTATTTTTACTGTTGCTTCTGCCGCTGTTAGCTTTCTTTTTGATCCGTTTTTTGAAATGGAAAAATAGAAAGAAAGAAATTTTTGCTGACAGCCAGTTTCATGATCATTTATTTGAGAAACAATCGGGATTTATAAAAATTTTCCCTGCCTTGTATTTGTTAGGAACTTTATTTTTGATATTTTCAATTATTGATCTTCTTAATGGTTCGGAAGAGGTAAGAAGCAGTCAGAAGCTGAATAATGTGATTTTTATGCTTGATGTTTCGAATTCAATGAACGCCGAAGATATAGACCCAAGCCGCCTTACTGAGGCTAAAAATTTGATGCTGGGTACTATGCAGAAGATGAAAAATGATAAAGTAGGTATTGTAATTTTTGCGGGACAGGCCATGTCTATCATGCCCCTGACTACAGATTATAATTCTGCCGAAACCTATATCAGCGGAATTGAAACCAATTCTATGCAGATCCAGGGAACAGATTTTTTGAATGGAATGCAGGCTGCTGTAGATAAGTTTAAAAATGTAAGTAAAGGTTCCAGAAAGGTGATATTGCTCAGTGATGGTGAAGATAACGAAGGGAATGACAATGCCGCGATAAGACTAGCCAATAAAGAGGGAATAAGTATTACTTCTGTAGGAGTGGGGTCCGATGAAGGGGCACCCGTTCCTGAATATGTTTATGGACAGTTAATGGGCTATAAAACAGATGTGAATGGGGGAACCGTTATTTCAAAAAGACAGACGGATGCCTTAAAAAAGATGGCTGAATCTACCGGTGGAAGTTATATAGATGGCAATAATATCAATGAAGCACCAAGCAGAATTATTGATGCTGTTAATAAAAAATCTTCCGAATCCGAAACCATGGTGAAGTCACAGAATGCCAATCATTACTATCAATATTTTCTGGGAGCATCAATCTTATTTTTTCTTTTAATTTTTCTTTTTAATCCTAAAAAAGATTTCAATGTGTAGTCTTCATGAGAAGGGAACAGCATTTTAATGGGTACTTTAACCGAATTTTAACAAATAAACCCCTGTTTCTTAACATTTAAAGGAATAATTTTGCAAAGGATGAATACTAAAATCTTACTTTTATCGTTTATAATTGCTTTTTCATTCTCAGGCATTTTGTTTGGGCAGGAAAACTATAGGACTTTGGTGCATGAAGGGAACCAAAAATTCGACGGTAAAGACTATGATGGAGCTTCTTCGAAATATATGGAAGCCGCAAAATCCAATGACAAAGATTTTACGGCACATTATAATTTGGGGAATGCCTTATATAAAAGTAAGAAGTATGAAGAGGCAAAAGAAGAGTTTGAAAAAGCACAGCAGTTTTCGCAGACACTTCCTGATAAGGCGGCAGCACTTCATAATTTAGGCAATAGCTATATGCAGATGAATCAGCCAGAAAAGGCTGCAGATTATTATAAAAAAGCTCTTAAGCAAAATCCGTATAGTGAGGCCACCAGAAAAAATTATGAAATTGCCAAATTAAAAGAAAAAGAGCAGCAACAAAAACAGCAACAGAATAACTCAGGAAAAGGAGGCGGCGGTAATGATCAGAATAAAGGTGATGATCAGAAAGGCGATAAAAAAGATCAGAAGCAGGACCAGGGAAGTGGTCAGCAAAATGAAGGTAAAAGTGACCAGGGTAATGATCCTCAGCAAAAACAGAATAATGAGGGTAAAATGCCGAAAGACCTTGAAAATGCAATTCTAGATAAGATAAACGAAAAAGAAAAAGAAACCGCCAGAAGAATTTTAAATAAGAATTCTTATTCGATGCCTGAAAGCAACGAGAAAGATTGGTGATGCAGCATAAATTGATTTACATATTGCTTACTCTGGCATCCGTAATTACTTACGGACAGGTAAATCTTAGCCTAGATGCTGATAAAGCCGAATATGCAGGTAAGGATATTGTGAATCTTACAATCGTATTAGAACTTAACGGAAGTGATCTTGTACAGCAAACAGGATTTCAGCTTCCCGATCTTTCGAAATTCAATATTATCGGAAGTGGTTCGGTTACCAATACCGTGATTGATCCTGCGACCAATACCCTGATTACTCAAAAAATATCCAGAATAGCCCTTGAACCTAAGAAAAAAGGGAAAATAAAAATAGGATCGGTACTAGTGACCGTTAATAATAAAATCTACAAAACAGAACCTTTTGATGTCAACGTCAAAGAATTTGTAGAAAAGAAATCTTTAGCCGGGAATACTTCCAATGATGTCTATCTGAATATGGAGATAGAGGACAGGGAGGTATATCAGGATCAACCTACCATTGCTGTTCTGAAGGTGTATTCCAGAAATATGGATAACCTTAGAAAGGTGAAAAATATCCATCTTCCACAGCAGGATAATATCAATGTACACCCTATAAATTTTAACAGGTCTGAAATAGATCCGACGAATTCCGGAAATATGGCTTCTCAGATTTTGGCGATGTTTATGGTATTTCCAAATGAAGCAGGATATGTAGAAGTTCCTGGAGTATCAGCCTCTGTCAACTCTCATTCCAGTAAGAATAAGATTGTTTCCAATAAGATCAAGCTGAATGTAAAAAAACTTCCGGAAGGAGCTCCTGACTGTTTTAAAAATGCAGTAGGAAACTTCAATGTAAGTGTTTATAATGCTACTAAAGAGAAACCTGAAGCTAAAAAACCAATGAATGTCGTGGTAAAAGTTTCAGGAGAAGGGAATTTACCGGATATGGAGCTTCCAAAAATTGCTGCGTCTCCGGATTATGAAATTTTTGCTCCTAAAATCACCTCTAAAGTTTCTCCGGGAACAACGGGTATGAAAGGGGTCATCTTAGCCAGCTATGTGATTATTCCTAAGAAGTCGGGAGCAATTTCTATAAAAACAGAACAGTTTGCTTTTTTTAATCCTGAAAACAAAGAATATATTGATCTTGGACAAGAGACTTTGGCCTTGAATGCATTTTCTCATGAGCAGGTTCTGGAAGCCCGTTCTACAGTGGAGAAAGTAAATGAATATACCAATAATCTTCTTGAAACGGTAAATACCCCGGTTTTAAAAACCACTTCATTTAAAGTAAAAGAAAAAAGCAAATTCCACTGGAATATTCTGTTAACCAATATTGTGATCCTTTTGGGATTATTTGTTGCCTATCTGTTATTTAAGACTTGGCAAAAAAAACGTACATTAGTTAGGGAAACTGCACCGTCTAAATCTTTAGGGTCAGTGGCTGAAACAGAAAGAGAAATCAAGGAATTGCTGAAAACAGATATTAATGACTATTTCAGCTATCTTGAAAATCTTAAAGATAACGGGGAATATGAAAAGTTCTTTGAAACACTGGAAGAATTGGATGAGGAAGTAAGAGGTCAGTATTTTCAGGGCTCTGTCAGCGAGTTTAAGACTTTTCTTGAAAATCACAAAGGTTCTTCTCTTGCAGAAGACTATGGAAAACTTCAGCAGAAAATTCAAATAGAAAAATATTCTCCTGTGAAATCTGTAGAAGCTCTTGAGGAACTTTTGAAGACAATTGTTAATTTATATTCACAAATTAGCAAATAGTTAATTTATTTTCATATTTTTGCGAAATTTTTAATTACAAAGAGATGGAAATTTTTGATGGTTTCTCTATTAAAGAGGTCGTTACAAGCTTTATGGTTCTTTTCGCCGTTATTGATATTATCGGGTCAGTTCCTATTATAGTAAGCCTTCAACAGAAGTTCGGGCAAATTGAAGCTGGAAAGGCTGCAATTACTGCCGGAGTTATTATGATTGTTTTTCTATTCGTAGGAAATAAGATTCTTAAGCTGATTGGGGTAGACGTGAATTCCTTTGCCATTGCCGGAGCTTTTGTGATTTTTGTCATAGCCCTGGAAATGATTTTAGGAATTGAAATCAATAAAACTACTGAAGCAAAAGCGGCATCCATTGTTCCCATCGCATTTCCGCTGGTTGCAGGTGCCGGAACACTTACTACAGCGCTATCTCTCAGAGCGGAATTTCATGATATTAATATTATTTTAGGAATTGTTCTTAATACAATTTTCGTATATTTGGTGCTTAAATCAGCGAAATGGCTGGAAAGGAAAATAGGGGATGCTACATTGATGATCCTTCAGAAAGTTTTCGGAATTATCCTGCTGGCAATTTCAATTAAATTATTCACCGCAAATTTTGCCCAGTTGGTGCTGAATTATGTTAATTTTTAGAAATTATGAAGAAGTTTTATAAAGTATTTTTAGTACTATTTATTGTATTCATTACCATTAATCTTTATGCTATAGATTGGCAGTCAGATGTTTTATCAGAAGAGAGTGATAACCTGAAGTTTGTATTTTCTGCAGCAGCAGCTTTTATTGGTCTTATTTTGCTTTTCGTTATGGATACGTGGAGCAGAATCGGAGTAAAGAAATAACCAGATATTTATATTTTAAAATAAATAAAACCTCTTTCGGACTGAAGGAGGTTTTTTATTTCTATTGAGGTTCTTTATACCTTGTAAGAAGTGACCAGATTTTTAAGAATTGCTTCAGACTTCATTTCTGTTTCAACCCATTCTTTTTCAGGGTTGCTCTGAGCCGTAATTCCGCCGCCTACAAATACATGTACGGAGTCTTGATAAAGCCTTGCACATCGCAGATTTACAAAAAACTGTATGCTTTCTTCAGTTTCAATTTTAATGTAACCGGCATAGAATTCACGGGGGAACTTTTCATACTTCTGAATATTTTCAATGCAAAAATCTTTAGGAATGCCACATACTGCCGGAGTAGGATGAAGATCCTGGATAAGAGCATCAAGGTCCTCAGGCTTTATATGCGTTCGAAAATCTGTACGGAGGTGTTTGATGTTGCCGGAAATATGATCGTAAGTTTCTGACTGCTGTACATGGCTGGAATAGTTGGTAAGGATATCCTGAATATAGTTGGTAACAGGTTTCTGTTCTTCAATCTCCTTTTCGGACCATTCTTCAGAAACAGGTAGCGTGCCTGCCAGTGCCATGGTTTCAAATTCATGGGTTTCCTTATTGAATTTCCCCAGTACTTCAGAAAAAGCACCCATCCAGGCGTTATCCCCATCATTAAACAAATACCTGAAAGCATTCGGATAAGAGATGCATAGGTTTTTAAAGCTTTCTTTAAGGTCTATTTCATCAAAGCTCCTGAATATCTTTCTTCTCGAATAAACCAGTTTAGGAAGCTGGTTGTCTTTAATCACTCCAATTACCTTCTGAAGGCTATGCATGTACTCTTCTTTCGTTTCTTCTTCAAAATGGGTTTGATCCTGTAATAGGGGACTGCTGATGAGACGGGTTGGGATATATTGTTCTTCAGCAGAAGTAATTCGACCTTCAAAACTCACCTGTTTCAGTTTGTCAAAAGAATAAAAATTTACGGAATTTATATTCTGATTATGATCTGTGGAATATAATTGTTCGTCAAAAGGAAATTTGAAATAAATCATTAGCTGTGGATGGATTTTGAAAATCATCGCCCGGAAATAAGATAGGGAATTCCCACGTTGATTTTCCTTTCTGCAAAGGTATTATTAGTCTTAAAAATGTCAAAATTAAAAGAGCTGTTTTTTTAGGAAATATTCTTCATTTGATACCCGTAGTACCCTAAAAAAATGCAGCAAGTATATAAAAAAAGACTCAATTTTTTTGAGTCTTCTATTTTTTAGTGATATCTCTTTAGTCTATCTCAGAATAATATTATTCGTCATCGTAGTATGATTGATGAGTACTTCTTTTTCATCTCTGATTTCAATCTCTGAAACATGCATGGTTTTTCCTTTTCTGATAAAGCGGCCGGTAGCAGTGACAACCCCATCTTTCTTACTTCTTAGATGATTGGAATTGATATTGGTCCCCACACCATAATATTTATCTCCATCTATAAAAATATTAGACAGGCTTGACCCTAAGGTTTCAGCCAATACACAGCTTGCTCCTCCATGCATGATTCCAAAAGGCTGATGGGTCCTTGGAAGTACAGGCATTGTGGCAGTAAGGGTTTCATTTTCGACATCAATGTCGATGAATTTTATTTCCAGTGTTTTTGCCAGGGTTTCGTTTCCCCAGTTATTTAAAAACGCTAATATTTCTTCTTTATTCTGACCTTTCATTGTATGTTGATAAATGATGATTGATAATTTACGGTTGATGATACTTATTCTCCCATGATATTAGGATTCCAGTTGGCAGGGATTTTAGGACCAATATCATTTTTAATGTAATAATCCTGAATTTCCTGCATAATCTCTGAAAAAGGAGCTGATGCAAGCCTTTCATAAGGAATCGTATAGCCCAGGTAAACAATGTTTCTTTTGAAATCTCCGGCTGCCAGTACAATAGGAACTTTTGCCGCCAAAGCCATATGATAAAAACCTTTTCTCCATTTCGGAACCCAGCTTCTTGTTCCTTCCGGGGTAATAACCAGGCTGAAATCTTCTTTTGCAAATTGATTGGCTACAAAATTGACCAGATCATTTTTTTGAGTTCTATCTATACCGATACCCCCAAGGCCTCTTACCAGGCTTCCGTACCATGCTTTGGTGTGAGCGTCTTTAATAATGATCTTTAATGGTTTTCCTAAAGACCAGTAGGCAAGATTTCCTAAAATGTATTCCATATTATGGGTGTGTGGTGCTACCACAAGGATACACCTGTTCAGGCTGTTTACATCGCCCTGCAGAACGACTTTCCAACCTAATAATTTTAGCATTAATTTGCCTATCAGTTTTTTCATAAATTCTTGGATTAAAACAAAAAAGTATAACCAAACTTTGGTTATACTTTACAAATATATTGAAATATTATCGCTCTTAAAACAAACCGTTGATTAAATCTACGATTTTCATAACAAATTCTAGGGCAAATTGTATCATGATAGGTGTGTGTTTTTTGTTGGTTGGTTATTATATTTTAATAGTACGAAAGTAAAGCTTTTTTTTCACATAGGAAACTAAATAATATGATTTTTTTTCTTTTCTGAGATAAGAAGAGTGTGAATTTCAAACGGTTGCTATCCACTCACACCTTCTCGCACTCTCTGAAGTTAATTATTTAGTTTGTATGGAAATTTCGTTTTTTCCGTCTTTGATCTTAATGTCTACATCTTTGTTCAGTTTTTTGATGTCAGACGTTACAGAATCAATTACTTTTTCAACATGATAGTTTGGTACTTTTTTACCATTAATGATCACGCTGTCTTTATCATTAGGATCATAGCTTATTGTAGAACCGTTTACTGTAATTTTGTTTTTTTCGATTCTTATACCATGTTGGTTCTCATCTCTGTCCTGATCATCATCATTGATACCGTCTCCATCCAGATCCCCATCGAAGCTGATACGGTCTTTTTTTAGTGGAATAACAATCGCTTTTTGAGGAACTACCAGTTCATAGTTTACTCTGTAATCTCTGAATCTGTGCTCATATGGATACTTTACATAGTTTGGAAGGATTACTTTGTTATTAACAACCTCTACTGGTACTGTTAACTGAATAGGGAAGTTATAGCCGTTTCCTTCTTTTTTAATAATTAGATAAGGAGTTTTGATATCCGGTTTTCTTGTTACATCTACAGAAATATAATCCTCTTCATAAACGAATCTCTTATCAGAATAAATATCATCATCATAAGCTTTGAAGTTTTGTGGAATACTTACCTGTTTTACATCTACATAAACGGTGTCAGAATTGGTATTGATAGCCACATTCTCTGTATCCTCTTTGCTTCCTTTGTAGATCAGGTTTTTCTTTGCCATACTTAATCCAAAGTAAGTTCCTAATCCGATCAATAGAAGAAATAATCCACCTATTACCCATCCGATATTTCTCAGCTTAGTTTTTGGAGAGAATATTTTAATACTTAATAAGCTAAAAAGAATAGCCGGGATTAAGCTTCCGATAACCATTATAGCTGCTAATACCTTATCAAGACCATTATCATCCATATAGAATCTGATTTGATTGGCACCAGGGAAATCTGTATCCATTCCAAAAAGTCCAAAGACTACAAATACTCCAATGATACTTCCCACAGCCATCAGCACAAAGATTCCGCCTACGATATACTTCAGTATATTCCAGGCTCCGCTTCCTGCGTTGTTGATATAAGGCTTGTTCTCGTTATATATTTCTCCGACCCTCTGAGTAGATTCATTAGCAAACTGTACTAATTTATTAGACTCATTTTTAAGATTGTCGAAGTTCATAGGCTTTCCCTGCATTTTCAGAAAATCTGCTGCTGTTTCAGCTTTTGGAAGAACGATCCAAAGGATTACATATAAAAGTCCGATCAATGAAGAAGAAATAGCCGCGGTAAAGATTCCTAAGACGAAAATTCCTAACCAGATGGCTCTCATAGCCGTAATATCCATTCCTACATACTGGGCTAACCCTGCACAAACTCCTGCAACCTTTTGTTTCTCAGGATCACGGAACAATTGTTTTTTATCCGTAAAGTTGGAACCGGAATAGTTGTTTTTATTTGTTGATTTTTCAGAAAAATAAGCCTCTTCCTGTTCTTCGATTTTTTCCGGAGTTCCGATCTGTGCGATTACTTTTTCTACATCAGTATCATTAATCACTTCACGTTTTCCCAGAGAATCTCTGAAGATTTCTACCATTCTTATTTCTATGTCGTGCATTACCTCATCTACTTCCGAAGCATCCAGTGAGCTTCTAAGAGCGTTCAGGTAATCGCTGAGCTTTATATATGCGTGTTCTTCTATCGTAAAAGAAAAACCTGCGAGTCCTATTGAGAGTGTCTTGTTCATAGCTTTGTTTTTAATGTTGTTGAGTGATTTGGCTTACTGACGCTGTCAGCTCATTCCAGGTATTTTGTAATTCATTCAGGAAAAGTTTTCCTTTTTCAGTAATCTGATAATATTTTCTGGGTGGACCTCCTGTAGATTCTTCCCATCTGTAAGAGAGAAACTCTCCATTTTTAAGCCTTGTCAGAAGTGGGTAGAGGGTTCCTTCCACAACATCCAGTTTTCCTTTTTTCAGTTCATCTATCAGATCGGAAACATACATTTCGCGATGATTGATGAGACTTAGAATACAGAATTCCAGAATTCCTTTTCGCATTTGCGCTTTGGTATTTTCGGTATTCATCTTTGATAAGTTTTTGTTAATTAGTTATATTTTAGAATATTGCTCCTAGCTAGATGAGCTTATTCCGATTTTACATTACAAAGATATGTAATTAAAATGGTAATATGCAATACAAAGTAGTGAAATTTTTAAAATAAAATATTTAATATACTGTAAATCAATATTATAAATTTTAATTTAAAATTGATCAAAAATGGAATAAGGTAAAAATAGTGCCGAAAATTTTAAATAAATGCAGATAAACTGAAAAAATGAGAATGGATAAAAGGGGTATTTCTTTAGAATTTCTTAAAAAAAGAGTGACATTATATACTCGGTTTTGAATCAAATTCATTGTTGTTGTATGGCAAAGATATTTTGAAGTCGAGGTTATGATTCGTATTTTTGTTGTAAGATTTTATAAAAAAACACCTAAATCCATTTGCTATTACTATGAAAATTTTGAATTATTACAGAAGTGTATCTGCATGTCTTCTGTTGGGCCCTTTATGTTTTGGACAATATCAGTTTGAAGTAAAAAATGCATCAAAGAATTATGATGTCATCATCAATAGTGAAAATTGCTTTGATGAGCAATGTAAAGACAAAGGAACAATAGAATTATATGACAACAAGAACACTAAAGTTCAGACTTTAACTTCCGAAGATCTTGTATTTTATGTAAAGGAGGGTCAAAAATTGATGCCTGGAAAAATGATCCAGCTTACCAATGAAGAAAGCCCTTTTATTATTGATGACTTTAATTTTGACGGAACAGAAGATATCGCTGTCAGAAATGGAAATAAAGGAAATTACAGCAGTGCATCCTATGATGTCTATGTATTCAATAGTACGAGAATGGCTTTTGTGAAAAGTGAGGAACTTACGGAAATCGGTTCCAGTTATTTTGGATTATTTGGGGTAGATGCTAAGCGCAAACGTCTTGTTGCCACAGGAAAATCCGGATGTTGCATGATTTTTACTACGGAATATAGAGTAATTCCTAATAAGGGATTAGAAAAGGTATTGGAGAGGGAAGAGGATATGACCAATGAAGACCGTGTAAAAGTGATGACCAAAGAAAAAATAAATAATAAATGGGTGACCAAAACCAAGGTGTATCCGGCAAATCAATATAATAGATAAGTAACATAATGAAGATTCAGAAAGAGATTGATTTTATCCTGGCAGTAGATGCTTTGAAAAATGTACAGAGAAGAAATTATAATGCAGATGATTCGAGAAGAGAGAATACTGCAGAACATTCATGGCAGATCGTTATTCTTGCACAGATTTTATATCCTTATGCAAAAAACCGTGCTGACATTGATTTGCTGAGAGTTATCAGAATGCTTTCTATCCATGACCTGGTTGAAATTGAGGCAGGAGATACTTTCCTTTTTGATGAAAAAGCAATGGTCGGAAAGTTTGAAAGAGAAAAAGTTTCTGCCCAAAAGATATTTGGAATCTTAGACGAGCCATTACGTTCGGAGTTTTTCAATTTATGGATAGAATTTGAAGAGGAAAAAACACCGGATGCTATTTTCGCTTGTGCTATCGACAGAATTATTCCTTTTATCCTGAATTCATATACCTCAGGAAAAAGCTGGACAGAAGCTGGAGTTACGGAAAAGCAGATTAGAAATATGCTTGAAAATGCCATCTGCAGAGCTTCTGATGAGATGGGGGAGGCTTTTGAACTGTTATTGACCAGAAATGTGGAAACCGGAAAAGTAATCAAATAAAAGCGCTAAGCTTTTATTCTAAAATAGTTTCGGGCGGCCTTTGGCCGCCCGAAACTTTATAATTATAGGATTTGGATTGGTTTTTTGAATTCGTCAATGGCAACAAAAGTAAAATCACCAATGATTGCTTTTTCTCTTTCATAGGAATACATTTGTTCCGTGTAGATCTCTACATTGACCTTCATACTGGTTTTTCCAACGTAGGCAACCTTTCCGATCAGCTCAACGATAGTTCCGGCAGGAATAGGTTTTTTAAAGTCAATTTTATCACTGCTTACAGTGACCACTCTTTTTCTTGCAAATCGGGTAGCAGTAATGAAAGCTACTTCATCCATCAGCTGCATAGCCGTACCACCAAAAAGGGTATCATAATGATTTGTTGTGTTAGGGAAAACCGCTTTAAATATTCTGGTTTCGGATGCTTCAATTCTTTCTTCTGTAGTCATATTTCATTATTAATTAAAGCGAAATGAAATATTATCAAACAACAGAATAATACCAGGAACCTAAGAAATTCCTGAAAAAATCCATCAGATCAATAAACTTCATATCGCGAAAGTTTTTTGTTTAAGAAAAAGGCAGGTCTCCTGACTCGTAACATCTTTTATCCCCTTCCCATGCCTCGCACAGTGGATCTTTAATAAAAGACTTCAGTTACTTACAGTTGCGCGACAGTTCGTGATTTTCACACGATTCCCTTTTTAATCTGCGGTTAAGCAGAACCTATTTCTATGATGAATAAGCGTTAAACTTTTTCGGGGGCAAAAATAATGAATTTATTCCGGATTATGATAAATAATCTGACTGATCACTCTTCCTTTTTTTATAGTCCAAAGACTTGTATATCTGTATTCTCCTGAACCATTGATCATATAAAGAAAGATATTGTCGTTGTCTAAAGAGGTTACCGCTACATTATTGAAATCCATGGTAGGCTGAAACATGTTTTTGATGGCTTCCCGTACAAAAACAGAACCTCTGCCGGGTTGCTGAACCCTGATTGATTTAATTTCAGTCATGCCTTCAGGAAGATCATTACCGATTCCCCATGGTTTCACCTTGTCAATAGTAAGGAGTTTTCCGTCAGCATCTTTCTCCTTTTTACGGTATCCGGCATTGGATGGGTAAATATCAATAACTACTTTACTTCTTTGTGCCGTAGGGATTTTAGGATCAGAATTATCAGTAAAAATCAGTGATTTCCCATTCTTGGATTTCGAAGGTGTATACTGAGGAAGCTGATCAATATAAGCGATACGCTCTTTATTTACCATTCCTTCTTTTTCAAGAGTTTCATACCTTACAAAAGGCTTTTCCTCATCCTGTTTTTCAGGATATTTGATCCATATCCACTCCGTTTCTCCCGGTGCCGGCTTTACATAAACAAAAACATCCCCTTTACGCATACGGATCTTATCTACAATCTTCCTGTAATTATCCTTATGTACACGTACATTGGCATATCCTTCTTCAGCTTTTACCACTCCAAAAGGAACTTTATTCTGCCCTTTAACGAATGCTAAAGAGAAAATACTAAATGCAGATAGATAGAATGCTTTGCCTACTGAAATCATTATAATAAATTTTTGATCCCCAAATATATAAATTAAATGCTTTTCGGAAGATAATTATACTGTTGCAGTTCTTTTAAATCTTGTATTTTTTTTAAATGAGAGTCTGAAATACCTGATTTTCTTGTTGAAAAAAGGTATCAGATGTTTAAGCTTATTTTTTAGGTAAACGTACAAAAAGAAAGAGAGCATCTCATGATGCTCTCCATTAGTTATTTTAGATTAATTTTCAAATTCTCAAATTAACGCATTCTCCAATTGATTAAATTCTTTCAAGTTCCTCCGCGTCAATGGTCGTTTTGAAAGTTCCGTAATTGACAATTACTTTGTTTCGGGATATTTTTTCAATGGTCCCTACACTGGTACTTCCTGTGATGCGGACACGTTGCCCTATTTTCATCCAAACAGCACGGTCACTTTTACGTTTCTCCTCCAGTTTTTCATTGGTTTCGGCAATCTTTTCAATCACATCTTCCTTTTTAAGCTGTTGGGTAATCTTCCTTTTGACCACCTGAAGACGTTTTGATTCGTCTTTGTCAGCACCTATTTTCCTGAACTTTTCCTGTTCCAGAAGCTTTACAAAGTCCTTTACAACATCCTTCCTTGATTTCCCTTTTGTATAGCTGTCTATGAATGCCTCAATTTTGTTTCCAAACTGAAGTTTACGGTGTTCCTCTTCATAGAGCTTCTGGAAATTAAAGAGCTTTTGCTGAAGCTGCTCATTCAGCTTCTGAAGGTTATCACGCTTATCTTCTACAGACTCTTTTCTTTCCGCAAGGTCAGATTTTAGTTTTTCAACCTCAAATTTTTCCTGCTGCAGCTTCACAATGGTCTTATCAAGATTCACAATATCATGTTCCACTTTTTTCTTTGCAGAATGAATAATGAATCTTGGAATTCTATTTTTCTCAGCAACTTCGAATGTGAATGAACTTCCCGCTTGTCCCACTTCCAATTTATACATGGGTTCAAGGGTTTCTTCATTAAACAGCATAGCTGCATTTTCAGCATTGGGAAGCTGTTCTATCACCAGCTTAATGTTGGTATAGTGAGTGGTAATAATCGCAAAACTTTTCTTGTCGTAGAAATACTCCATGAAACTTTCAGCCAAAGCACCTCCCAATTCCGGATCAGAACCTGTTCCAAACTCATCAATCAGTAAAAGAGTATTCGCATCAGCCTCGCGGATGATTCCGGACATTTTTTTTAATCTCGATGAATAGGTGGATAGATGGTTTTCAATGGACTGGTTATCACCGATATCGGTCATCATTTTCTCAAAGAAAAACATTTCAGACTTCGGATGAACAGGAACCAGAATACCACTCTGAATCATCAGCTGTAATAATCCAACTGTTTTTAACGTAATTGATTTTCCTCCCGCATTCGGGCCGGAAATACAGATAATTCTGTTGTGTTCCGTTAAAGCCAGAGTTTGAGGATAGATTGTTTTGTTTTCTACCTTATTTCTTAGCCATAATAAAGGATGGAAAGCATCCCTTAGTTTTAAGGTCTTATGGCGGTTAATTTTTGGTAATACCCCGTTAATTAAGTCTGCAAACTTTGCTTTAGCTCTTGTAAGGTCAAGATCAAAAATATAAATCTGGTACCTCCAAAGCTGAGGTTGAAATTCTGCCAGCTCACCAGTAAGTTTTCTGAGAACCCTGTCTATTTCTTTTTTTTCTTCCTCTTCACTTTCCCGAAGTTTGAAATAATGTTTTACAACACTGTCCGGCTGAATATACGTAATGGAACCTGTTTTTGAAATCCCTAATGTTCTGCCGGCAACTCTCTTTTTAAATCCCGATTTTACAGCAAGAACTCTTTGATCATCAATAATGGTCTCCCGGATATCGTCCAAAAAATCACTTTGTCCATACGTGGTAAGGGCACGGTTGAAATTTTCCTGAATGGCTTTTTTAGCATGCTGGATTTCTGTTCTCAGTCCTTTTAAAGCGGGAGAAGCCTCACTTTTTACTTCACCAAAACGGTTGAAAACTTTATCTACCTTCTCAATGATCTCTTTCTTAAACTCCAGTACAGAAACATCTTCTATAAGGGTAGGGAAGGTTTCCGGCATGGTAGGGAAGAACTTCTGAAGCCTTCCGATTTGTTCCGTGATGGTTTTGATTTTAATGAAAGCACTGTTTTCAAGACGGTAATTTTCAATCAGCATTAATTTCAGCTCATTTTCAATATCTTCATATTCATCAAACGGAATTGCATTTGAACTTTCAAAACTCGACAGATATTCTGACGTTTTTTTCAATGAAAGTTCTGCCTCGTCTATTTCCATCGGACGAAGTTGAAGAATTTTCTCTCGTGTTTTCGGAGAATACGCAAGGGGGGAGATTTCCGCGAGTAATTGCGGAAACTCTAATTCGTCTAAATCTTCTTTATCTATATACACACTGCAAATTTAGTGAGAAAATGTGAATGTCATACGGTGGTAATTTGAAAATGAGCTAATTTGAGAAATTCACAATGGAGAATCAGAAAGGTTTTCCGGACAAAAAGTTTTTAATTGATGACGAGTTTAATACATTTGAAGGATGAAACTGGAAACCGAACGATTAATTTTAAAGGAAATCAATGAAAGTCACGTAGAAGATATTTTACGGATCCGGAGCAATGAACTGATCAATCAATATGTTAAAAGGAATTCACCCAAGACCAACTATGACGCTTTAGAATTTATTTTAAGCATCAGGAAAAGAACTCAGGATAAAGAGATCATTTTCTGGGGAATTTCTTATAAAGACCAAAAGAACCTTATCGGAACCATTTGCCTTTGGAAATTCTCTGAAGACCGGCAAACGGCGGAAGTAGGATATGAGCTGCTTCCCGATTATCATAAAAAAGGAATTATGAGTGAAGCTTTGAAATCTGTTTTAAATTTTGGATTTAATGACTTAAATTTACAGGAAATTTTGGCTTTTACCAATCACCAGAATGAAAGTTCTAAGGGATTGCTTTTAAAACATAAGTTTGCTTTAAAAGAAAACAGAACAGATGAAAAGAATCTTGAAAATGTAATTTTTAGTCTGAAAAAAGCCCGTTAGTTTATCAGAAATATCTTTTGATAGATCAGCAAATGTAAATAATCAAATTAACTCATTTTCAAATAATCAGATTGAATTATGACCTGGACAGAAATTTTAGCCCCGATAAAAAATACAGAATACTTTAAAACCCTATGGGAAAAGGTAAAAAATGAATATGCGACTACTAAAGTTTTCCCTCCGAAAGATCAAATTTTCAGAGCGTTAGAATTGACCTCTTTTGAAGATATTGAAGTGGTGATCATTGGGCAGGATCCTTATCATAATGACAATCAGGCTAATGGATTGTGTTTTTCTGTTTCTGAACAGGTGACTGCTCCGCCTTCCCTTAAAAATATTTTTATCGAATTAAAAGATGATTTAGGAGTGGTAAGAACTTCTAAGGAACTGGATGATTGGGGAAAACAGGGCGTGCTGCTACTGAATGCAACATTGACTGTTCGTGCCCATACTCCCAACTCCCATAAAGATCTGGGTTGGGAAAAGTTTACCAATTTTATCATTAAAGAAATTTCAGATAAAAAAGAGAATGTAGTTTTTGTATTGTGGGGAGCTTTTGCACAGAAAAAAGCCGAACTCATAGATCCGGCTAAACATTTTATCTTAAAATCGGCACATCCGTCGCCATTTTCTGTCTATAGAGGTTTTTTTGGAAGCAAGCCTTTCTCAAAAATTAATGAGTATCTTGTTTCCAAAGGTAAAAAGCCTATTTCGTGGTAGTCCCTGATGGGCTTTCGGTTGTTTTGATGCTGATCCCTATTTTATATTTTCCCATGGCAGCCTTTAATCCATCGCTTGCCGCTTTAGGATAGGGAGTTACTTCCTGCAATGTAATGGTGTATCCGTTAAAATCTGCTGACTGGTGATAGTTTCTTGCAGGATGATCCATGCTGGCAAGGTTTAAAATCACGGGTCTTGTTGTAGTACCCATTACTTCCACCTGTGCAAGAGCAACCCCGGCCCAGATACAGTTTACTCCTTCAGGACAGCGGCTGTCTTCTGAAATGCCCTTGAAGGTAACATTCATCTGATACTCTTTAAGGAACTTATTTTCCCCTTCATTGAAGTAGATAATATCTCCTTTTTGATCCGGAGTTTTGGTGTTGGAACTCATTTCAGAAGTTTTTGTTTCTGTTTTTGTTTTCTTTTGGGCATCGCATCCTGTTAATGCGAGTATTCCAAGACTGAAGATAAGGGCTTTATGGAACATAGTTTCTTTTTTTTAATTTAAATAACATTAAACATATTAAGTAATACCACCAAAAACATTGCCACACCTACTACAAAACTGAAACCCGTTCCATAAATGAACCCAATAAGGGCTCCTTTGGTGGATTGCAGTGCTTTGTTCATATCCTTACTGTCATGAAGCAATTCTCCAATGAATACCCCGGCAAACATCCCGATCAGAAAACCTAACGGAATAGGAATAAAGATTCCTACAATAGTTCCGATGACAGAACCAATACTTCCCCAGCGTGTTCCTCCGTATTTTCTGTTGGTTTTTGCAGGGATTACATAGCTCAATACCACTGACGCAGCAGTAAGAATTCCAAATGCCCAGATATAAATCATCGAAAGATCTGCATCAGTCCCAAATTTGTAAATCAGAAGTCCGCAGATACTTAACAGCAATCCCGGAAGAACCGGAAGAAAAGTTCCTAAAATCCCGACAAACAATAAAACAAGGCAGAGAATATTAATAATTGTAGTATCCATTCCTAAAAAATATAGATGCAAGATAAAAAAAGTGGCCTTATAAAAAGCCACCTTTATATTTTAATTAAAAATTTTATTACAGATTTAAGATAGCATATTCCGGGATAAGTCCTGCTTTCTTAATATTTGCTGTCGCATTGATTGGGATATTTTTTTTACCGAATATTTGCTGAAGAATACTTTTTGGGATGAAAATTGATGATGAATAGTAAAAATCGTCATTCTTATTTTATAAATTTGCTGTCAATGAAAGATGACCTACAAGAAACCAAAAACTATTTGCAGGAATTAAGCGAACAGTTATATAATTATATCACCCAGATTTCTCCCACCGGGTTAGACTGGATTGTTCATATCATTGTAAAACTGGCTTTGCTTTGCGCCGTATTTTTGATTGTAGATTTTGTTTTAAAATTTGTTATCAATTTTATCTTTCGTTTATTTCATGACCAGACAAAATTCCCGATTTTAAAATCTATATATCAGTCTAAGATCACCAATTCGGTAGCTCATTTTGCCGCACTGATTATTGTGGGAGCATTGCAGGGGTCTATATTTCCTGAAGGTGCTCTTCCGAAAACAACAATTTTCATTATAAGATGTGTGAATCTGGGGCTGGTAATGATACTTGCCGGAATGCTTTACAGATCACTCACTGCATTCAGGAATTATTTTGCAATCAAGCAGGATTTTTATAAAATAATGGCGCTGAATGCCCTTTCGGAAACGGTTAAGATTCTGGGGATTTTTATATTCACAGTGGTAGGGATCTGTGTGGTTTTTGGAATAAAAGGAACTACGATTGTAGGAAGTTTGGGGGCTATCACAGCTGTTCTGGTACTTGTTTTCAGAGATACAATTCTGGGATTTGTAACGGGGCTTCACGTAGCCACTTCTAAAAATTTAAAAGTGGGCGATTGGGTAAGCATCCCGAAATACAGTATTGAAGGGAATATTACTGAAATAAGCCTCTTAACAACAAAAATCACCAATTTTGATAAAACGGTTTCTACCATTCCTACCTATGATCTGCTGACCACGGAAATTAAGAACCTGCAGGTAATGTCTGAGTCCAACACAAGAAGAATCAAGAAATCTATTTATTTTAATATCAATTCTTTCAAGTTTCTGGGAGAGGAGGATATTGAACGGTTGAAAGAAGTTAATCTTATTTCCGACTATCTTGAAGAAAAAAGTGCTGAGATCAAAAGGGAAAATTCAAACCTTGAACATCAGGATAAAGTAGTGAATGGAAGACAGCTTACCAATATCGGGGTTTTCAGATATTACGCACAGAAATATATAGAAAATGATCCTGATATTGATAAAAACGGAACCAGAATGGTTCGTCAGCTGGATATAACTCCACAGGGGCTTCCTCTTGAGGTCTACTGTTTTGCCAATGATTCCAAGTGGGAGCGTTTCGAACAGATTCAGGCAGATATTTTTGACCATCTGCTGGTCGCTTCAAAAGAATTTGATCTTCAGGTGATGCAGGTAAGTATTAAAGTATAATAAGGAGAAGCTGGAAATTGATCAATTGGTTTTTAGAATCTTACTTGAAAAAATATAATAAAGAGTTAGAATCAGAGGTTAATCTTATAGTAATATAATGCTGATATCTGAAGTCTAGCGTCTAACATCTTAAATAAAAATGACAAAATTAAGCGTAAACATTAATAAAATTGCGACATTAAGAAATGCGAGAGGAGGCGAAACGCCAAGTGTTACCGAAGCAGCTATAAAAATCCAGGAATTTGGCGGGCAGGGGATTACAATCCACCCAAGGCCGGATGAAAGGCATATTACAAGAAAAGATGTCTATGATTTGAAACCACTGGTTACGACTGAGTTTAATATTGAGGGAAATCCACATCAGGATTTCATTGATATGGTGCTGAAAGTAAAACCGGAGCAGGTAACCCTGGTTCCTGATGCTGATGATGCTATTACCTCTAACGCAGGGTGGGACACGAAAAAACACCTTGATTTTCTTACGGAGATCATCGCAGAATTTAAAAATGCAGGAATCCGTACTTCTGTTTTTCTGGATCCATTACCTGAATTGGTAGCGTATGCAGCAAAAACAGGCGCAGACAGAATTGAACTGTATACCGAAGCTTATGCTAAAAATTATGTAACCAATAAAGAACAGGCGATCCAACCTTATTATGATACTGCGGTTGCAGCTACAGAATTTGGACTGGGAATTAATGCCGGACATGATTTAAGCTTGGATAATCTGAAATATTTTGCAGATAATATTCCGAACCTCCTGGAAGTTTCCATCGGACATGCTTTAGTTTCTGAAGCGCTTTATATGGGATTGGAAAATACGGTTCAGGCTTACTTAAAGAGACTGGCTAAGTGGTAAAAATAGATACAGGATGCTAGATGTGAGATTTTAGACCCAAGTATTGTGTCTGAGCTGCTCATCTGGAATCTGAAATCTGAAATCTATTATCTTAATAAATATGGAAATCTTAAACTCAAAAATATTCGGCGAAAACTTAACAGCTACGCCACTTTTAGTATTTCACGGTTTGTTTGGAATGCTTGATAACTGGGGAAGCTTTGGAAAAGACCTTGGTGAATTTCTTCCGGTACATCTGATTGATCTTAGAAATCACGGACGAAGCTTTCATTCGGAAAGTATGTCTCATGATGATCTGGCAGATGATATTGCCCGCTATATGGATCATTACGGAATTCAGAAAGCTCATGTTTTAGGGCATTCTTTAGGAGGAAAAGCCGTGATGCAGTTTGCCTTAAAATATCCTGAAAGAGTAGAGAAATTAATTGTGGTGGATATTTCTCCAAAAGCTTATCCTCCACACCATCAGGGAATAATAAAAGCATTAGAAACGGTAGATTTTGATACGGTAGGTTCAAGAAATGATGTTGAAGCGGTTCTAAGCCAATATATCCCGGAAAAGTCTACTATTCAGTTTTTAACCAAAAACCTGTATTGGGATGATAATAAGAAGCTCAACTGGAGATTCAATCTAAAGACTTTATCTGAAAAGTATAGTGAATTTGTTTCTAATGCAGTCAAATTTGGGGTTTTTGAAGGAGATACCTTATTTATTGCCGGCGACAAATCCAATTATATCTTACCACAGGATGAATATGGTATTAAGCAGCAGTTTCCGAAGGCAACGGTTGTTACTGTCAAAAATGCAGGACATTGGGTGCAGGCAGAGAATCCTGTAGATTTTGCAAAAGTTGTCAAACAATTTCTTGGATTGAATTAAAAGTTTACATCGTTTTCGTTATTTATGTTAAAATTTTATTAAAATAATGGATTATTTCTCCATGAGTTGAATTTTTTTGTACTTTGGTTTATCAAAAAAATAAAATTATTAACTTATGGAAAACAAGAATTCAAAGAAGAAGCCATTTTTCGCATCTTTCTTAGAAAAACAGATTAAAGATCCTGAAACAGTGACAGGAGGGGCTATTACTTCAGTAAAACTGGATAATGTTACTTCAGTGATCAAGGATCATATTACTACTGCAGCTCTTGAAGATAGTGTTACATTGCCGGGGCACGATCACGTAACAATGAAATATCCGTCTGATAGCGATGAAGCCGGGGAGGAATTATAATTCAAACAAAACCATTATATCAAACCAAAAACTAAATCATTATGAATAACAAAGATTCAAAAAAGAAGCCGTTTTTCGCATCTTTCTTAGAAAAACAACTTAAAGATCCAGAAACAGTAAAAGGAGGACTGGAAATTACAATTCCTGAAAGAGATGTGATTACAAAACCGGTGATCGATACGGTAACATCTGCACTGAAGGATATGGAACACACTATGAAATACCCTTCTGATGGTGATGATGATGCTTTAGAAGTATAAGTAATAGAACAGAACAAAACTATAGTAAGGGGAAGCTTAAAACATTAAGTTTCCCCTTTTAATAAAAACCGGCTCATGATTCTCTGTATTACCCACTCACAGGATTTCTATAATATCGATCTCTTTTTTGAATACCTTAATTCTAAACATATTCCTTATTTCAGACTGAATTCTGATAAAATGAATCATTTTCAGAAAATCAGCATCAATGAAAATTCATTCGAACTGACAGATGAATCGGGGAATACTCTTCACTCTGATGATGTGAAAGGGGTCTGGCATAGGAAAGCCTGGAAAATAAGTGTTCCTGAAGAACTGGATGAAGATTATGAAAAGATTTTCCTGAAAGAATACGGAAGCCTCCGATTTAATCTGATGACTGTTTTAGAAAATATTCCGTGGATCAACCCTTCTGAAAAAGAAAGAAAAATTGACGGAAATAAAATGTTTCAGCTTAAAATCGCGCAAAAGAATAATCTGACCATCCCCAAAACAATATTTTCCAACGATGAAGAGAAGATCATTGCTTTTTTTCATGAGCACTGTAATGGAAAGGCCATTGCAAAACTTCATAGTGTAGTGGTAAAGGCAATGGGTGGCGAAGGCCAGATTTCCACGACTATCATTGAAGAAGATACCCTTATAAATATTTCGGATATTGCGTACTGTCCCATGATTTTTCAGCCTTATATCGATAAAGAATATGAGCTGAGAATAATATATGTGGATGGAGAGTTCTTTACAGGTAAAATTAACAACAGTGAAAATGTGGATTGGCGTGTCGCTCATGAAAGTTATTTTTGGTCCGCCTATGAATTACCGGAAAATATCAAAAAAGATATCCATGCCATGATGCAGGAAATGGGACTTTATATGGGAGCTATTGATATGATCAAAGGGAGAGATGGTAGCTACTACTTTCTGGAAGTGAATCCACAGGGAGAATGGGGAATGTTGCAGAAAGAACTGAACTTTCCCATCGCACAGAGAATTGCCGATAATCTTATAAAAAGAATCAGTTTCCATGGATAAAATTTTAATTATAACACATACTGCAGATAACTTTTCAATTGAAAAAGTAACAGAATATATTGGGAAAAATGGCTGTGAGGTCATTCGTTTTGATGTAGACTTATATCCTTTACAAAATAAACTGTCCACTGTTTTTCAGGATGGAGAATGGGTAAGTATTCTTGAGACCCAGGATATGAAATACCGTTTGGATGATATTTCCGCAATCTGGTACAGAAGAGCTTACAATATTGGAAAAGGATTAAGAGACGAGCTGGAAGCTAAATTTTACGGAGCTGCAATGGGAGAGATCCGCAATACTATTTTTGGCTTTATTGAATCTGTAGATGTCTATTCATTAGGTAAACCAAGTGTCTACAGAAGACTCGACAGTAAAGAAGAGCAGTTGAAAGTAGCAGATAAAATAGGACTTAAAATTCCTGAAACCTGCCTGACGAATAATCCTGAAGAAGCCAGAAAATTTATTCTTAAACATCAGAATGTAGTGGCTAAAATGCAAACCGGCTTTGCCATCTACGAAGACGGTGTAGAAAATGTAGTTTTTACAAATGTTGTCAGTGAAGACAGACTGGAAGAGCTGGATTCTCTTTTATATTGCCCAATGCAGTTTCAGAAGATGATCGAGAAGAAAAAAGAACTCAGGGTGACAATTGTAGGAAGGGATGTGTATGCTTTCGAGGTAGATTCCCAACAGTTTGAAGATTCAAAAGTAGACTGGAGGAAGGATGGTGTGAATCTGATTGATAAATGGGTGAGAACGGAACTTCCAGGAGATGTGGAAGAAAAATTATTAGAACTCTTAGATGTATACAATGTTGATTATGGGGCAATAGACATTATTGTTTCCCCTGAAGATGAGTACTTCTTTATCGAAATCAATGCAGCTGGAGAGTTTTTCTGGCTGGATAATCTTACAGAAGAAAACCTTATCTCTAAAAGTATAGCAGATGTTCTCTGCGACAAAGCTCCTAGAAGAAATAATATGGTTACGGCATAAAAAGAAAAGGATATTTTTCCAATAACTGTCATTCCTTAGAAATCAAAGCTATCCGATTTTAAAATAGCTTATCCGGATTTCTAAGGAATGATAATTTATTTCCGGGGCTTTTACATCCCTTGTATTTGGAGAATAATTCAGCGGTATTTGGTCCTTTTATGATCTCCAGAATGATAATATTGGTTAAATTAAGTTGAATTATGCTTTAAAAATCGCAAATTTGCAGAAGCGGTTTTTCAAAACATTTTTGCAGAAGAATGAAGAATTGCCGGATAGAAAATATTGTCATATTTTAGTCAGCAATCAAGTAACATAATTAATGGTTTTTGTAACGGGTGCTACCGGAATTCTGGGGAGAATACTTGTGTTGGAACTTCTTAAAAGAGGTAAGAACGTAAGAGCTTCCAAAAGACCGGGCAGCAATTTAAACGAAGTAAGGCATTCATATAGCTTTTATACTGAGAATCCTGATGATTTTTTTAATAAGATCGAATGGATAGATGTAGATTTTAATGATCTCAATACGCTTCAGGCCGCTTTAAAAGGAGTAGAAGAAGTGTATCACTGTGCCGCAAAAGTAAGCTTTCATCCCAAAGATGAAAAAGAAATGTACCATACCAATATCAAAGGGACAGAAAACCTGTTGTTTGCCTGTGAAGGATCTGATGTGAAAAAATTTCTGCACGTAAGCTCTGTTGCCGTTTTGGATAATTTTAATGAAAAAGGGGAGCTGGATGAAGATTCTGATTTTAATCCGAAAATTGAACATTCTGCTTATGCTATTTCCAAACATCTATCTGAAATGGAAGCCTGGAGAGCTTCTGCAGAAGGACTCAATGTAGCTATCCTCAATCCGGGAATGATCATTGGAAGCGGAAACTGGAACCAAAGCAGTGGAGAGCTTTTTTCTACCTTTGCTGATAATGGTTTTACCTTTGCAGGAGGTTCCGCTTATGTAGATGTAAGAGATGTGGCAAATATTGCTATAGAATTGCTTGAGAATAATATTTTTGGAGAACGGTTTATCATTGTTTCTGAGAATAAAAGATTTACAGATCTTGCGAAACAAATCAGAACAAGGCTAGGTCTTAAAGATGCTAAAGTACTTCAGGAATCGCTATTGAATCTTGGAAGAATAGCTAATATACTTCTCGGATGGCTGATTCCCAAGCTGAAGATGGTGACCAAATCAAATATTGAAGCGATATCCTCGTTCAACACTATTTCCAATCAAAAAATAAAAGATAAACTGAAGTATCAGTTTATTCCTGTACAAGAAAGTATAGACTTTCACCTGAACAATTATATTAACGACAAAAAGCTGAAGAAATGAATCTGGCAGAGGCAATTATCCTTAAAAATGTAGAAAAACATCCTATAAAAGCTGCTATAGGCTTTAAAAAGAAAGATGAGGCCTGGAAAGAGCTGAGCTGGCAGAAATTCAGTGAAATTATTTTTAAAACAGCCAATGCTCTGAAAGAAGCAGGAGTTCAGGAAGACGATAAAGTGGCTATTTATTCAGACAATTCTTCTGAATGGATGATCTGCGATTTGGCGGCAATGTCTATCGGAGCGGTGACGGTTCCCATTTATTCAACAAACAACGCTGAACAGGCTGAATATATCATTAATGATTCCGGTGCTAAGGTTGTCTTAGTAGGAAACCAGGCTCAGTATGACGCCTGTCTGGAGATTCTGCATAAAGAAGAGAATCATCTTGATACCATTATCATTTCCAAAAAATCGGTGTGGATCAAGAAAGAATTCAATAGTTTTTACCTTGAGGATTTTATAGCGAAAGCTTCTCCGACACTGGAAATATGTAAAAGAGAATATGAAGATACAGCTACGCTGATCTATACTTCCGGAACAACCGGAACACCTAAAGGCGTAATGCTTACCCATGGAAATTTTATCAAAGCCTTTGACTCACACTTTGAGTTTTTTAAGTTTAAAAACTTTGAAGAAGAACTTTCATTGGCATTTTTACCTTTAAGTCATGTTTTTGAAAGAAGCTGGAGCCTGCTGTGCCTTTATGGAGGTGCAAGGGTCTATTTCCTTGAAGATCCGAAAAATGTTGCTAAAGCACTGGAAGAAGTGAAACCTACCACCATGTGTGCGGTACCGAGGTTTTTCCAGAAAGTATATGCCGGAGTATTGGAAAAAGCAGAGGAAGGTTCATCATTTAAGAAAAAAATCTTTGACTGGGCCTTGAAAACAGGATGGGAAACTGCAGAATTGAGAAGAAATGAAAAAAGTATTCCTTTTGTGCTGAAATGTAAGGAATCTGTTGCAGATATGCTGGTCTTCAGTAAAATAAAAGAGAAAATGGGTGGCCGATTGTGGTTTCTGCCTTGTGGAGGTGCTTCCTTATCCCCTGAAGTAACCAAATTCTTTGAGTCTGTAGGAATCCATGTAACAGTAGGGTATGGACTGACAGAAACGACCGCTACTTTAACACTCTTCCCTTTGACTCATTTCGAGCATGGTACCAGTGGGAAACCACTGCCTGGAGTAGAGCTCAGAATTGGAGAAAGCGATGAAATTCAGGCTAAAGGAAACGGAATCATGAAGGGGTATTACAACAGACCTGAAGAGACTCAGAAAGTTTTTACCAACGACGGATGGTTCAAAACGGGTGATGCCGGGAAACTTGATGACAAAGGAAACCTGATCATCACAGACCGAATCAAAGATCTGATGAAGACGTCCAATGGAAAATATATTGCTCCACAACAGATTGAAAATCTTCTGACCAATAATAACTTTATACAGCAGATCATGCTGGTTGCAGAGGGAAGACAGTTTGTTTCCGCATTGATTGTTCCAAATTTTGAATTCCTGCAGGACTTTATCAAGAATAATAATATTCCTTTTACAAGCTGGGGAGAGATAGTAACCAACGAAAAGGTGATTAATTTTTATAAAGATAAAGTGAAAGAATTGCAAAGCCATCTTGCCGACTATGAGAAAGTGAAAAAATTCACCTTAATGCCGGCGGAATTTGACATCAATACAGGAGAAATTACACCTACATTGAAAGTCAAAAGGAATGTAGTCCTTAAAAAATATGCAGATATTATTGAGAAAATGTATTAATTGTATAGATACTTTATTTTTCAAAAATCCCTGGTTTTCACGTATATCCTAATGAGAGGCGTAAGAATTTTCCTTCTCTGAAAAGGGGACAAATCGAGGATTTGACGGAAGCGTTAGAAAAATCAAGTCTTATTACTTAAAATAAACGATGACAACACAAGAATTTATAGGAAATCCAAACTTTACGATTCAATCACAAACTGTTTCAGAAAGCTGTCCATCTAATATTGCCCTGATTAAGTATTGGGGAAAATATGAGAATCAGATTCCTGCTAATCCGAGTATCAGTTATACTTTAAACCACTGTAAAACGAATACTTCCATGGAGTTTGTAGCTGCTGAGCCTTTTTCTGTGCAGACTTTTCTGGCAGGAAATGAGGAAGTGAAGTTTGCCGAAAAAATTGAAAAATATTTCAAGAATATTGAGCAGTATTTACCTTGGATCTTAAAAGGAAAATATATTATCAGAACAGAAAATACATTCCCGCACAGTTCAGGAATAGCGAGTTCAGCTTCAGGATTTGGAGCTATTGCTAAATGCCTGATGACAATGGATGAAATGTTTACAGGAAAAACTTCTGAAGAAGGATCCTTAAGAAAGGCTTCATTCTTAGCCAGGTTAGGAAGCGGAAGCGCATGCAGAAGCCTATATAACGGATTGGTGGTTTGGGGAGAAACAGATGAGGTTGAGAATAGTTCTGATCTATTTGCTGTACCTTATCCGGATCATGAGATTCACGATACTTTCAAAAGCTTTAATGACTGGGTTTTATTAATCCATGAGGGGCAGAAAAGTGTTTCTTCTACAGTGGGACACGGTTTAATGAAGACCAATCCATATGCAGAAAGAAGATTTCAGGAAGCAAGAGAAAATTTTGTTCCGATGAAAGAGATCCTGAAAAGTGGAAACATGGACCAGTTTATTAAATTGGTTGAACATGAAGCGCTTACTCTTCATGCGATGATGATGATGAGTGATCCTGCTTTTATTCTGATGAGAACCGGAACACTGGAAGTGATCAATAAGATTTGGGATTTTAGAAAAGAAACCGGATTATCTTTATTCTTTACACTGGATGCCGGGGCCAATGTTCACCTTTTATTCCCAAATAACGGAACTGAAGATAAAATAAAAACATTCATTGAAGAAGAGCTGCTGCAGCACACCCAGAAGAATGGAGTAGTAAAGGATGTGATGAGGTTTTAGAACCGAAATACAATATTGATAAAAATCAGCCTCAAAAATAGAATTGTGCAAAACCCTGTTAATTTTATTTTTGAGGCTTTTTATAATTAGTCCTCCGTTACAACTGTATCACGATCTCCATTCTCTTTTATTCCTTCCTGTATCATTTTTTTAGCTTCAGTTTGTTCATCGGAAGTAGCAGTCTCTATAAGCTCTTCTTGTTCATCATTGTGATGATCAATAAAAAATTCACAATACACAGGAAGATGGTCAGATCCGAAATTTTCCAAAGTTTTAAGATCCTTGATGAAAATATCTTCACTATGGAACATCAGGTCTATGGGGAATCTCAAAAGACGATATTTTGCATGAAAAGTAGAAACAAAAGAATGTCCGATTCTCGGATCAATCAGATGACTTGTTTTTCTAAAAAGTATGGACGATTTTGACCATGCAACATTATTAAAATCACCCACTACAATTACGGGCTTTTGAATGTCTTTCACACACTGTGCCGTGCTGAGAAGATCGCCGTCTCTTTCTTTTGATGTTTCTTCTTCCGTAGGGCTAGGTGGTGGTGGATGAACACCAAAGAACACAAAGGAAAAGCCATCATCAGTGGTCATATGAATTTCAATACTGGGAATATCATCGGCTACAAAATAATGGGTTTCTGCATGTTTTATTTCAACTTTGGAGTAGAAATGCATTCCGTAAGTATTTTCAAGAGTTACTTTATGTTGGTAGGGATAATCTTCTTCAAGAGTCCTCATAGCTTTTTCCCAGTCTCCATTACTTTCCATTGTCATGAAAAAATCCGGACTGTATTTTTTAATAAGGTCTAGAAATCTGTTGTATTCTTTATTGAACTGATATACATTGGCAGATATAAAATGTAGCTTTTCAGAAGATACACGGCGCTGTCTGTGCTTCTTTACGGGATAAAGTGGTGTGTATTTAATTAATGTATGGCTGTGATGAATAAATAAAAGCACTAAAAGTCCCTGGTAGTACAAGAAATATTCTGACGACTCAATCAGGAAACCCATTATGAATGTGATGGATATAAGATAAGTTATCTGTATTTTAGCAAACTCAGGAACCCGAAATATCCAATGAGAGTTTTGAATCTTTGGAAGTAGGGTTAGAACGACTAAAAGTATGGCTAAAATTATATAAACAATCCACATAGTAAAAATCAACGGATAAAATTAATTTATTTTTTGAAGAAAACAAGTGCTGCACATTTAAACTTTGTGGATAAGATGCTTTTTTTTCATATTTTTATTTGTTCGTTTTATCTTATCAAATTATTATGAAAAATAAAATAGCCTTAATTCTTTTGGTAATCAGTACTTTTTGTTTTGGTCAACAGAATCAGGACATTGAGAAACCTATCCGAAATTTGTTTCTTGGCATGAAGAATGCGGATCCTGAGCTGCTGAAATCTGCCTTTTCAGAAAATGCAGTTCTTCAGACGATAGCCAAAGACGGAACCGTAAAAAATGAAAGTATTCAGGATTTTATAGCATCTGTTTCTAAATTTTCAACAGGAGACCTGGAGGAAAGGATTCTAGTAGATGCTGTGCATACAGATGGAAATCTGGCAAGTGTATTCACCCCTTATTCTTTCTACCTGAAAGGCAAATTTTCCCATTGCGGAGCCAATAGTTTTCAGCTCGTAAAACAAAATAGCGACTGGAAGATTCAGTATGTTATCGATACAAGAAGAAAAGACAATTGCAGAGAAATAAAATAATAAAGCCTAATTATACAACGATTAAAAAATATAAATGAAGATGAAGATCCATCATATTGCAATTATCTGTTCAGATTATTCCGTTTCAAAGAAGTTTTATACGGAAATTTTAAATTTAAATATCATCAGGGAAGTCTATCGTGAAGAAAGACAGTCTTACAAACTTGATCTGGCGATTGGAGATCATTACGTTATTGAGCTGTTCTCTTTTCCTGATCCGCCCCAGCGCCCTTCACGCCCTGAAGCTTGTGGTCTGAGACATCTTGCCTTCTCTGTTGAGAATGTTACAGAAAAGCGTAATGAATTAGTACATAAAGGATTAAATTGTGAAGAGATCAGGATCGATGAATTCACAGGAAAAGAATTTTTCTTTACTCAGGATCCGGACCAGCTGCCACTGGAGTTTTATGAAATATAAAGATTAGTGAGCGTACCCTGCAAAAAAGCTTACAGCCATTATGGCCAAAACAATAGAGGAAATGACTACATATACGTAGTCTTTTTCTTTTAGGTAACCTATTAAAGCGAAGACGATCCTCATTAAAGGAGTAAAGATCAACAAAAGGATTCCCAGCTGAATAATAGCCATTCCTTCCCCTTTGCATAAAGAAGTCCAAAAATGTCCCCATACCTTTTCTGAAGAGTTGCCAATATCCAGAGAGGTGTATTTTTTGGGCATTTCAAAACCTTCGGTAAAAAGCTTGATGAAACCGACCAATGAAGTAGCCACAGATAGAATAACACCTAGTCTTAGAAGATTTCCTACGGAACGGTTCAGATCTACGTCTGTAAAATTCTTTTTCATTATCTGAAGCTTTTATTGATACCGTTATACATCATATAAATGGAAAGGATCGTAATCACAATGGCAAAAAATACTTTTAGTTTTTTAGTTTTTGAAACCATCAATGTTTTTGAACCAATAAAACTTCCTATGACCACACCTATCAGTACGGGAGCTACGATAACCGGGATGATTTCTCCTCTTTGAAAATAAATCAGGGCACTGGCTACTGCCGTTACTCCAATCATAAAATTACTGGTGGTTGTAGAAACTTTGAAAGGCAGTTTCATCATATTGTCCATAGCCAAAACTTTCAAAGCTCCGGAACCTATTCCTAAAAGTCCGGACATGGCGCCCGCAAACATCATCATCAAAAATCCAGGAACTGTATTTCTTGCAGAATAGCTTTTTAAGATTCCTTTATCAGGAAAAGTTCCGTAAAGTTTTAACTTGTCTTCGAGACTTCCTTTTATGAGTGGTTCCTGGTGGTCAGGTTTTCCTTTAAGATTTAAAACAACCGTCAGAAGCAGAATACTTGCGAAAATAATTCCAATGGTATTGGGATTAAGCATTCCTGAAACTAAGGCTCCAATAATAGCCCCTGCCGTGGTGGCAATTTCGAGGAACATCCCGATTCTCATGTTGGTAAAACCTTCTTTTACAAAGGCTACTGCTGCACCGGAAGAAGTCCCGATCACCGAAATGAGGGAAGCGCCGATGGCATAATGCATTGGAACGCCAAAACCCAGCGTTAATAAAGGAATGATGATAACTCCCCCTCCTAAACCCGTAAGTGAACCTAAAAGACCAGCGGAAATTGCGCCAAGGAAGAGTATGATGATTTCTGACATACTACAATTAATGTTACAAATATAAAATTATTGTAGTAGTCTGCCAAACATTTGAAAAAGATAAATTTAACGTATTTTTGTATGCATGAAAAATGAATTGAAATTATTTTATGTTATCCTGGGGGCTACGCCTAAAGGAAGAAACATTGAACAACACGATGTATTTTTCGGAATTGCCGAAAGCCTTAAAGATTTGGTTCCGGATATGAAAGACTTCTGGAAGGAAGCAGAAGGTAAGATACATATTGATTGTCATCAGGAGGTTAAGTTTGCAGATGGATATGAAGTACAGATTGTTGAGAAAGGAGAAAAGGCATCTGAAGAACAATTGTATTTTCTTAATTTAGGAGGATATAAGAGAGGTTTTTTTGAAGAATTTCATGAACAGCATCTGATGGTTGGCTCCTCTATGGGAGAGATTATTAAGAGGGCAAAAGCCACCGAATTTTATCAGACGATGGGATTTGAAGGAGCTGTAAGCCATGTAGATGATAAACATGGAGTAGATATCGATGATATCTTCAATGTGAATGATATCCTTCCTCTGAAAATGAAAGAAAAATATTCTATAGTTCTTAAAAAAACTGAGGCAGAGAATCAGGAAAACCCAATGGGACTTGGATACTTAAAAATTGATAAAGTTCAATAAGAATAAATCTAATAAAAATAAAAAATGAAAATAGGAATTCTGGGAGGCGGACAGCTGGGAAGAATGTTGATACAGAGTGCTCTGAAATATGATGATGAGTTTTATACATTGGATCCCGCATCTGATGCACCATGTCATAATATTTCATATTTCACACAGGGAAACTTCAATGATTATGAAACGGTTCTGAACTTCGGAAAAGATAAAGATGTGGTTACCATTGAAATAGAACATGTGAATGCGGATGCTTTGGCAGAACTTGAAAAACAGGGAATAAAAGTAGTTCCTAATGCGAGTATTATCAAAACCATCCAGCAAAAAATCCTTCAGAAAGAATTTTATAAAGCTCACGATATCCCAAGCCCTGAATTTCAGATTGTCTGGAACAGTGATGACAAAATCATGATGCCCCTGCCGTTTGTTCAGAAAATGAATACGGGAGGTTATGATGGAAAAGGGGTACAGGTGATCAAAACGGAAGATGATTACCAGCATTTATGGAAGGATGCCTCTGTGATCGAAAGCCTTGTGGATATTGATAAAGAATTATCTGTAATTGTAGCCAGAAATGAAAAAGGAGAAACCAATATTTTCCCTGTAACGGAAATGGTTGCTGATCCCAAATTGAATCTACTGGATTTTAATGTATGTCCGGTTCTTCTTACTGAAGATGTTCAATCCCAGATTGATTCTATTACAGAGAAATTTTTAAATGCTGTTAATTCTCCGGGATTATTTGCTATTGAATTGTTCTTAGACAAAGAAGGAAAAATTTGGGTTAATGAAACGGCTCCAAGACTGCACAACTCGGGACACCAGAGTCAGGAAGGAAATACCAATTCACAGTTTGAGCAAATGTACCGTGTGGTAAAGAACTTACCATTGGCGGATACAGATGCTATTACCTATAGCGGTATGCTGAATCTGGTAGGAGCAGAAGGGTATGAAGGAAAAGTAATATACGAAGGAATGGAAGATGTCCTTAAGTTACCAGAAACCTACATCCATTTATATGGAAAAACCGAAACCAAACCTGGAAGAAAAATGGGACACATCAATGTGTTGGCAGATTCCAGAGAAGAGCTTATGGAAAAGCTTGTCATGGTGAAAGGAATGGTGAGAGTGATTTCAGAATAACTGAATTGAAATATATAAAAATAGCTGTAGAGAAAACTACAGCTATTTTTTTGTTTATATCTAAGGTTTTTTAACTATTTCTATACTATCCTTTTTGTAATTGTATTTCATATAAGTTCCTAATGCAGGAGAGTAAATAGAAAATTCTTCCAGTTTTGTAAGCGGAGCATAAAGTTTAAAAGTACAGATATCCGTAACTGAAATAAACGGGTTGGTTTTTAAATGACTATGAGTAACCATTGTTGCTATACTTCCATCTCCCATTGTTGCCTGAGCAGGCACTAGTCTTGAATGAATTTTTTGATTAGAAATAATCTTTCCTTTATTATCTGATACAAAAAGATAATCATTTCCAAACGGAATGATTCCGGATTGAGAAGTTCCTGAAATCAGATATATTTTATAATTTTCCTTAAATGGAATAAGAATCAGGTTCAGACTATATCCTTGTGGTAATGCCACTTCATATTTGGGATCTGACAATTGCGGAATGACCACAGAATGAATGTTCTTTAGAGTACTTTCTGTACTGTCCAGTTCTCTTTGTGTAAAGCTTTCTTTTACAGGTGATTTCTGGTCGTTTTTAAAGTCATATTCAGCGATGATTTTACTTTGGTCTTTATTAAGAAAAACTGTTTTTATGATATCCTTTGACTGATAGGTTAGGTAGCTTCCCATATTCTCACGGAGTTTAGGGTTAGTGTTAGCCAGATCACTGGCATGCCATGAGGCATTTTCATGAGAGAAAAGTAAATTAGCCTCTGTTTTGATGGAGTCTAGTTTCTGCTGAAGTTCTTTTTCAGAATATTTAAGATCCTGTGCAAAGGTAATAGCTGGTATAAAGATCAAGAAAAATTTGATAATTTGTTTCATGAATTATTTTTGCGGCAAAATACAAAATTGAAACTAAAGTCTAATGCTCATTAAAAGATCTAGCTTGGAAACCAAATTAAAAAGGAATCTCCAAAGTTCTTCCTTTATATTCCCCTTTCTCAATAGTGAAAAGGGCTACATAGGTGCCGGCACCATCAGAATTTAACATGGATATGTATAAAATATCATTGGTACGGTCATAATAACAGGTTGTAGATTTATTATTGATCTCGAACAGATTCTCAATCTCTTTTGCAGGAATTTGAATGGTTTTGTTTCCCATTTGTGCAGTAATAGAAATATAGTGTGTCTTAGGAATGGTACCGTCTATTCCCCAAATTTGCTGCTCTTTATAGAAATCTCCATACAGTGTTGAAGAAAAATCTTTTTCATTTTCCTTAAAATTAAATTTTCCGGAAACAATATTTACTTTAATATTTCCTGACTTAAAGATTGCTTTGTTTGCATCACGTACAGTGGGGGGAACAGCCTGATAAGATTTTATATATTTCAGTCTTGAATTGTGAATGTAACCATTGCTTACATTAGCCCAATTCTTATTGTCATCTTCAAATATATAGACGATTTCATCCGAATTGATCTTTCCAATGATCTTACTGTTGGCATCTGCATTTTCCCTTACATTTACATAGCCGTCCTCATCTACAATCTTTGCAAATTGAGCAAATGATAACTGTACACTTAAAGCTGCTGTTAAAAGGATTATCTTCTTTGTTTTCAATGTTGTTTTAAAGACTAAAAGCATGGCTAAACTAGCTGGTATTATTTAAAGATATTCTGAATCACATTTCCTATTTCCACAAAGTCTCCATGGTTTCCTACGGAGCGTATTTCGGGGCTGTTTTTATCATATTCTGAGAATGGAAAAATCAAAAGATAATTATTGTCACTCAGATTTCTGTTTAAAAGTTCAGGAATTAATCTCATTCGCGGAATATAAGACTTCATACCGCGTTTTGCCATCAAGATAATTAAAGCTTCATCATCCTTAAGCTGGGCAGCTGTTTTTTCACCGTCCTGCCACGTGCTCATGATAATAAATTCTGCTTCTATACTGGCTTTCTTCATGATTTTCTGAAGAATATCAATAATGTTTTCAGGGGCATAAAAAACCATTGTTGCCCCGGAATTTCTGGCAATATTCCAAACCCTTAAAAGTGCATGGAAGAATCCAGCATCTTTATGGGCATTTTCAGGAATCATCACAGCATACCTTTTGATTGTAGAGAGAGGCTGTGCTGCATGGTATACCAATACATTCACATCATCATTCTGAAGGTAACCATTGTATAGGTTATAGACAAAAGACGGAGAGAATCCCTTCTCATCTTCTAATCCAATAATAAGATCTGTAATTTTCTGTTCTTTAATTACGTTGTTGACCCCATTGATAACATCATTGTCGTACCTTTTTAAAGCTTGTAATTTAACATCTGCCGCTGCCGCCGCATCTGTAGCCTGATGAAGAAGTTTTTCCGCATTTTTTACAGAAGATTCATTCTTATCTTCATTAATTACATTTAAAGCAAACAGGTCTTCAGTGTTAGAGTGGGCTTTTATGAGAATTCCAAGATTGACCATTCTTTCCACAGTTTCTTCATGGTTGATGGCTAACAGTATATTTTCATCTTCATGGCTGTTCCCTGAAACGGTATCTTCATTATCCGTTTCTGCAATTTTCTGGGCACTTGCCATAGAAATGAAAGAGGAAATGGTACAGGAAATAAGAATCAGTAAAATACTTCCGTTCAGTACATGCTCATTCAATAATCTTACGGGTTCTCCAGTCTCGGTTTCGGAGAGGATAATATTATAACCTACCATTACCGATGCCAGTGTGGCCGCCGCTGAAGCAGAACTTAGTCCGAAGATCAGTTTTCCTTCTTCTTTAGTCAGTCTGAACGTTTTTTGAGTGGCTACAGCGGAAAGATATTTTCCTCCAATGGAGGCTACAAGCATAATTCCGGCTACCTCCAGCGTTTCCCAGCTTTTAAAGAAAACCTTAAAGTCGATCAGCATTCCAACACTGATCAGGAAGAATGGGATAAAGATCGCATTTCCTACAAATTCAACTCTGTTCATCAAAGAAGAAGTATGGGGAATAAGCCTGTTTAATGCCAATCCGGCAAAGAATGCACCGATAATAGCTTCTACACCGGCTAGCTCAGCAAGCATAGCGGCCAGATAAATCATGACCAGTACAAAAATATATTGCGAGATTTTATCATCCACCCTTTTGAAAAACCAACGTCCTATAATAGGGAATACAATAAGTACAATAAGGGCAAAAACCACAAAAGAAACTGATAGTTTCACCCAAAATTCAGTACCTACATCTCCCTGTGACATTCCAACGATTACGGCAAGAACCAATAAAGCCAGAATATCTGTAATCATTGTTCCTCCAACGGTAATATTAACGGCCTTATTTTTTGCAATCCCCAATTTACTTACCAATGGATAGGCGATAAGGGTATGAGAAGAAAAAAGACTGGCAAATAATATCGAAGTCAGCATAGAGAAATGAAGGAGATAATAACCGCCTAAATATCCTAAAACAAATGGAACAGTAAAGGTATAAAGTCCAAAAGTAAGACTTTTCCATTTGTTCTTTTTAAAATCACCCATGTCGATCTCCAGTCCGGCCAGAAACATGATGTAGAGGAGTCCGGTAGTTCCCGTAACTACAATGCTGCTGTCCCTGGACAGTACATTGAAACCATTAGGTCCTATTATGGCTCCGGCAATGATAAGCCCCAGCAGATGTGGAACTTTAATTTTATTCAATAATAGTGGTGCTGCAAGGATAATGACCAGTACCAACAGGAACTTCAGTACCGGATCTTCTATAGGAAGACTCAGATTATGTATACTCAATAACATCATAGGTGCTTATTTTGTGGAACGTACTAACTCAACAGAGAACTTGGCACTGCAGCCATCAGAAGTAATGGTTCTGGTTCCCTTGATTTTGTTATCGGAAATATCGTTAAGAAGGACATTCATTTCTACATTCTTTTTTGCCGTAGAATCTGTCTTAAAAGATAATTTGATCTCATTATTTTCAAACTTACCGGCATAAAGTCTTACCAGATTGTTATTGTTGATAATTTTTGTGATCGGCTGGGTAGAATCATTATCAAATTCCCAGATATCTGTACGCTGATCACCTACCGCATAATCACTGCAGTTGGATTCTGTACAGATTACTTTTCCGTTCCATGATCCTGAAATTTCTGCCGGCCATATTGCTATTTTTACCGAATCCTTTTTAGCAAAAACACTGTCTCTCATTTTAAGAAGTGACTGATATTCGGATTCTTTTTTGGCGAATATCTTCTCCTTTTCGAGCAATTGTTTTTCTCGGTCTGTCAGGTTTTTTTCTTTTTCTTTAAAGTCACAGCTGATCAAAAGTAAAGAGGCTGCCAGAAGGACAAAAAATGTGTTTTTTAGCATATTGTGTAGGTTGAGTATAACAATATAAGGAAAAAAGAGGAAATGTGAAAAATATCCTCAGGTAAAAGATGGCTTCCCTACAATATAATAAATAAAACATTGGTGGTTTCCCTGTCATTATTTGTTCATAATAGTTATTACTTTTGATTAATGGGAATTATTTGATTTAGGAACTAAAAATTTAAAAAATGAAAAATATTTTTCTTTTCCTTTTCTGTTCAGTCAATATGCTATTGGCACAGGAAGCAAGCTCCGCTAAGGATAAGCTGCAATCTGTTTTGCTTTGGGAAAAAATTCCGGATGGACCAGGCCCAGCAGGTGAAAATAAAGTATCCCCAAAAGGTTCATTAACTCATATTGCTGTTCCCCAATTAATCATTCATGAACCAACAAATCCCAATGGAATTGCCATATTGGTGATAAGTGGGGGAGGTTATGCCCATATTGAATCAGGATCAGAAGGTTATCCGACCGGAGAGTGACTGAAGTCACTGGGAATTACAGCATTTGAATTGGAATACAGGCTTCCCGGAGAAGGATGGGCAAGTAATATGGTCCCATTTCAGGATGCTCAGCGCGCGTTAAGAATAATCAGAAGCAATGCGGACAAATATAAAATTGATCCCAGTAAAATAGGGGTACTGGGATTTTCTGCGGGAGGGCATTTGGCGGGATATATTTCCTCTACGTTTAATACAGCGTATTATTCGCCACAGGATGCTATGGATTTAGTTTCGGCACGACCTAATTTCACGGGCATGATTTATCCCATCGTATCTATGTTGCCACCTAACAATAATACCCATTCATTTAAATCTTTATTGGGAAAGAATGGGGATGTAGAGAGCGAAGCCAAACTTTCAGTTGAAAAGCAAGTGGGAACTCAGACACCTATGACCTTTTTAGCACAATCTGAAGACGATCCTATTTCTCCGGTAGAAAACAGTATTCTCATGTATCAGGCGCTAAAAAATAATAAAGTTCCGGCAGAAATGCACTTATTCCAGTCAGGGGGTCACGGTTGGGGGTTAGGTAAAAAAGGGACTAATACTGAAGAATGGCCGAAATTATTTTTAAACTGGCTAAAAATAAATGGTTTTTTAAAAAATGGAGACCATTAGATGCTTGCCGCTTTTTCTATCTTTTTCTTTTTAAACATTTCAGGTCTGTAATTGATAATAAAGACACCACAGATAATTAAGGCCGTTGCAATAATAAATTTAAAAGAAATCTTTTCATCCATAATCAGCCATCCTAAGAAAATAGCAATAATAGTATTGATATAGGCAATAATAGAAACCTGTACCGGAGAGATCTTTGTTAATGCATAATGGAATGCAAAAAAGGCAGCTACCGAGCCAAAAACAGAGAGGTATAACATAGCAGAGATACTCTTTAAAGTCCAGTTTTCAAAGTTGTAATTTTCTGAAAAAATAAAGGCGAAAATGATCTGAACGACTCCCGCAAAGAGAAACTGATAAAATAGGTTCAGGGTGATATTTCCGCTTTGAATATTCATTTTTTTGGTAAAGATTGTTCCCGAGGCCCATCCTGAAATAGCACAGAAAAGGAAAATCATTCCTGTCCTGTATTGGGGGTTGGCAAGATCTTTAAGGCCGTCCCAGAACACAAAAAGTATACCGCTGAAACATATCAAAACACCAGCCATAGCCCTAAAACTGAATTTTTGCAGGCCAATGGCAAGACTTCCTAAAAACACCAGAATAGGAGCACAAGCACTAATTAGAGAAGCCAGACTGCTGGTGACGCTTTCTTCAGCTACTGTAACCATTCCATTGGCTATAACCAGCATTAGGGAAGCGAAAATAACTTGATACCCCAGATTTTTCCATCCAATCCACTTAAATTCCTTTCGGGAAAGGAGAATAAATAGCATGATAATAGAAGCAAAAAGTTGACGGATTCCTGCAACAAACCACGCGGGAATAGTTTCTACTGCGACACGAATGGCTAAAAATGTAGTTCCCCAAACAATAGCAACAGTAAAAACGGCAAAAATGAGTTTATAATCTTTCAAGGGTAAATAAGGTGTGATTGACAAATTTACCGGTTTTTAAATAAACGGGATGGGCACAGTTGGTGTAATTTTTACTGATACAGATCTATATTTAATGAATTTTCGCCTCTATTTTAAATGTTGAATATGATGAATAGGGAGTAATTAATTCTTTTTGATTTATATTTTTTTTATTATTGGCTGATGACTTAAATTTTAACAAGAGGTTTTAATTTTTTATCTTTGAGGATCTAATAAAATTGAAGATGGTAGGAATTATTATGGGCAGTCAGAGTGATCTGCCAATCATGGAACAAGCTGCAAATTTTCTGAAAAGTCTGGATATTCCATATGAACTGACCGTTGTTTCGGCACATAGAACACCGGAAAGAATGTTTGAGTATGCGAAGACGGCTAAAGAAAGAGGCCTGAAAGTAATTGTTGCCGGTGCAGGAGGTGCTGCACACCTTCCCGGAATGGTAGCAAGCTGTACCACACTTCCGGTAATAGGAGTTCCTATTTTATCCAGTAATTCTATTGACGGATGGGATTCTGTACTGTCTATCCTTCAGATGCCTGGTGGAATTCCGGTAGCCACTGTAGCCTTAAACGGGGCTTTAAATGCAGGGATTTTAGCGGCAAAGATTTTAGGAAGTGCAGATGCTCAGATAGCTGAAAATCTTCAGAAATATCAGGATTCTTTGAAAGATAAAGTACTGGGAACTGTAGATGATATCAAAGCACAGCATCCTAATCATTTTGATCAATAGTTGTAACGGACTTATAATATTCAAAAGCCTCACTGAAAAGTGAGGCTTTTTGTTTTTTAGTAAATTTTTGAAGAAACAGTGTCATTTTTAATGAACTGCAGAACGTTTTTTTTGATAATGAGATTGCGTGAATCAGGTATACATCAAAAAAGATAAATAAAATATGTTCCACATAAAAATGGAAGGTTTTTTATCAGTCCTGAACCATATTGTCTCTTGTATTTTTCTGGACGGAGATGGCTCCAAAAAGTGCCAGTAGAAACGCAAAGGCATAGAACCCTTTTTCACTTGGAAGTATGGTAGCATTCCAAAGTCCTACCGCCAGTAATACAATAGATGATAGTGTTGCAAACCAACAGATCCCGTAATAAATATCTGTTACCTGAATATTCTCTAATCTGTCACGGACTGCTTTCTGAAGAGAAACAACCGCAAATAGGCCATAGAGCAGGATTGTGAAATAATATCCTTTTTCGTTCAACAGCATTTCAGCTCTTGCAAGGCCTACAATATAGCCGACCATTCCTGCTCCCAATGCTACCCAGGATGCAGCGATGAATGCATTCGAGACTTTTTGTTTTTTCATAGATTAATGTTTTATTTAAGAAGGCTAAGATATTCATTTTTTATAAACAGAGCTCTAGGAGAGAGAAAATATGGGCAAAATACGGTGAAATACATTCATTAATTTTAATGTTTTGGCTAAAGCCAGTTTGATTTTATTCTATCGTGAAAACGGACTAAAGTCCGTTCCTATTGAATATTTATAAGGATTATTTAACCCCGAATCTCACACTCCATAATTCACACCTCATAAAAAAACTCCCCAAATTGGAGAGCTCTTATCTTATTGAGTGATGTATTTATAATCGTACTGAACGAAAAGATTTCCATCTGACCCCCTTTTCCTATAACCTATACGGGTAATCCTGAGTCATTATACTGTATTTTTTGCTTTCAAAAATAAGGAATGCTTAGGAGGTCTAAATAAAAAAAATCCCACTATTTCCAAATAGTGGGATCATATTATATTTTGATGTAACTCTTAGTATCTGTAGTACTCTGGTTTGAATGGTCCTTTTACGTCCACACCGATGTACTCAGCTTGTTCTGTAGAAAGAGTTTCAAGCTCTACGCTTAATTTTTTAAGGTGTAAAGCAGCTACTTTCTCATCTAAGTGCTTAGGAAGCATGTATACTTCGTTTTTGTAAGCCGCAGCGTTGTTCCATAATTCGATCTGAGCCAAAGTCTGGTTAGAGAAAGAGTTAGACATTACAAAACTTGGGTGTCCTGTTGCACATCCAAGGTTTACCAGTCTTCCTTCTGCTAAGATAATAACTTCTTTTCCTTCGATAGTATAGATATCAACCTGAGGTTTCACTTCAGATTTAGTCTGACCATAGTTTTTGTTTAACCAAGCCATATCGATTTCGTTGTCGAAGTGTCCGATGTTACAAACGATAGCTTTGTCTTTCATTTTAAGGAAGTGCTCTCCTCTTACGATGTTAAAATTACCGGTTGTAGTAATGATGATATCTGCATTATCTACTACAGTATCTAATCTTTTTACTTCATATCCATCCATAGCAGCCTGAAGTGCACAGATAGGGTCAATTTCAGTAACCGTAACAATAGAACCAGCTCCTCTGAAAGAAGCAGCAGTACCTTTACCTACGTCTCCGTATCCACAAACTACCACTCTTTTTCCAGCTAACATAACGTCAGTAGCTCTTCTTACAGCATCTACTGCAGATTCTTTACATCCGTATTTGTTGTCGAATTTAGATTTAGTTACTGAATCGTTTACGTTGATAGCAGGCATTACTAAAGTTCCGTTCTTCATTCTTTCGTACAATCTGTGTACTCCGGTAGTTGTTTCCTCAGAAAGACCTTTGATATCTTTTGTGAATTCAGGGTATTTATCAAAAACCATATTGGTTAAATCTCCACCATCATCCAGAATCATGTTTAATGGTTTTCTGTCTTCTCCAAAGAATAAAGTCTGCTCAATACACCAGTCAAATTCCTCTTCATTTAATCCTTTCCAAGCATATACCGGAATTCCTGCAGCAGCAATAGCAGCAGCAGCGTGATCCTGAGTAGAGAAAATATTACAAGAAGACCAGGTAACTTCAGCTCCTAAAGCTACTAATGTCTCGATAAGCACAGCTGTTTGGATTGTCATGTGAAGACATCCTGCAATTCTTGCCCCTTTAAGTGGCTGAGATGGTCCATATTCTTCACGAATAGACATCAGGCCTGGCATTTCTGCTTCTGCAAGAGTAATTTCTTTTCTTCCCCATTCTGCTAGGGAAATGTCCTTAACTTTATAAGGAACGTATTGTGTTGTAGTACTCATATGTAATGAATAGTTTTTAAATTCAATTGATAATGAAATGCAAAATTACAATTAATAATTAAGATAAAAAAACGGCAGCCTGAGTTCGGATTTATGAGATTAAACATGGCTTAAAATTATTTAGTCTTAATATAAATAACTATTTTTATCTCATAAATAATACCTTAATGAATCATACCAATACCCAAGACGAATCTCAAAGAAAAGCAAAACCCGTTGCTCCAAAAGTAAAAGAGCTTATAGAAAGAAGTAAAAGTGTAGTTCTGGCCACCGTAGATGCGGAAGGAAATCCTAATTCCAGCTATGCCCCTTTTGTACAGGATGGTCATACATTCTATATTCTGGTATCTTTTATGGCGAGACATACCAAAAATCTTGCAGAAGGAAGAAAAACCTCAATGATGTTTATTGAAGATGAATCTGCTACCAAACAAATATATGCCAGAGAACGTCTGACTATTGAAGCTACAACTTCTCAGATAGAAAGAGACTCTGAAACATGGAATAACGTAGTTACAAAATTGAAAGAAGCTCACGGAAAAGTAGTGGATGTCATTTCTGAAATGGGTGACTTTATTTTGATTGCTTTACAACCGGTAAAAGGATCTTATGTAAACGGATTCGGAAGTGCTTACTTTGTAGATTCCAATCTTGAAATTATTGAGCATAGAAATGATGTGAACCATCAGTCTAAATAAATAAGAAGAGAGCTGAAAGATGAAATTTAATTACCCTTGGCAAGGTTTCAAACCTTGCCAAGGGTAATTTTTTTTGAATGGATTTTCTAAATAAGTTTGCCTTTGTTTTTATCAACAAATAGAAACTTCCATCTTCCAACATTTTCTCTATTCGTTGCTGCTTTCATTTTTTGTAATCAGGACTATTTTTTTTGCAAGAATTAAGGTTGGGTCAATCAAAGGAATGCTTTTTCCGTTTTTGACAATCTTAGTTTCTATAGGAAATAGGAGAGGGAGTTCTGTACAACCGAGTATAATAACCTCGGCCCCGCTATTGATGACGAAATCTGCTGCTTTAAGAAGGTGCTCTTTACAAAGTCCCTCAGTAAACCCTGCCTTTACTCCAAATTTACCATAGATACTTTCCATGACATTATTTTGATGTTCCTGATCGGGAATAACAACATCAAATCCAAATTCTTCCAGGATATTATGGTAGACTTTACTTTCAATAGTTCCACTGGTGGCCAATAATCCTACTTTCACTGATTCTCCAAAGCTTTCACGAATGTATTCAGCCGTTGTTGTTAGCATATTGATGATCGGAATACTTAAATGTTCCTGAATATCTTGTACAAAAGCATGGGCTGTATTGCAAGGAATAGCAATGGCGTCAACTCCTTCAGCTTCCAAACGTCTGCAAGTGGAAAACAGGGCTATACTCGGATCTGTTTCATGATAGATCAGATGGGCTGTTCTATCGGGAATCTGAGGATTTTGCTCAACAACCATCTTAATATGGTCCTGATCCTTTTGTGCAGGTGTATTCTTGATAATTTTGTTCATGAAATCTACGGTAGCTGAAGGGCCTACACCTCCTAATATGCCAAGTTTAAATGGTTTTGCAGTTATATCGCTATCATGTTCTAAAGCATAATCAGCATAGATCTGGTTTACATCAAGAATGGATATTCCCCGCTTCCATAGCTGTTCTACAATCAGAGAAAGCTCTGTGATTCCGGGTAGGATAATGTCACAGCCATTGCTATTGAGTTCCGTACAAGCTTGGTAGATATATTCTAAAGAAAGCCCGTCAAAATAACCATTTTTGATGCCCTGATCTCCATAAATAGCTTCCATTAACCTTTGCTGATGGGAAGGAAATATTAATTCATGATCAGGAATATATTGGCTCAGCATATGGCTTTCTTTGACATAATCAGATGTTAATACTCCTATTTTTATTGGAGTTTTAAATCTTGAGTTGATATATTCTGCTAATGCTTTGAAAATATTAACGATCGGAATAGAGATTTCTTTTTGAAGTTCTTCTAAAAACGAATGGCTGGCAAAACAGGGAAGAAGTACTTTGGTTAAAGACTGGGCTTCGAATTTTTTGCAGACATTATAGGTGTAATACTTTCTAGACTTTATATCTTCTTCATGATATAAAGGTAGATTGATTTGGCTATAAGGTTGCTGTTCAAATACAAAGTGATACTGTAATTGATTTTTTAATACCCGTTGGTTTTTAAGTAATTTAAAAAATAAGTCACCTCCCGACAAAGTGCCAAGTCCTCCGATAACAGCAATTTTTTCCAAAATTATACTTTTAAGAATAAGAACAAATTTACCACTTTTAGTTTGGGAATCAATAGTAGAAAAACAGGTGTTTTTATAAGATTCATCTTCCTGATGCTTTTGCTGTAAATTGTGGGAGCAACTTGTAATCACTTTGATTCTTTATCTTCCGGTTTGCACCTATTTCTATTTCCGCTTCTTTTCACTATTTTTACCCAATAAAAAAAGAATGCCCCTTTACCGAGATTTTTCAGATGATAATGCCACAATCCTTGTTTGGAAGTATGACGAAAGCGAAGAACTTGATATCCACGAGCTTCTGGAGCCTGAAAATGCTGAAAAAGTAAAGGATTACCATCCCAAAAAACTATTGGAAGTTCTGATGGTACGCAAACTTCTGAAAGGACTAAAGCCATCTTCCAAAATTCTGTATAAAGAAAGAGAACCTTTTCTTTCTCCTCATGATGCGGAAATTTCCATTACCCATTCTTTCCCATTTGCAGCTATTGCTATTTCTAAAAACAAAATAGGTATTGACGTTGAAAAATTCAATCCTAAAATTTTAAGGGTGATTGATAAATTCACTTATGAAAATGAAAGAGGATTCATTCCTGAAGATAAGGCAGATACTTTTTATACTATTATATGGAGTGTAAAGGAAAGTATGTATAAAATCCACCATTCAAAATATTGGTCTCTGAAGAAAAACTATGAAGTGAAACCCTTTGAGCTTAAACATCTTCATAAGATTAGCTGCCGTGTGTATGACGAGCAGTTTTCAGATGAGTTTAAGGCAAGGGTAGAATTTTTTGACGATTATTGCTTTACGATTGTGGAGGCGTAGCAGTAGCGTGCTTCTCAATTCTGTATTTTTCAATAACTTTTCTCTGTTCCTTGGCTACATCATAAATCAGTTCCAGGATATCATGGATATTTTTAAGTTCCGTTAAATGTGAAATTTTATCGGGATCTCTTCTGTCGATAATCTCATTTTCTTCGATCTCCGTTTTTCTTTTCAAGAGCAGGTCTTCAATGGAAGAGTCTTCCGGCTCAAGACGGCTTTCCATTTTAAGAGCTTCGCTGATATCATTACCGTTGAGTAGGGTGGAAGTCTGCTGCATCTCAGCCTCAATTTTTCTGCTCCAGCTTTCGGCGTCTATTTCAGGATACTGTTCATTGCTTTTGGAGTACTGAGAAAGAGAAGCTGTATAGGCTGTGACCAGGTGCGAGGTAGCCACAAATTGATGAACTACTTCCAGTTTTTTCTGTTGGTTTTTAGGGTCAGAAATCATTCGCTGGAAATTATCTGAAAGATTGGCCAAAGAAATAATTGCATTCTTTCGCTTTACCTTATAATCTTCAAGGTCAAAATTTCCTTCAAGGAATTTAGAAATCACGCTCTGGAAATAGATGAGGTTATCCGCAGCAGATTTTTTCATCAAATCTAAATTCTGGGTGTGTTCCCAAACCGGCAATACAATATATGATACTGCAAAAGCGATAATTCCGGCAATAGCTGTATCTACCACTCTGTCTTTGAAAATAACATCTATCTTTCCAGGGTTTAAGAAATTAAAACTGAGGAAAACATAGATCGTCATGAATAATACAGCCCAAAAGTACCGTCCTTTTAAAAAGCTGAAACACATGATCATGCTTATAAGCAGGATGGCAAATAAAACGCCGTTGATGTGTATAAAATGCAGAATGATATACGCTATAGTAGCTCCGGTAATGGTTCCGTAGAGACGAAGCAGGTTTCTTTGCTTTGTAATGGAATAGGCCGGCTTTAGGATCGCAGTAATGGTAATTAATATCCAGTAGGTATGTCCCAGTCCCAGAAAATCAAACATAGAGAAAAGGTATCCCACCAGCAGAGCGGTAGTAATTCTTATCGCATGGCGAAAATGAGAGGATGATAATGAAATGTTATTCCTTAGCACTTTAGCATTAAGCTTAGGCTCATTCGGCATAAATTTTTTCAGATCCAGACCGGTAGATAAACTTTTTGCCAGCTTGACATCCTGGGAAAATACTTTATAAATCTCATTGATCTCTTTGGTAATTTCATTGATACGCATCAGGATCTGACGCAGGATCATGAAATTTTCCAGATTTTCTGAGCTTAATTGTTTATTTCTGAGTTCGAAGTAATTGTAATTAAGGTTCTTTAATTCAAGCTCCAGGTTAAATATGGATTTTGCTCGTGTTCCACTTTGGAGGGCAATTCCGATATTGGTGATTTCTTCGGCCAAAAGATTCAGATAATCATGAATGTTAACCAGGATCATACTGTCCTCGAAACTCTGCTGTAGCTTTTGATAGTCACTCTCAGAGGTCATCAGTTTTTCATGAAGGTCCATAGAGTTCAGGAACATCAACATCAGCAAACGACTGGTTGTTGTAGATTCATTAACGATGGTTCTTGTTTTAAAAACAGTTTCCCGGGTGTCTTCCTGAAGGTTTTTTATTTCAATCTGTTTAGCGATAACCTGAGTGGTCAGTTTATCAAAATCAGGATTTTTCTGATAATAATTAGCCTTAATCTTTAAAAATTCTGCCAGCTGAAGATAGTTTTCTCCAATCATCTGGCCAGCCAGTTTATAGGGGCGGATGGTAGTTACAACAAGGAAGATAAGTAAAAACCATATACAGCCACAGGCAAAGATCAGTAAGCTTTTTAAGATATTGCTTCCTGTAAGATGGCCATCAATAAAGATGGCGAGTACAACCAGTGATAGGGAGCCTACAGCAGCCAATCTCTGACCATAAACTCCGATCAGGGAGAAAAACATTCCAAATACAATGATTTCGAGGAGCACTAATAGTTTAAGGTCCATGACCAAGCTGGCAATAAGGGCTACAAAGACAAAACAGCAGATGGCAAAAGTGAGTGCATTTCTTCTTCGGATGAAAGGTCCCGGTTGGTCTGTAAGAGCTACAAAACTGGTTCCGAGAGGAAAGAGGAAATATTCCTTTAAAATCCCAAAGTGGGCAAGGACTAAACAGGGCAGAACAGTAGCTAATGTAATTCTAATGGCAGAATATACATATTGACTGGTTACAAATTTTTTTAGCTCTGCTGAATAGTTCATACTACAAAAATAGCTATTGAATTTAAGAAAATAGTTATAATGATGAGACTTTTGTAAACTTAAATGTTATATTTTTTTAATAGTAGGAAAGAAGTGTTGCCGGCAGTTCATTTTTGCGTTATAAAGTGAATGGTGGATTGACAGAAAAAAATGAGACAAGCGAAGCATATTGATGATTGATAATAAGCCCTTCTTCTGTTTCCAATAAAAAAAGCCTCATGCAGATGAGGCTTTTGTATTATATTGATGTTGCTGTTAACGGTCGTTATTAGATGTTTCATCTCCAATGTTCCAGGTAAGACCGAAACGAAGAGTGTTATCTAAAGCACTGTTAATTTTAGACATATTAATCAGATAAGAAAGATCAAGTCCGAAAGAACGGTAATTCAATCCGATACCAGCTGTAGCAAACTGTCTTGCTCCCTGTTCTTCACTTTCATGAAAATAACCTCCTCTTACAGAGAAAGCATTGTCGTATGAATATTCAATAGCACCACTATACATGATACTGTTTTTATTTTTGAAAGATTTTCCAATACCGGCCATTGGACCTACATTTGGAATTTCATATCTCGGTTGTCTTGTGTTAGGATCAATTCCAACATATTCAGATCCCGGAACCAAAAGTTTTGAACCTTCCACGCTAATTCCCACTCTGTTCATATCATCCAGGTACATGTCATATCCAACCCCTAATCTTGCCATCGTAGGAAGATAAGATCTTGATTCTTCATTTCCTGTATAATCCAGTTTAGGACCTAGGTTCTGAACCGCAAAACCGGCATTAATTTTACCGTCATTTCCTCCTAATCCTGTGAATTTTGGAGAGCTGTAATATCCTGAAATATCTACTGCAAAAGAGTTAGCAGCCTTAAGGGTTGTATCTGTATTGAATCCACCGGCTAAGTCTGAACGGATAAATCTACCTGTTACAGCCATTGAGTATGAATCGGATAGCTTCAAAGCATAGGCAACGTCTAGAGAGAATTCATTTGGTTTTGATGTACCCATGGAAGCAATTTCAGTACCTACCAACTGAGTAAGGTCCACCTGACCCATATTGAAATAATAAATACTCGCGGAAATAGTAGATCTTTCGTCTTGTCCCAAAAATTTATGGAAAGCTCCATATAGTAAAAATACATCGTTAGTAAGTTTTCCCATATACGGCGTGTAGTTAAGACCGATGGAAGAACTTGTTCTGCTAAAAGGATATTTTGCAGCATTCCAGAATTGTGAAAATGCATCCGGAGAGGTTACAACCCCCTGGTCTCCCATACCTCCTGATCTGGCATCTGGTGCAATTCTTAGGAAAGGTGCTCCGGTTAATACAGGACCTACTTTACCTAGATCTTGTGAATATCCTAGAAAACCAGCACTTAACCCAAATCCTAAAAGCAGTTTAGTAGTTAAATTCATATGTTGTCTTTTATATATTATCAGTTTTTTATTAATATTATTATCTATGTATTATCTAATTATTTCAAAAGTACCATTTTTTCTACAGCTGTAGCACTTCCTTTGCATTTTTCCTGATTCTGGCTTTTTGCAAATATCTTAAAAATATACGTACCTTTTGCTACTGTTGCCCCAAAATCATCTCTTCCGTCCCATTCTATTGCCTGGCGAGGTGTTCTAAAGCCCTGTAGGAACGGTTCTGCAACCACTGGCTGAGATAAAGTTCTTACCAATCTTCCTGTTATCGTGTAAATCTGTACATTCACATCCAGAATATCAGAACAGTTGTGCTCAAACTGGATATAAGTTTTATTGGTAAAAGGATTGGGCCAGTTTAATGGACGGTTGATTACCAAATGTTGATCAGATTCATCTTTAACCTCAAAATTTAACGTGGCAGTTGTCGAATTATTGTTTATGTCCCAAACTTTAAATAATAATTGGTGCTGGCCTATGGCTAAATTCCTGAAAGGGTAAGTTACATTTCCTTTTTGGTATTCGGCAAGACTTGGATTTAAACATCCGTTTCCTTCTCCTGCAGCATAAAAATCATTTAAAATAATAGTGTTGATAATTTGTCCGTCCAGATATACGGTGATATCGTGACCCACACCTGAACCTGTAGAGTTGATTCCTGTATCATCGGTAAGACAAGCCAGAAGGGTAGGGTTTTGATTGGTGATACCGCCATCAGCAAAATTGGTGTTATTCATATACAGCTTTACTTTTGGAGGCTGGTTATCATTAACTCCGTTAGGGTTAAGATCTCCTACCTGTACAGCCTGATTGTTGAAAACATCCATGACCTTATTATCAGCATATCCTAATATTCTTCCCTGTCCTACAGTATAATTAATATCTTTAGGCACATAGAATTCGGCAGTGAAAACTCCGTTTACAGCTACACCCGAAGCTTTTACAATAGGGCTTCCTTCTTCTGTATATTCTAATATAGGACTAAGGTGTCCATCATTATTTAATGTTTTTTTATTGATTCTCTTATCGAAAATATTAATAGTAACTCTTCCGTTAAAAGTATTGTTTAATGTTCCGTTCGAATTATTGATATGTCCTTTTACTTTCACAAAATCCAAACCTCTGATCAGACCTGGAACAGGAGTTTCAATATTATCAATTACTAAAAGTCTCTGAGGTCTGCTCAGTTTCATAGCAGGATCACCCAAAAGATTTACCTTTAAATGGTTAAGGTCAGCTCCTCTTTGTTTCTTTGCCGTTAAATGAGCATTTCCTAATGTTTCGAAGTCATCATTAGTCAATTTAAAGATATTTTTAGTGTAAGTATCTGTAAACTGACGTCCGTAGATTACTCCAATAGCACGGCTTGAGGTAATCATGGCTGCAGCACCGCCCTGTTTTAGCTTAATGAACTGTTCTCCTGCAGAATTAGTGGCAGGTTCATCCCATAAGGTAAATTCACAGGTAATTGTAGAAACAAATGGGAATCTGCTGTAAACATTAGAGAAGTTATTGGAATTTTGGATTTCTGTACTGGTTAATACTCTTTCCTGTGCCCAACCGTTGATCCCTCCATGTCCGAAATAGAACAGATACATACTGTTTCCGATAGCATTGGAAATAGCCTGATTAACCTGTGGGTATCTTTGTCCTGCTGCTGTACTCTGAGCAGTGAAAGAGTCCAGGTATAATTTCTTAACATTATATTCTTTCAGCTGCTGCTGTCCCGGCTGCTCAAATACATTGACCAGCGTAGTGTTCATAACATTGTGGAAAGGAGGGCCGTCGTCATTGTCATCATCTACCACAAAGTCTAACCTCATACGCCATTCTCCAAACGGACTGGATTGCCCAGGCAATGCATTATAATATGCCAGTGTTTTGCTGATCATATCTCCGGCTTCAGAAGCATTTGATGCAGGAATTCTTCCTACCGGTATATCCGGCAGGTTATTTTCAATAATATTTGCTGTTTGTGGTTTCGTCATGACAATATAATCGTCCGTAACAAAAGAACCTACATAGTCTGAAGACTGCTCACTTTGGTAGCTGGAAACAACATTGGAATTATTTGAAACTTTATTTTTATAATCATAGGATGTATCTCCCAGAATAAATACATATTTAAGTCTTCCCTGCGGGGTATTCAGTTTTGTCACAAAATCTCTTATAGCTGTAAGATCTCTGCTTCCACTTCCAAATTCCTGATATACCTTATTGATATCTACAATCTCTACATTATAATTGTTTTTTGTCTGGTGATAGCTGGCAAGTCTTTGTGCCTGCCCCATCATTTGAGGAACCGTTAAGATCAGATAATCTATATTTTGTAAGGCAGAAAGATTTTGATTACCAATTCTCTCTACAAACTGTGGAGAAAAAGCAGCATCCGCTCTAAAAGCAACAAACTCATTATTGAAGTTTTGATCAGCAGCTATATAAGCAAAATTGAAACTTCCGGCACCGGCTTTATTTACTCTTCTATTGGCATTGGTAATATCTGTTACATCCCATACCTGTTCTATATTGGAAGCATTGGAAATGCTGAAACCATAGTTGGTATTACTTCCGCTTACCAGAGAGAAATCTCTGAAATTCATTTGTGAACCATTGTATACAAGATTCTCTTTATATTGTACTTCAGTATAATCTATATAGAATGATCCGTTAGGATTGATAGAAATATTGGGATTGTACTTAAAGGTAATTTGATTTCCACTCAGGTTGCTTACTGTTCCGTTGTAGGGAAGCAGGAAATAAAGATTATACTGGAAATTGGAAGTGTCTTCAGGAACTGCCCCTGATGCAGGGTTCACATCATTGATTTTATAATCAATTGTATTTTTTTGTGCTCTGTATCCAGCCACTCTGGTTCTGTACCTTATAACATCCGAAGGTTGTATAGGGGATTTGGTGGTAAAGGTTATTGTTTTTTCGGTAGTGAAAGGGGCATCTTCTAACCACACTCTACCTACTTTCATAAGATTTTTCTGATCATTGTTGATCACCTGGTAGTCATCATATCTTGTGATCAGCTGGTTAGGGAGGTCTCCGTCGATAGTTGGAACCCTTTTACCCGGACCTTTGTCAAAGGTAATATAGTAATATGAAAAGTCTTCATATATATTTTTGACATTATCACTTCTGTCATAACGGGTATCTGTTCTTTTATAACCATTACCATTACCTCTATTATAAAGGTTATAGCCATCCGGTCCCTGAGCGTAGAAAAGAGCAAAATCACTGTCATTCCATACACCATCATCTTCACCTACCACCTGAACGGCATTTTCCTGCAATGCACTGTATCTTGGATCCTGATTAAATTCCGGAAGCATAAGACCTCCGTTTCCATATATTCTGAAATTCTTAGGATTCACAGATGCTGGGTTGATCCCGTTATCTTTTAAAAATTGAGAGGTGATTTTAAAAATTCCCGATTTATCTACCTTTATCTTATAGAAGCTTCCATTTGAAAGAGGGTTGGCTGTAGATCCTATTCTGTTTACATTATTTGTAGTGTTCAGAGCAGAGGCTTCAGAAACATTAAATGAAGATAATCTTTGAACCCGTCCTTTTACATTTTTAAATAAAGCAACATTAATACTGGCATAGCTTTCTCCCTCTAGGGTATAATATGAAACATTCGCAATATCATAATCGGGTAGGCTGCCTTTGTCCAATTCAAATAAATCCTTGTTGGAAACATTCTCCCAAATAAGGTCAGAAACTCTCAGCTGTTTTTCCCCTATTTTTTGTTTAGTTATGATAAAAATGTTATTTTGGCTAAACGAAAAACCATCATTTTTGAAATTTGGAAGAATTAATTTTGTATCACCAAAATCCTGAATTTTTGAACCATCCCATTCTATGGTGTTTCTTTGGGCCCAAAGTGCTGATACAAAAGAGAATAGAAATAAAATAGTGATTTTTTGTCTCATGTTTATTATTGAAATTGCTAAATTACAA